>DASYNU010000233.1:0-40709 GCA_036008345.1 Bryobacteraceae bacterium
GGCCCCGTCTGAGGTATTTGCGCACATCTCTAGTTCCGGGCCCATTCGCAAAGCGGACATGCTGGCCATGCTGGACCCTCGGTTCAAGGCTTTCTTGAAGGAGCAAGGGTTCATTGTGACGACCTGGGCAGAGGCGCTGGAAAAGCGCAAGCGGGCGCGATAGCAGCGGTGCTATGCTTCCATTGCAAGGACACAAATGTCCATGACTGTCACCGTCAAGAACAAAACACCGCTAGTTGTACCGCCCGCTGTTCAGCGCCGAGCCGGTTTAGCCCGGCGCGCCGAGCTGGAGTTCCGAGTCAGCGGTGGTGTGATTACTATCACGGCGAAACCACCGGCGACTGATGAATATACGTCCGAACAACGCCGGAGTATTGACGCAAGGTTAGCGGAGGCACGCAAGGGGCCGTACTATGGCCCGTTCAATACGGCGGATGAAGCCGTCAGATTCCTCCGCAAGGAAGTGCGGGCTCGCCGGACTGGTAAGCGCAAGACTTCCCATCCGTGAATGTTGTTCTGTCCGACCGTGCCATCGAGTCACTGAAGATGCGCCTGCGGCAGTTGAGCGGCGTTTTATAAACAACTCCGATTCCTCGAAGACAACCTCCTCCATCCGTCGCTTCATGCGAAGAAGTATGACGAGGCCGCAGATGTTTGGCAGGCACGTGTGAACCGCGCCTGGCGTTTCTATTTCACCATCGCCGGTGACACCTACCGCATCGAAGACGTCATTCCACATCCAAAATAGACGTGGGGTGGCGTAACCTCTCCGCCATAGGCCGGTAATGCATCCTCAGGAGGAGTCCAACAATCCATGCATGGCCTTTGGAACGATCTTCAATTCGCGCTGCGAACTCTCAAGAAATCCCCGGTTTTTACCGGCGTGGCCGTCCTCTCGCTGGCGCTCGGTATCGGTGCGAACACCGCTATCTTCACGTTCCTGGATCAGATTCTGCTGCGCTTGCTTCCGGTGAAAAATCCCCAGCAACTGGTGTTGCTCACTGCGAAAGGCTTTCACTATGGCGGCAACTGGGCCGACAACGCTCTCTCCTATCCGATGTACCGCGATTTCAAAGAACACAATTCCGTCTTCACGGACATGCTCTGCCGCTATCAGGAGCACGTGAGCTTGGGCTACCAAGGCCACACCGAGCGCGTCATCTCAGAGCTGGTATCCGGCAGCTATTTCCCGGTACTGGGAGTGGGCGCGGCTATCGGACGCACCCTAACGACCGGCGACGACCGCATTCCGAACGGTCATCCGGTGTTGATGTTGAGCTACTCGTATTGGAAAAGCCACTTCGCGGGCGATCTCTCCATGGCCGGCAAGACCGTAGTCATGAACGGCCACAATTACAAGGTAATCGGCGTGGCTCAAAAAGATTTCGACGGTATGGAGCTGGGCTACTCCACGCAAGTGTTTCTCCCGATCATGATGCGCGAGGACGCCATGCCGATGCTGGAGGAGCCCAATTTCACAAACCGCCGCTTGCGTTGGGTCCACGCTTACGGACGCTTGAAACCGGGCGTAACTCGCCAGCAGGCTGAAGCATCGCTGCAGCCGTTTTTCCACGCGATGCTCGAAATGGAAGTGAAAGAGGCGGCGTTCAACAATGCATCGGCTGACGTTCGCACGCGATTTCTGAAGAGCATCATCGAAGTATGGCCCGGCTCCCAAGGCCGGTCCGATTTGCGCCGGGAGCTTAACACGCCATTGTGGGCCTTGATGGCGATTACGGGTGGCGTCCTATTGATAGCGTGCGCGAATGTGGCGAGTCTGCTGATGGCGCGCGCTACTTCGCGGCAGAAAGAGATTGCGATTCGATTGGCCTTGGGCGCCGGACGCGTCCGCATCATGCGGCAGCTTGGAGTGGAGAGCTTGCTGCTATCGAGCATCGGCGGTTGCCTGGGATTGCTGCTGGCGCTCTGGACAGATCGGCTGCTGATGGCGCTGCTTCCATCCGAAACCATCTCGCTCCAGCTTTCCACCACTCCCGATCTGCGTGTCTTGGGATTCACCACGGTGGTTTCGTTGCTCACCGGCATCCTTTTCGGGTTATTTCCCGCCTTGCAGGGCACGCGGCCCGACGTCGCGCCGACGCTGAAAGATCAAGTGGGAGGAATCGTGGGAGGCGGTGCCCAGGTGCGGTTCCGTAAGGGGCTGGTAGTTGCCCAAGTCTCGCTATCGCTGTTGCTGCTGGTGGGCGCTGGTTTGTTCGTTGGCAGCCTACGTAACCTACGGGAACTTGGTCCCGGCTTTTCCACCAGTAATCTGGTTTCATTCAACCTAGATCCCAGCACGAACGGCTATACCACCGAGAACGCCAAGGCCTTCTATCAGCGGTTGGTGGAAGAGGTGAACTCGGTGCCAGGAGTGCGATCCACAGGCCTCGCGGGGAAGCGGATTCTGGAGGGCGATGGTTGGGATCTCTGGATAACCGTCGAAGGGCACCGTTTGAAGGCCAACGAGGTACCGGATGCGTACGTGAACTCGATCAGCCCCGGATATCTATCGACGCTCGGCGTACCGATTCTGGCAGGCCGCGATCTTACCGTGAAAGACACGGCCACCATTCTGCATGAGCCACCGGATCGAAGGCTGTCCGCCGTCGTATTAGTCAACGAAAAGCTCGCAAAGGGCTACTTCGGCTCCGCTGGGCAAGCCATCGGCCGCCACGTCGGGTTCGGCATCGATCCGACTACGAAAACCGACATGGAAATCATTGGTGTGTTCAAAGATATCAAGTACACCAGCGTCCGTGACCAAACGCCCGCGCAGATTTGCGTTCCCTACATGACAGAACACCACGTAGGCGCGATGACTGTGTATGTGAGGACGACGCTCGCGCCTGAGCAATTTCTTGGGGCGGTGCGCGCCAAGGTTCGTGCGCTGGATTCCAACCTGCCGATGTACGCCATGACGACTCTCGATGAGCAAGTTTCGAATTCGCTGCTGGTGGAGCGCCTGATCGCGAGCCTATCCACGGTGTTCGGATTCCTGGCGACGCTGCTGGCTGTAATCGGCTTGTACGGCGTGATGGCCTATACGGTAACTCGGCGCACGCGAGAGATCGGGATCCGGATGGCGTTAGGTGCGTTCCAGAAACACGTGATCTGGATCGTGATGCGCGAAGTGCTGACGCTGGTAGCTATTGGAATCGCGCTGGGGTTGGGTGCGGCGATCGCGCTAACTCGCCTGGTGCAGGCGCAGCTTTACGGCATTACAGCGTCGGACCCCGCGACGCTGGTCCTGGCAACGATTGGCCTGGCGACCGTCGCCTGCGCCGCGGGATATATCCCGGCTATCCGGGCCAGTCGCGTGGATGCCATGGAAGCATTGCGTTATGAGTAAAGTTAAAATGCGGTGACAGGATACTCATTCCCCGATTTCGGTACTCGGGCTAATCTTATCGATATATCGATCGTATACCAATGTCACTTAGGTTTCCCAGAATCGAGATTTAGGGGCCTGGTGCCAAGACATCGACGGAGTGACCTTCCGGCGCGCAGCAAACCGTTGGTTCGTCCGCTGTTTGCGAGAACCGTCTGATAACACACTTTGGCAGGGCGTGGCCTTGCTCCACCGCGGCCCCGTTCCCACAACTTGGAAAAACTGGTGACATTGGCTAACAATCCGCCACTTCGGAAATCGGGAATTGAGTATCCTGTCACCGCATTTTTTTTCTGAGAAGCTTCGGCCCATCGGCCCACTAATGCTTCGTGGGAATAGTCCCAGTTGGAATACGTGGGATCTCCGCGCGTGTGCTAGAGTGGCGCGCTACCTGGGCTTCTGACCCCGTTAAGCGCCTGCGCTTCCTGCAACGTGCGCGCGCCAGCCCGGCGCGTGATCGGAAGAAGTTCTCGCTAATTGCGGTCGCCCTAGCACTGGTAGGCTTGGCATTTCTGGGTCTGACGTGGGCCAGCGCAACACTAACACAACCTGCGATACAGCCACATCTGGTCGAGACCATTCCTAAGTCGCCGAAAGTCGATAGTATTCCAGGACGCGTTTGGCTGGTAGAGGCGAATGATCGCTTTGAACTATACAGCAATGGACTTCGTGTAGAGAACCAGTTTCTCACCAATACCCAGCCGAGGGCCTATCTGTCCCTTTCCCGCGAAGGGATGGAGACGCGCCCGGCCAGGTTACGCTTCGACCCAGCCGGGATCGTTTTCCATACCACTGAGAGCCACATCGCCCCCTTCGAAGAGGGCCAGAACGGAACTTTAAGGCGATCTGGCGAGGGTTTGCTGGAGTACGTGCGCCGTAAACACGCCTATCACTTCGTGATCGATAGATTCGGCCGCGTTTTCCGCGTGGTGCGGGAAAGCGATTATGCCAACCATGCCGGTCATTCCGTCTGGGCCGACCAGACCTGGGTCTATCTCAATCTCAACCAGAGTTTCTTGGGCGTGGCGTTTGAGGCCACTAGCCGGGCTGGGGACGGCCCGCCCGTGAATGCCGCCCAAGTGCATGCCGGACGGATCTTAGTAGAAATGTTGCGAGTGCGATATAAAATCGCGGCGAGAAACTGTGTGGCGCACGCACAGGTTTCCATTAACCCATCCAACCGGCGCGCCGGATATCACACGGACTGGGCCGCGAATCTGCCGTTCCAGGACTTGGGATTGAGCGACAACTATCAGCGCCGGCTACCTAGTCTCGAACTCTTCGGTTTCACTGCCGGCGACGAACTGCGCTCCAGCGGTGCGCTGGGTCCGGCGCTCCAGGCGGCCGAAGACTTGATCGAGCGTGATGCAGCGGCGCGCGGCATGCCGCTGGAACACTACCGGGAGATTCTTCAAAGAAGGTACAAAGAAGCAATCGCGTCAGTGGGGAGAGAAACTAATGTCAAATACCAGTAGTAAGCCGAACACTTCCGCCGTCGGGCTCGACGTTGGCACCAGTCGCATCGTCACCGCCCAACGCCTGGACAAGACCACGCAATACCAGGCTCAACTCAACGCCTTCGTAACGCTGCCGTTTTCGAAATTAACTCAGGGTGTTCTTAAGAAAGAGCGCATTCCACATCTTGTGCAGGGCTCTGAACTCACCGTGTACGGCGATGAATCGGAACGCTTCGCCAATTTGTTCCACACAGAAACGCGCCGGCCCATGTTGCGCGGCGTCTTGAATCCCGGGGAATCCAACAGCCTGAAACTGGTCCGGGAGATCGTGGTGTTGCTCACCGCCGAATCGCCCGGGCAGGGCCAGAAACTTTGTTTCAGCGTTCCAGCGGCTCCTTTGGGCGCCACCCAGGAAGTGAATGCCCACGAGGCCGACCTGAAACGGATGCTGGACGATCTAGGTTACGAAGCCACAAGTATCGAGGAAGGCCTGGCGGTAGTCTACGGCGAGATGGAAAATTCCAACTATACCGGGATCGGCGTCAGTTGCGGAGGCGGATTGTGCAACGTGTGTCTAGCGTACTTGTCAGTCCCGGTATTCAGCTTCTCCATCGGCAAGGCAGGGGATTTCATTGACGCGAGCGTCGCCAACCAGCGCGGTGAACCGGCCACGCGTATCAGAACTATTAAGGAGGAATCGTTCCACCTGAACGGCCACTTCGCCAACAAGATCCATCAAGCACTCAATACTTACTACGAAGACATGCTGCAGGCGCTAGTCTCAGCCATTCGCGACGCATTCGCGGGCGCGCATAACATGCCCAAGCTCACACGCCCAATCCCGCTGGTCTTGAGCGGCGGCAGCGTGCTGGCGGCCGGCTTCCGCGACCGTTTCGAAAAGATCCTGCGGGAAACTGAGTTGCCGGTGGCGATTTCAGAGGTGCGCTTGGGGGCCAGCCCGCAACATTCGACAGCCCGCGGCGCGTTGGTAGCGGCATTGAGTGAGATGTAGAGCGGGTCACTCGACCAACTGCGGCACCGTATACCCGGCGTTCACCGGTTTCTCCTTGCTCCAGTCGTGATAAACGTGGCATTCAAAGCAGCGCGCCTCGGCCGCATTCCCGCCGCTGCGGTGACATTCGCGGCACACTTGGATGCCTGGTATCAGCACGTCCGAAGTTTCCTGGCTGTGGCTCGCCCGCGCATGGCAGGACGGGCAGGCCAGCAGTTGATGCGCTTCGTGATCAAAGGTCGCGTGCGGCAACCAACGCGCCGTGATGGCGGCCTTCGCAACAGTGGGAAGCGATTCAATGCTGCCGGGATAGCTCAGCGAGTGGCATTCCTTGCAGGCTTTTCGCCACAGCAACAACTGCGCGTCGGTCAATCGCTGCGCAACCCATTCCTGCGCATTGCGTGGAATCGGAGGCACTGGACGCGTCGGCAGGCGCTTGTCCGGTTCGTCGACAGTGTGAATCTGGTCCGGATGCGCGGCGATATATTCAGTGAGCATTTTCACCACAAACTCATAAACCACCTTCGGCTCTTTGTGGGGCACGGATTCCCGGAAGCGCCGATCGAATTGCAGGGTGTGGCAGGCCGAGCAGTGTTTCATATAATTCACCGGCGACATATATGCGCGGCTGGGCAATGTCATATTTAGCCCAGAGGAGAAAGTAGCTGGAGTCACTTCCGCCTCGCCATAGGGCCACGCTGCTTCCAATCCCTGCGGCCGATGACAATCCGCGCACTGTAGCTGGACGGTCCCATGCGGCCCACGCAATTCCTTCTTGAGATGCACCTGATGGTTGAACTTGATGGTGCCCGGGTCCTTCTGGCCGCTTCGCAGCGGCGCAAATTCCGGATGGTTCCGATTGAAATCGCTGATCTCGGCCACAAACCTTGGTGGAGCGTTCTTATCCTTGGCCGCGAGATCGGCGTGGCACTGTGCGCAGGCGCGGTCGCTGGTGCTGGCCAAGCGCAGCACACCCTTGTGCTCCACGTGGCAATCCGAACAAGCCGGCGAAAACGTCTGCTCCCCATGATGGATGGGCCCGTCGTGACAAGCCAGGCAAGCCTGATCGGTGACGGTCCGCTGGAATCCGGCGGTGGAAACGTGGCAAGCGGAGCATTTCTGTCCAATCAATGCATGCGAGTGCGCCACCGGTCCGGCATTGTAGGGCGTGGGACTTCCGCGCAATGCATGCCAGCCCAACCAGCCCAGACCAAGCAGTGCAAACACAACGGAGAGGATGCGGCGCCAGCGCGGGATCCCTTGTAATGCCTTGAAGTAATCAAGGTTGATCCTCTGCGCCAGTTTTTTGGTTGTGCGTGTTCGTCCCGACATGCTCCCTCAGTAACGCAATGCCATCACAGCGTGTACTGCACCCAAAACCAACAGCGCGATCGAAAGCGGAACATGCACCAGAAGCCAGGCGTGCAACCAACGATAGATGCGGATCTGGCCGCTCAACTGGTGCTCCTCTTCGCAGATGTTTTCCAGATCTTTCAGCACCGGGTGCACGGAAGCCACCAGTAACCGGCGGAGTGATTCGAAAACCTCCGCGGCGCGCCGGGGATCGGCCAGCTCCAGTTGCTTCGCATCCGGGTCGGAAAGAAACGGCCGCACTTTTCCCAAATATATTTCGCGAAACCGCGCGCGATCCTCCTGCTCGATTTCCACTAACAAGCTCACCGCAGCGCCTTCCGCGGGCGTCTGTGTATCCACCGGCCCGCATACGGTGGACACCAGTTGATCGGCTTCTTCGCGAAGCTGCGCGCGCACGTGCGGAATCTCCTCGTAAATGGTTTCCATGGGCACGCGCGAAGTCAGCATGCGGGGAACATAATGCTGCACCAAAGCGCCTATCACGCCGCTCCCGATCACGATGAAGAACAGCCACATCAGCACCGCGGTCAAAGGTCCTCGAAACGCAAAGCCGCCATGGAACAGGATGAGAGGCAGGCTGAGCAAGCCGAGCCAGATGTGGCCCCGCATCCAGGTTTGGGCCCGGCCGAGGCGCCAGACCGGCACTTTCTTGCGTGCCCCCAGAAGCCCCGCGTACAGCATCAGCGCGTAGCCAGCGATGCCGAACGTAAGTCCCAGCGCGCTGCCACCGCGAGGTCCGCTCGGGGCACGGACGGCGAAGAGGACATAGATCACCAAGCTCAGCGCCAGCAGAGCAAGCGTCGCAAGCATCCACGGCCGGTGTGTTTTATCGATTCGCATCTGCGCTGCTACCGCCGGGCCTCCGTTTCTAACGGCGTTCCCAACCAGCGGAAAAATTCGTTCGGTTCCACGCGATGCGCGGCGTCGTGCGGGCACGCGTACACGCAGCTCGGCTCGGCATGCTCGGTGCACAAATCGCAGGACGTGGCTTTCTGTTTCTTAACGGCAATCTGCCGGCCAGGCGCACTGGGGTCGCTCTGCAGCACCTCGAACGGATGCATGTTGATATTCCCGTACGGGCAGTTCTTGGCGCACAGGCCGCATCCGATGCACCAGTCCTCAATGATCACCTCGAGCGAATTGCGGCGCCGGATGGCGCCCACCGGACAGCCCACCATGCACAACGGGTCACGGCACTGGCGGCAGGAAGTAGCCACCAGATATTTCTCGAATCGTAGCCCCTCGCGGATCAATCGCGTCACCCCGTCGTGAGCGTCGGCGCAGGCCCGCACGCAGGCGTCGCAGCGCGTGCAGCGCTCCAGATCCAATACCAGAAGGCTCTGGGCCTCCATCAAACCCTGCGCCAGAAAATGATCCAGCGGCATGCTGGTGGCCGTCGAAAGGCGCTGCCGGTTTTGTTCCTGGCGCTCGTGAGCCAGACCTTCCAGACTCTGGCGAACCTCCGGAAACTGATCCATCATCTGATGGAACTCTTCGGCGTGGATGCGAACCAGCTCCACGTGATCGAGCGCGGTGCAAGTGGCCGTGCGGCGTCCTTCACCCAGCAGCCCGATCTCGCCGAAGTATCCGCCGCGGCCGAGATACGCCAGCACCAGCTCTCCGCCCGGATGCGGCTCGGCGACTTTCACGAAACCCAGGCGAACCAGATAGAAGCTGTCCGCGATATCACCCTGGTTGCAGATCACATCGCCCTTGCCGTAGCGTACGAGTTCCACTTTGGTGCGCAGCAGATCGATAAAATCCGGCGTAAGGGACGCGAACATCGGGACGCTGCGCAAATGGTCGTCGAGCGCGCGCTTCTTGTAGCTGGCATCCAGTTGCGCTTTGAGCGTCTTGTTGCGCTGGATGATGTCCAGCACGTTGCGCAGCATCTCCAGCATTACGCAATCGGTGGCGGCACGGACTGTGGCTGAGCGCGGATACAGGCTCATGCACGTCATTTCGCCGAACAGGTCGCCCGGGTGCAACATCGCCACTGGATTGTCGTAGGGCAAATCCACCGGTCCATCGATGGGAATACTGGGCCGGTGCCCTTCCTCTTCGCGCCGGTCCTGATGCGAGCCAGCCAGGCAGCTGGTGAGCTTGCTGAAAAATCCGCGCGCGCCGCCTTCCGTTTTCACATGCGCCATCGGCGACGAAAGATAGACCTGCGCGCTGCCTTCCAGAATGTAGAACGCGGTTGAGCCATACTCGCCTTCGCGGCAAACGATCTCGCCTTTTTTGAAATGGCGGCGGACCACGGCGCTCTTGTTCAGTTCCAGAAACGTTCCGGAAACTTTTTGGAAATAGGGCAGCTCCAGCAGTTCTTCAACATTTACCGGCTCGCCTGGTAGCACGGTTCTCACAACGCTCTTGTTGGTGAGCGCGCCGGTGGGGCAGGAAACCATGCACTCCCCGCAAGAGACGCAGGAGGAATTACCCATGGGCAGGTTGTAATCGAACGCGATGCCGGCCATGAAGCCCTTGCCGCGGCGGCCCAGCACATCGTTGTGGCGGATTTCATCGCAGCCGCGAATGCAGCGGTCGCACAAGATGCAAGCTTCATGATCGACGGCGATCACCAGCGACGAATTGTCCTGCCCGCGCGGGGAAAGCCGGCGGGGAAAGCGCGGCTCGGATATACCCTCCAGGCGCGCCAGGGTTTCCAGCTCGCAATCGCCAGAATTCCGCTGGCGGGCGCAGGGGCTGGGATGATCCGCCATCAGCAATTCAATTAAAGTGCGCCGCGCGCGCAGTACCTTCGGCGAATTGGTGGACACCACCATTTTGTTTTCCGCCGGCCGCACGCAGGACGCCGGGAATACCCGGGCGCCTTGTACATCCACTACGCACACCCGGCACACTCCCACCGGCGTCTCGTTTTGCTGGTGGCATAGTGTGGGAATCGCGATCCCTTGCATGCGGGCAGCATCGAAGACGCTGGTGCCTGGGGGCACTGTGACATCAATGCCGTCGATAGTGAGTTGGACGTCGCTCATGGCTTTGGGTTGGCAGGCGAAAGCCCCTGCCCCACTTTGCTGACAATGGGTCTGGAGAGACGTGGGGCAGGCGCTTTCGCCTGCCAACCAATTGTCCGCATCATATCGCGCGCTCCTCGCGCATCGGGCAAACACCTTCGGGACACTGCCACTGTAAAATATGCGCTTCGATCTCCGGACGAAAATGCAGCAACACCGAACTCAACGGCGCATGCGCGAACTGGCCCAGGCCGCATATGGACGTCAGCTTCAGCGCATCGGTGAGCTCGTCAATCAGTTCCATATCCGACCGCGACCCTCTCCCGTGCGTCCAGGCCGTCAGAATGTCCACCATTTTCTGCGATCCCATGCGGCACGGCACGCATTTTCCGCAGGATTCGTTGCGGAAGAATTTCACCGCGTTCAGCGCCATGTCCAGCATGCAGCGGCCCTCCGCGCACACCACAATAGCGCCCGATCCCAGCATGGAACCGGCCGCCGCCAACGATTTAAAATCCAGCCGGACGTCTACCATGGACGCGGGCAAGTAACCCGACGACGGACCCGAGGGCGCGAAAGCTTTCAAGGCTTTTCCATCCACCATTCCGCCCGCGCGATCATAGATCACCTCCGACATCGGTAATCCCATGGGGATCTCGAAGATCCCGGGACTGCGCACATCCCCGCTAACGCCGACAAACTTCAAGCCTGCCGCGCCGCCCTGCCCCTGCGCCTTGTACCAATCCACGCCGTTTATCAGGATCTGCGGCACATTGGCAAACGTCTCCACGTTATTCAACGCCGTGGGCTTATTGAAAACTCCACTAATTACAGGAAACGGCGGCTTATTGCGCGGCTCAGCGCGTTTCCCTTCGATAGCTTCGATCAACGCGCTCTCTTCGCCGCAAATATACCCGCCGGGGCTGACAAAGATTTCAAGCTCAAAAGCGAGATCCGTTCCGAGAATCCCGTTTCCCAGCAGACTCTCCTCATAGCACCTCTCGATCTCGTGTTGCAGGATATGTTCCTGCGCCTGATACTCGTGACGGATATACAGAAAACCTTTTTGCGCGCCAGTCACCAGGCCTGCGATGATCATTCCCTCAATCACCAGGTTGGGAAGATTCTCCAGAATGAAGCGATCCTTGATGGTGCCCGGTTCGCTCTCGTCGGCATTGCACACTACGTATTTTTCGGGGCCCGGCGCCTTCCGCACCAGCTCCCATTTCAACCCGGTCACGAATCCCGCTCCGCCCAGGCCGGGCAATCCGCTAGCCTTCAACAGCCCGATCACTCCATCCCAATCGCGAGTTTGAGCCAGCCGCCGCAGCGCGCCGTAGCGTTCCGTGCCCTTATAGGGATCGGAAGCCAGACCGTTTACCGCCGTACTCGCCGCAAGCTGCGGCAGCTCGCTGCCACCCAACGCCGTCAAGACCAATGCTTCCGCTTGAGCCGGTGTCGCGCCGCGATAGATGTGGTCGTTAATGGAAAGCGCGGGCGCGCCGTCGCATTGCCCCAGGCACGAACACACGCCGATAAAAACATCGTTGGCGTTCAGTCCCTGGAAGCGTTGTTTCAAGCCGGTCTCAAGCGCATCCGCGCCGCGAAGATGGCAGGACATATCCGAGCAGACGCGAAGATTCACCTTGGGCGGCGGCTTGAGATGGAAGTGCGGATAAAAATCAGCGACGCCGTGAATGCGGTACAGCGGGATCTGGGTGCGCTTCGACATCGCCTCCAACTGCTCGCCCGGCAGATAACCGTATTGGCTTTGGATCGCTCTGAGATCGTCGAAAATCAACCGCCCTCCAGCCGCACAATCGCGTGAGGTTTCATTATAGACAAGCACGTGCCCGCGCGACTAGCGATGCCACTCCCGATTGTGGTGAAATTGACAACTAGTAATGCAAATTCGTTTTGCGTACGCCCTCGGCTTCGCGGCAGTCACTGGGTTGGTGCTTGGCGCCGATGCGCCCGAACCATCGAAATATACGGGACCGGGATCCTGCAGCTCGCCCGCTTGTCACGGCAGCGTGCAGGCGCGCGAGGAAACTTCGGTGCTGCAAAACGAGTACAGCACCTGGGTGGTGCGCGACAAACACGCGCACGCTTTCATCAATCTCACCAATCCCATTGGCACTCGGATGGCCAAGATCATGGGACTGCCGAAGCCCGACACAGCCGCCAGATGCCTTGCCTGCCACGCTCTCGACGTTCCCGTGGACATGCGCGGCCGCACTTTCGATCTCACCGACGGCGTGGGCTGCGAGAATTGCCATGGGCCGGCATCCGCATGGCTTGGGCCCCACACCACGCGCGATTGGAAGTACGATAAATCGCTCGATCTCGGCATGTACAACACGCGCGATCTGATCAAGCGCAGCGAGAAATGCCTCTCCTGCCACTTGGGAACATCGGAAAAATTCGTGGACCATGAGTTGATCGCGGCCGGGCATCCGGATCTCTATTTTGAGCTGGATTCTTTCATGTCCGTAATGCCGCCGCATTGGAAAGATTTCGACAAAGATCCATGGCTGGGAGTTCGCTCGCTCGGCGTGGGACAAGCTGTGCAATTACGCGAACAACTGAAGCGCGTCGCGCGGGAATCGCAAGCCGGCATCTGGCCCGAATATGCGGAGTTGGATTGTTTCGCGTGCCATCACAACCTCACGGCCGCGAAAGACAGTTGGAGGCAGGAGCGCGGCTATCCTGGCCGGCGTCCCGGCAATCCGCCCTGGAACCTGTCGCGCTATGTTGTTTTCCGCCGCGTAATTCAGGAAGCAGACCCGCAAGCGTCCGAGCAACTGCGCTCTTCAGTGGACAGCGTCTATGCACTGGTTACCGCTCTCGGCTCCGATCGAAAACAAATTGCCGCGCAGGCTGCCAGCGCCGCGCAGGTGGCGGACGGATTGGCGCAACGGCTGGCCGCGATGCATTTCGACCAGCCCACTACATTGCGTCTACTGAAAGGCATTTCCTCCGACGCCGAGACCATTGCCGAGCAAGGCGAGCGTTCGGCCGAGCAGGCCACCATGGCGCTGGATTCTTTGTTCATCGCCTACACCAAGAACGATCATCTGGCGAACGACGCGCAGATCCGCGCTGCCATTCATGGCCTTTTCGAGCAAGTGGAAGACCCATCCGCGTACAATGGCCTTAAGTTCGCACAGGCGATGAAGAGCTTGAACGCGCTTTTCTAATGACCGGTAAACAGCTCAAGATTACGTTGGCTGGGATGGTTTCCGCCGTCGCCCTGTTTTCAATCGGCTCGCGAGGCGCTTCCACCACTCTACCTACGCTGAGCGCGAGCGATGTCCAGACAGTGGTGGAGCATACCGCAGCGTCCGTAGATGCGCCGATGGTAATCGCGGTTACCGATCGGCAAGGCGATATTCTAGCCGTGTTCCTGAAACCCGGAGCGTCCGCCGTCGCGACAGCCAATTTCGGCGCGCAAGCCGCTACGTACGAGGTTGCCATCGCGCTGGCGCGCACCGCCAGCTTCTTCAGCAATAGTCAAGCTCCGCTTTCGTCACGTACCGTGCGTTACATCAGCGGCATTCATTTTCCTCCGGGCATTCCTTTCACTGGAAACGCCGCGCTGTATGGAATTGAGAACACGAATCGAGGCTGCGGATTTAATACGGATTTCCTTCCCGGCCAATCAGTGCCGGCTTCGCGCTCCATCGACGGATCGCAGCCTGGATTAGGAATCCTCACTGGTAAGGCCGATCTGAACGATAGCGATCCCACCGCCGTGAATCCTGGCGGAGTGCCACTCTTCAAGAACGGCATCCTGGTAGGAGGGGTGGGCGTGGCCGGCGTGGATCCCAATGTCGCGGAATTCGCGGCGTTTTCGGGCGAAGCTGGTTTCGGCCCGATCGTGCCTTCGCCGGGTGTGGTGTTCATCGATGGCATCGCACTGCCGTTCGTGAACCAGACCACCATGCCTGCCGGGTACAAAGCGGGCTCGGCCAAGGGCGGCTATATCGTTATGCCGAAGAGCAGTCCCGGACCGGCGCCGGAAGGCGATTTGATTGCAGCGCAAGCTGGTAAGATCGGCGGCCTGACCCTGGAAGAGGTCGCGAGTATCGTGAATGCTACCGTTGCCACCGGTAACCAAACTCGCGCCATCATTCGATTGCCGCTGGGCTCACGCGCCCGATTCGCTATTGCGGTCGCGGACCTGGACGGAACGCTGCTGGCCTTGCATCGCATGCCGGACGCTACCATCTTCAGTCTGGATGTTGCGGTGGCCAAATCGCGCAACGTCATCTTCTTTAGCGGGCCGCATCGCACGCCCGGCGATCTGCCCGGAGTCCCCATGGGCACCGCGGTCACCAACCGCACCATCAGTTTCGGAGCGCAGCCGTTCTTTCCGCCGGGAATCGATTATTCGACGCCGGGACCGTTTTTCAATCTCTACCAGTACGACACGCTGCATGCATGCACGCAGGGATCGCAAGTAGCCAACAAAAATCAAAACGGAATTGTATTTTTCCCCGGTGCGCTGCCACTGTATAAGAACGGTGTCCTAGTGGGCGGATTGGGAGTAAGCGGCGACGGCGTTGACCAGGACGATTTCGCTACCGCGGCCGGTGCCGCAAATTTTCAAGCGCCGACCGCAATTCGCGCCGATCAGGTATTCGATCAGGGTGTGCGGCTGCCGTACATCAAATTCCCGCGCAATCCAACGGATTAGGGCGGTTGCTATTTCGGGTTGCTGCGCTCCAGATCATCCAGGCGGTTTTCGTGGGACCTTGCGATACGCGCAAGCTCGTTGATGAATCCATCCGTTTGCTGGAAGAGGTCGGCTGTCTGCCTGAATTTTTTGTCGGTGTCCTGAAAGCGCCTCTCAGTTTCCTTGAACCGCTTATCCGTTTCTTCCTGCGCCATTCGCAGCAGTTCGACGGAGTGTGTCAAGGCTTCGTGACGTTCCGTCAGCTTTTCCAACCGCTCGTCGATCGTCATCCAATCTCTTATGACCATTGTACGCCGCCGTCGCGTCGAATCGCCGGTTACGCGGTGTTTCGTACTGCACGGCGCGCGTCAGTGCGACGTCATGACCTGTAGATGACTATGCGCAAAAGACTGCTCGCCGCCCTGCTCGGCTGCTGTGTGCTTGCTCATGCCGATCCGCCCGCCGTAATCCGGGTGATCCGAAACGCCCAGCGCTCCAGTAACCAAGGCTATGCGGAAGCCAAGAACTCAATCACGGTGCTGGGAGCAACCTCTATCACAGGACCCTCCGAGGCATGGACTTTCGAAATGCTGGATTCGTTCGCAAGCATCGAAGACTTGGATAGGGCGCTATCCATGGTGAGCACCGGAGTCCTTTACTCCGATGATGTGCTTCCGCCTGCCAGGATCCTGATTGCCCTATATCGCCCGAATTTGAGCCACCGCTGGGATGAAGCCACCAAGATCATTCCCAAGGCACGCTATTTCCTGGTGTCGATTTATCGAATTCGGCCCGGCGCGCAAACCAGTTTCGCAGACCTGGTGAAAATGCGCACGTCGCGCTTCGAGAGCATCAATTTCGATCAGCCGGAAATGGCTTACCAAGTTATGTCGGGGATGCCATCCGGAACATTTTTATTCATCACCCCGCTCGCCTCGCTCGCCACCTTCGATGACGGCCTGGCGAAGACCCCCGATGGCCTCCGGGAGATTGCCGCCGAACAAAAATTAGCGGCGGAAGTGGAAATCGGACACGAATCTTTCCTGCTTCGGATCGATCCTCGAAATAGCTACGTTTCCGATGACTTCGCTTCCGCTGATCCCGAGTTTTGGAGTTCCAGACCCAAGAACGAGTGACAGCTCACTGAGAATCCGTAAGAAATCAAGAGCACCGGTCGCTTACGCTCGCGGTTCGGAAAGCGTCATACCGAACCGCGACCGTAAGGGAGCCGGTGCCGTTTTTCTTCTCAAGTTCTTTTCTCGATCGCCAACAGACTCTGCTTTCTCCGCACTCCCCACCGATAGCCACCCGCGTCCCCATCCTCCCGCACCACGCGATGGCACGGGATTGCAACAGCCACTGGATTGCTCGCGCATGCGCGCGCCACCGCCCGCGCCGCCTTCGGCCGTCCGATCCTTCTGGCAACTTCGCCATAGCTTCGAGTGTCGCCGTAAGGGATTCGCTGGAGTTGCTCCCACACCAATCGTTGAAAGGCAGTTGCCTGAATGTCCAGCGGCAGCGCCTTCGCGTTTTCACCGCGAATGCGTCCTTGAATGGCGCGAACCCAACGGGCCAGCGCTTTGTCGGAGCGGGTGATTTCCGCCCGTGGATATTCGCGCCGCAGCTCGCTTTCAAGCGCCCCCTCCGATTCGCCAAATTGGACTGAGCAGACGCCTTTGTTGGTGGCAGCCAGCAACATTCTTCCAATGGGTGTCCCCGCGATGGTGTAACGGATTTCGACTCCAGAGCCTTGTTTCCCGTAGCGCGCCGGTGTCATACCCAGCTTCGATGACGCGCCTTCATACAGCCGGCTGCTGGATCCGTAGCCCGCATCGTACAGCGAGCGAGTCACGGAGTGACCATCGCGCAGCCCAGCTTTCAGAACCTGCAAGCGTCGGGAATCGGCGTAGGCGCGCGGCGTAATCCCGGTCAGCGCCTTGAACGTCCGCTGCAGATGAAATGGGCTTAGGCCAATGGCGCGGCCCAACGCTTCGAGAGTGGCCGGACCGTCCGGATGCGCGTCGATATAGCGGCACACTTTCTCGACCAAATCCGTATTGGGATTCGAAGTGGACAGCGCATCCGGCTTGCAGCGTTTGCAAGCGCGAAAACCCGCGCGCCTGGCCGCTTCCCTGGTTCGAAAGAAGACTACATTTTCGGGGCGGGGCCGCCGCGACCCACAGGACGGCTTGCAGTAGACTCCGGTGGTCAGCACTGCGTAGAAAAAAACACCGTCCATGCGGCCATCCCGTCCTGCCACCGCGTCCCAATAACTTGCCTGCCAAAATTCCTGTTCCTTGTCCGGCATCAGGTTCATTGTAAGCATCTGCGTCGTAGCCATCTCATCCCTCCCTACAACACTCATGCTACGCGGTAAACGTTTGGATAACTATCCGGTTCTTGCGGCCATATTGGTAGACTCATTCACTTGGACCTTATTCATGACCGCTATCGATCTCTCCAGTTACGCGGGCCTCACCGCCATGGTGCTTTTGACCGTAAACATTCTGCTCGGATTACTGATTTCGGTGCGCTACAGTCCAGTGCGAAGCTGGCCGCACCGCCGGATTCCAGTCTTCGACATCCATAACTGGACTGCCTATATTGCACTGGCTTTGGTTGGCCTGCATCCGGCTATTCTGCTCTTCTCGGCCACGGCAAAGTTCCGGTGGTTCGACATCCTGTGGCCCCTGGGATCACCGGGACAACGGCTGTACAACTGTTTCGGCGCCAGTGCGTTTTATCTGCTCTTGATCGTAGTGATCACGTCCTATCTGCGCCGGCGGATTGGACGCCCGCTCTGGAAACTGCTGCATTACATTGCCTATGGAGTGGCGGCATTGGTGTACGTGCACGGGACGTTGATCGACCCAAATCTCAAGAACGAACCCACCGACTTCCTGGATGGCGAAAAAGTGCTGGTGGAAATCTGCGGTCTGATTGTAATTGCGGCAAGTATCGCGCGCATTCGCTACGCGTACAGCAAAGCAGCGGCGCGTGCGCGCAGCCTGGAGCCGGCTACACCGGGTTTTTGAATTATTTGACAAATTCAAAAGCACCGGTCGCTTACGCTCGCGGTTCAGTAACGGAGCCGAACCGCGACTGTGAGGGAGACGGTGCCTTTGAAGCGTGGATCACGTACCCAACCAACCAAACTCCTTACAATGGCCTATGGCCTCGTCCGCGCGCATCACCCCGCTCTTAATCCTGGTGGCTGTAATGGTCTCCGCACTGCTCAATCCGGGCAATTTCGGAACCATCGATACCGCGCGCCGCTGGCAGGTTTCGAGAGCGATTCGCCTAGGCGAGCCGGCGGTGACCGCTGACGCTGCGCGAGAAGGCTTCGGCATCCCTGGCAAGAACGGTGAACCGCAAGCCTGGTATGGCATGGGCCAAAGCCTGTTACTGCTTCCGCTCGACGCCGTGGTGGATGCCGCGGTCTCCCCACTGCTTCGCCGCTCCGGCTTGGACTCGACGCGCCGCAAACAGATCGCCGAGCTCACCCTCGCCTTTCTCATGCAGTCCTTCCTGACTGCCTGCGTTCTGTTGTTGTCGCGGCGAGTGCTGCTGAACTTCGGCTTTCCAAGCGCCGCCGCCATAGCCGGATCCCTGGCCCTCCTATTCGCAACTACCTGTCTGCAATATGTGCAATGCGCCCAGGAAAACGAACTCCTTTTGGCGCTGGCATTGGCGGCGCTGGCCGCGCTGGGCGACTGGCATCGGGACGAACGCGGACAATGGGCGTTGCTGGCCGGAATGACCTGCGGGTTCGCCATTTTAGTCCGTCTGACATCGGTCCTTGAGACCGGTGCATTCGCAATCTTCGCCATGGCCGCCGGCTCACGCATAAAGCGTTTTCTCGCCTGGTTCGCGCCGCCAGTTGCCGCTGCCTTACTCTTCGACCGTTGGTATCAATGGCACCGCTTCGGCGATCTGTTCAGCACCTATATCAGCCGCCTGCCCCGCCCCGCGGATCAGCCCGCGTCGTTCCCCTTCTCTTATCCTTTTTGGAAAGGGTATCTGGGAACCTTTTTCTCGCTGGATAAATCGGTTTTGCTCTTCGATCCCCTGTTGATCGTCGTGCTGCTGCTGGCGGTACGAAACTGGCGCTCGCTCGATGCACAACTGCGCCGGCTGCTGATCTCGCTGACGTTGCTGCTGGTTGCTTATGCCGCGGCCTATGCCCGCTATTTCGATTTCGGCGGCGACATTGCATGGGGACACCGCTTCGTCCTGCTGCCTGTACAATTGCTCTGTCTTTTTGCCGCTCCCTTGCTAATTCAGCACCGCTGGCCGGCGCTCTGGGCTCTGGTGTTCGTTTCCGTGATTCTGCAGGCTGCATCAACCGTGCTCCCGCCCAATGTCGAAGTGATGCAGCGGGATCTGGGCTTCCGAAAGGGAGTGTTATGGAATCGCGCAGTTAACATCGCCGAGATCGCCACTAACAGCGAGGAGCCCCAACGCTTCGAGCAAATCCCTGTGGAATGGCGGACGCTCTACTACTTCCCGTTTCAATTGCGGCTGCGATTTCCCCGTATCGCTCGGTGGGCGATAGCGGGCTGGTTGGTGTTGCTGGTATCTCTGCCTGTACTGATTCGCGCGCTCTGGCGCTTTTCTGGACCGTGGCCGTGAGGGCCCGTGAAGAAATCAAGAGCACCGGTCGCTACGCTCGCGGTTCGGAAAGAATGTGACATGTGTTACCGAACCGCGACCGTGAGGGAGCCGGTGCTTTACTGGGCCGGATGCTGGGCGGCAGCCTTGACCGAGATCGCCGTCAATTCCACCGTCGCATGTCCGTTCGGCTCTATTTTCACCGCGGCGGCCTGCTTCTCAAACGGCTTCCGGAATTCTGGGTCTTGCGGCGCGCCGATAGGCACATCCTCCCAAGCGAAGACCTTATACTCGCCTGGTGCGATGTTGCGCAAGTGGAATTTGCCCTGTTCATCGGAAAAGCCGGAACGAGACAGGTCGCTCCGGTCCAGGTGCGTGCCATAGGCGATCAAAGTCACGCGAACACGCACCGCGGGATCGCCATTCGATTTCTTTACCGATCCTTCCACCTCGCCGACATCCGTGCCAAGCAGCACTGTCACTGGTCCCGATCCTTGAGTTAGGTCGATGCGTCCATCCTGCACCTCCGCATCGCCGAGCCGGATCGACTTCACGTATGCGCCCTGCGCGACGCCAACAGTGATCTCGTAAACGTCGGGCACAACATCAGAAATCACAAAGCTTCCATCCGGTTTCACTTCGGCACTGCTTTGGCCCATCATCATTTGCATATCGCTTCGCAGGAATACGCGCAGATTGTCCAGCGGATGGCGCGGCGTGCCTTCCACCCGCACTGAACCGGTGACTTCAATGGCCGACACGAAGTTCAGCGTGACACCCTCGACATCCGCGCTTAAAACCTCGACAGCCTGACGAGCCATTCGGGTCTTGTTATCTTCCTTGACGGTGGCCATTACTACATAAGATCCGGGCAGCAGATCCATGAACTCGAATGTCTCATTGTCCCCGCGTTGTGAAGAACGGAAACCTGGCTCATAACCACTGCGGGGTACGATCTGCAGCATGAGCTGCGCATTCTCATGTTTCACTTCAGGCCGCTTCCCGCGCACTGAATAGCGCGGCTCGCGCCGCAGGAGAATATCGAAGCCCCGTAACTGAGCGCCCGCGGAAACGTCGATCGGCGCCGCGTGAGCAGCATTCGTTGTGTTGGGAAAATAGGTGGGCGTGAACGATCCGGACGCCGGAATTCCTCTCGATCGACTGTGGCCGGAAGCACGCAGATAGAACGTTCCGGGACGTAGCCCGAACAACCGGAATTCACCCTTGTCGTTGGCGGTTATCTGCTCGACGGATCTCAACTGCCTTTTGCCGGTCTGGTACGCGTAAGTCATAGCCTGCACTTGCGCACCACGAACCGGATCACCGTCATCATCCACCACCCGGCCAGTAATTACACCAAGGGGAACCAGCTTGATCTTCACATCTGTCACCGATTGACCGGTTTCCACTTTGAGGCTGGGCGGCGGAGCGCCGGGTGCGCCGTCCGTGTCGGACTCAAAACCTTGGCGATCGGCGGAAACCACATACGCGCCCGGCTGCACATCATCGATCATGAATCGTCCGTTCGGATCGCTATCTACTGTGTAACTGATGCCGTTTTCATCCTGCGCTCTCAGGATCACAATGGCTTTTCTAATCGGGTCGCCCGCGGTGGATACAACCACGCCGCTCACGGACAAGCGCGGAGCCACCGGCTCCTGCGCCAGAAGGACCGCGGCGGCCATGCTCGTAACCAGCGCGATCCGCATCATGGCAGCTTGTTCTTTTCCGCTTCGATATCCGCGGCGGCAATCATTTTCACTTGGACGGACGAGTTTCCACCCGAAGAAACGGTAACTGAAGCCGCCCGGCTTTCGAACGCCTTTTGGAACTCGGCCGATTGCAGCATTTGAGGGTCCGTGTTTTCCCACGCGAAAACTTTGTAGTCGCCGGGGGCGAGGTCCCGATACTCGAACTTGCCCTTCTCGTCGCTGATAGGACAAAACAAATCCGGCCGGCCTCGGTGTTCACCCTCGGGGACGACGCAGATCATCACTTGGGCGGCCGGCTCGCCATTGTCATTTTGTACGGTCCCTTGGATTTGGCCTACGTCGGTGCCGCACACAATATTGAGAGCACCGCTGGATTGTTGCGTAAGATCGATTTTCCCGCTAGAGACATCCTGATCCCCAAAATGGATTGACTTCACGTACGCGCCTGCATCGCAGAATGCGTTGATCTCATACACCCCAGGAGTTACCTTAAGCGTAAAAGTGCCATCGGCATTGACCTCGGCTCCTGCCGAATTCCCCATTTCTAGCATGCTCAAGTTCACTCGCATCTTGCCTCTTTGTTCCTGGGGAGGTGGAGTGCCTTCCAGCCGGACGGTGCCTGAGATTTCGAGCGGCGGCCTCGCAACCAAGACGACATCGTCAACGTCGTGGTCAGCGATATCGATCGCCTGCCGGGACGACAGATCCTCCGTCTGGCAATTTACGGTGTATGACCCACTCCCTACGCCTGGCATGTCGAAGGTTCCATTCTGCTGGATTTGCGTGCCCCCGCGACCAAATCTTCCACTGGTTTGAATCCAGATCTGCGCATTGCGTAACGGCTGGCCAGTCCTGCCGTCGACGGCTTTACCGCGGATATGAAAGGCGGCCGCTTTGTGAAGACGGAAATCAATACCGGTCACTTGCACGCCTGCGCCAACCTGCGTCGCCGTAGCCTGCTCGGCCTGAGACGCGCTCGGGTAAAAAGTGTCGGGATAGGCTTGCTCGGGTGTGGCGCGGCGCAGGTGCATCAGAGTACGCCCCATCCTGGGCTGAACCGCGGCCAGGAAGTAATAGCGGCCTGGTTCGAGGTCCAGCAACTGATATTCGCCGAGATCATTGGTGTTAGCAAATCCCGCGGGATTCAGTCGTTTTGTTCCGCCCGGCAGATAGGCATACCGCAGCGCCTGCACCTGGGCACGCGCAACGGGATCGCCATCCTCATCCAACACATGTCCGCTGACCAGTCCTAGGGGAACCAGTTTTAATGCCAGATCCTTTACTTCTTGCTCCTCAGCCACGGTAATCGGTTTCGCCCAGGGTCCACGCCGGCCGCCCTGCTCCGGAATGTATCCATCGCGGTTCGCCATGGCAACGTAGTTACCCGGCTCCACGCCGTCGAAATGGAAATGACCGGTCGCGTCAGTGGTCGCGGAATGGTTGATGGGCTGTCCCAGCCCCTGCAGCGTCACCGTGGCCTTCTTCACCGGATCATTTGTAACGGAATTGAGCACCACTCCTTCCAACTTCCCCGGCTTTTTAGAGGGCGGGGCTGGTTGGGCGCCCAGCAGAGCGGCGAATACAACGAAGCTCGCAAAGTTCCACTTCACTGCCGGAAGGACGCGGCGCACCGGCCTACCGTTACCGTGCCCGCAGGTTATTCGGTCAGGAATGCTCTTCCTTTTCGAGTTCGAACGTAATGGACCCAATTGGAAAACCCATCCTGGCTCGAATTTGTACGGGCAGCCGGCGGGCGTCGTCCGACAGCCAGACGAAAAGCTCCGCCTTGCGGGCGTACAGTACGCCATTGAACACAAACACTTCGTAGCGAATGGTGTTAAACGTCCCACCCTTGATTTTGAGCTGTTCGCGCTGTTGCGCCTCAATGCGGGCCGAAACCGTTTTCTTACCGTCGCTGATCGGCAACTGCGTGGATTGGCCGGGCTCCAGTTTCAAGCTTCTGAGCTTATAGAGACCACCGATAATGTCAGTAACGCACGGCGGGATCTCGGTTTCCGCGGTCTTGAAAGTCGAGTTCTTCAACAGATCCCGTTCCACGTAGGTTGCCTTGCGGCGCACGGGGTCATAATTCACGGTGGTCTGATGGTGACGGCTCCGCTCCATGGAATTGAAATCCGTACTGGCGGCGCAAAACTGATCTTCCATTTGCACTGTGTAATTGTCTTCGAGCTTATAGAGCTTGGAAACCAAGCCGCCGGATTCCAGATGCAGTTTGGAGGACCAATCCTGCTTGCCGGCCGATGTCGCCGGATCCAGGCTGAGCCGGGCGTTACCGGCGTAAATTAAGCGCCATTCAATGTCGTAGGTAATGGTCTCCTGCGTAGGAAATATCGCAGGCGCCGCGCCAGCCGCTTTGGATTGCGGGAGCGACGAGGAGGAACCGGCCAATAACATCGAGCACGCGCAGGCAAGGCGGGGGATAAAACTTGCTGGCATGAACTTTGAGTGTGCCAGATGGGGGCGGCGTCTGCAACGCCGCCCTGGTGCTGGGGGCTCGGGATTGGGGGCTGGTTCGCGGTATTCTGTGGGCAAGGAGTTCTTGTTATGCGCTATTTGCATATCGCGGTTTTGTCTCTTCTCCTCGCGGGTACAGGACTCGCTCAACGCGGCGGCGGGCACGGTGGAGGTGGAGGTGGTGGTGGACGCGGCTTCGGCGGCGGTGGTGGACACGCTGTTGGCGGCGGATTCGGTGGACGCGGCTTTGCGGGTGGTGGCCGAGGCTTTGGGGGCGGTGGCCGAGGCTACTATGGCGGCCGCGGCTTTTACGGCGGCCGCTTCGGCTACGGGTTCGGTCTAGGCTTTGGCTTTGGCTATCCATGGTGGGGCGGGTATTATGATCCGTATTGGTATGGTTCCCCATATGGTTACCCATATGGTTACCCATATGGTTACCCATACGGTTATCCCTACTCTGCCTATCCCTATCCGTACGCGAACGGGTACTCATATGCGCCTTCGTATGATCCCTACGGATACGGGTACTCATCGAATGCGTACCGCAACGATGGCCCACCACCCCCGTCAGCCACGGCGAATGCGCACGCAGGCGACGGTAGGTGGCATCACTTCGGCGAGAGGCCTGGTCCGTGAAGCAACGCCCCTAGAACGCCGATAGATGGGTGATGACTTGCCCTAACTGCGGCGCTCCCATGCGCCTAAAAGCAGATCAGGTATGCTTCACTTGCGACTATTGCAGTAGTATCGACGTTCCGGATATCAATGCGGACGGCATCCGCGTCTTCGATGAGCCAGCCGAGTTGGCGTGTCCGGTCTGTTCCACCGCGCTGATGCATGCCGTCGCAGCGGGTCAACGCATGCTGTATTGCAACGTGTGTCACGGCATGCTGATTTCGATGGGCGTCTTTCCCGTGGTGATTGAAGACTTGAAGTCGCAGCGAGCGAGCACGGCTTACAACGCGCGCCCTTTCGATCCCAGAGATCTAGATCGACGGCTGCCCTGCCCGAAATGCGGGAGGCAAATGGATACGCATCTTTACGGCGGGGGCGGCAACGTGGTTATTGACGACTGCGAGAACTGCGGCCTCAACTGGCTGGACTACGGCGAACTGGAACGGATTGTGCGGGCTCCGGATCGGGAGTACGTCAGCTAGGTCGCGTAGCCTTTGGGCGGCACAAAGCCTCCGACCACGTCGGCAATCAACCGGGCAAACTCGATGGGTGTGGCATCTTCGAGATATGGACCCATGATCTGGATTCCCACCGGCAATCCAGCGGCAGTGCGCCCAATCGGCGCGACCGTGGCCGGACATCCACTCAAAGTCGGTGGCATGATCCAGGGAGTGATGTCGGAATAAGGACGCTTGCCTTCGGGCGTATCCAATGTGCGCTGATCGAATGGCTCGCTGTGATCGTGCGGGAAGGCGGGCACAAACGCCACAGGCATCAGGAAGATGTCGTGATTCTTGAAATATCCCTCCCACACCGCGCGCGCAGCCAGCCGCTTCGCCGTTTCCTCCATCCAGCGGGAATGGGGTTCCACCAACGCGGCTCCAGCAATGTTTTTGGGATTGATTCGATAAGCTTCGCGCAGAGCTGCCTGAGCCTCCGGAGGAAAACGCGGCGCCATTACGGCGTAAAGCAGGAAGAGATAAGTGTTCAGATGGTCGCCGAAGTTTACCCCAGCCGGCCAGCCACGATCCACGCGCACACCGGCTTTCTCGATTTTCGCGACGGCATTCTCCAGTACGCCGCCGACGTCCGAGCCTACCCGGCATAGCGGATCGTCCAAAATGCAGCCCACTCGAAAATCGGCGAGCTTGGTCCGGCGCGGCGCCGGCAGCGACCATCGGTACGCCTTTGCATCCGCGCTGGCCGGTCCGCCGATCGCTTCTAATGCCACTCGCAAATCTTCAGCCGAGCGCGCCATCGGTCCGCAGACCGATAGATCCACCAGCTTCGCGGGCGCCGGATCCACGAAAGGCGGTACGTGGCCGATGGTGCTAACCAGTTCGAGCGTGGGCTTGTGACCGTAGATGCCGCAAAAGTGCGACGGGATGCGAATAGACCCACCAATGTCGCTGCCGAGCGTCAGATAGCCCAGTCCGGCTGCGGTTGCCGCGGCACCCCCTCCGGTGGAACCGCCTGGAGTTCGCGCGAGGTCCCAGGGATTGTTGGACGTCCCGTAGATGGGGTTGTAGCTCTGCAAATCGGCCAGCATCACCGGAACATTCGTTTTGCCGATTACAATGGCGCCCGCGCGCAGGATCCGATCCACCGCAACGGCGTTCTGTTTCGGACGAAAATCCTTATATTGAGGCAGTCCAGCAGTAGTAGCCACGCCTTCCATTCCATAACTCTCCTTGACGGTCACCGGCACGCCGTGGAAGGGTCCCCACCATTGTTTTTTGGCGAGCGCTTGATCGGCCTCGCGAGCTCGCGCCAGGGATCCCGCGCGAAATTGCAGGATCACGGCGTTGATTTTCGCGTTGTACTGATCCACGCGACGGAACGCCAACTCGGTGAGTTCCACCGAAGAGATGCGCTTGGATTTAATCGCTGCGGCGGCATCCAAAGCGGTAGCAAAATCCGCAGCGAACTGGGATGCAGCGCTAGCGGCTGCCGCGGCCGAGGTCGTGGCGATGGCCGCGCCTAGAAATTCACGGCGAGTGGGTATCATGACGGTCATTTTACTCGATCGACATAGCAAGAAGGCGTCACTCGTACCATAACTCTCAAATCCACTTATGCCGATATGATAGACGTGCCACGGGTTAACACGAGACTGCACAGCGCCGTCCCGTTCGCGGTAATGGTGTTCGGGTGCCTGCCGGGGGCCCTGAGCGCCCTGCCCGCGCTCACTCAAGTATCTGAAATCAGGAAACTTACCGTCACCGATGCGCGCCTGGGATTTCCCGTACGGCTGCGCGGCGTGGTTACTTATTTCGACACTCTTGGTCCGGATATGTTCTTTCAGGACTCGAGCGGCGGCATATGGATCCACTGGACGGAAGGGTTACCCAAACCCCAAAAAGGACAATGGATCGAGCTTGAAGGATCTACCACGCAGGTCGATTTCGCTCCCGATATCGCTCAGCCTCACTGGCGCGTAATCGGTGCGGGCGACATGCCGAAGCCCTATCGTCCTTCCTACGAAGAACTGGCTTCGGCGGCGAAGGATAGCACATGGGTGGAAGTGGAGGCCATTGTCCGAGCGGTCACCGCGGATCCGAATGGCGGGTACGTGCGATTGAAGTTGTCGGTGGATGGGGGAAGAACGTTGGCGCTGCTCGCTCCCGGTTATGATCACGTTCCCTACGAATTGGTGGAAGCGAAAGTTAAAATTCTGGGAGTTGCGGCTTCGGTTTTCAATCGCAAGAACCAGATTCTGAGCCCGCTGCTGCACATTGTAGCTCTCTCGGATATCAGGGTGCTGGAGCGCGCGCCGAGTGAGCCATTTGAGGCTACCATACAACCCATCGAGAGTCTGCAGAGATTCAGCTACAAAGGCGCCTCCTCTCGCCGCGTGCACGTACGAGGTACAGTGACCGCGGTCTTGGGCGATAGCGGCTTCTTTGTTCAGGATCCCACGGGAAGCATATACGTGGTGGGTGGAAATACAGGGTTGCTGAAGCCGGGAAACACGGTGGATATAGCTGGTTTCCCAGGTGTTGTAGACAATCGTCCGGCGCTCGAGGAACCCAGCATGCGGGTAACGGGCAATGTACCGGCGCACGCACCGCCGCTTATCAGCCACGCTGACGCGCTGAGTGGAACCTTCGATTCTGCGCTGGTGAGCATAGAGGGACAGGTGGAAGGCGTAGCCCAATTGCCGGACGAGACAGATCTGGTGCTGCGGGACGCGCAGGGCATGTTCACCGCTATTTCGAAGGGCAAGGCGCAACGTGCTGGTCTCGAAACTCTGCAACACGGCACTCGCATCCGCCTTACTGGAATTTGCCTGGTGGATTCGGACGCGCTGGGGAATCCCGTTTCATTCAGTCTGCGTTTTCGTTCCAGCCGGGATATCGCGATCCTCCAAACACCGCCCTGGCTCTCACCGGAGCGCGCGGCATCCATTGTTTCCATCCTGGCGTTTGCAATTCTCGGAGCGCTGGCTTGGGTGGGAATACTGCGGCGGCGCGTACAGAGCCAGACCGAGATTATACGCACCACGCTGGAATCCACCGCGGATGGAATTCTGGTGGTGGATACCCAAGGCCAGACCATGCTTTGGAATCAGAAGTTCGCCGAGATGTGGCGCATTCCGGAAGAAGTCTTGCGCCAAAAGAGCGCTCAGAAGAGGCTGGCGCTAGCGGTGCATCAGTTGAAAGACCCGGAAGAGTTTACAGCCAAGATGCACCTGGTATCTCAGAACCCGGGCGATCAAACCGACGATGTCATCGAATTCAAGGATGGCCGGGTGTTCGAGCGTCATTCCGAACCGCGCCGCGTGGGCGGGCGAACGGAGGGACGAGTATGGGGTTTTCGAGATGTCACGGATCGCATGCGCGCCGAACACGCGCTGCGCGTGCGTTCAGAGCAACAGGCGGCTGTGGCTGTTCTGGGCCAGTCGGCACTCACCGAGACCAGGCTGGATTCGGTGCTGGAGACCGCCAGCGTTCTGGTGATGCGAACTTTGGGAGTAGATCGCTGTAACATTTTGGAACTCAGCGAGGATGGGGAATGGTTCCTCACACGGGCCGGCGCCGGGAGCGGCTCTGGTCAACTGGAGCGCCGCACCCCGGCGCAAGGTTCGCAGGAAGGCTTCACGCTGCACGCCGAAGCACCGGTAATGGTGGAAGATTTCCGCAAAGAAGAACGGTTCCATGGCTGGAGTTTCCAGGAGCCGGGTTTGACCAGTTCGGTCAGCGTCGTGATCGCAGGAGATCTGAAGCCTTGGGGAGTCATGACCGCGGGATCGGTGGCCCAGCGCAAATTCACCAATGAGGACATGAACTTCCTGCAGGCCATGGCGAATGTGCTGGCGTCGGCCGCCCAGCGGCAACGCGCGGAAGCCAAGCTGAGCCTGGCCAAAGACGCCGCAGAAGCGGCCAATCGGGCCAAGAGCGAATTCCTGGCGAACATGAGCCACGAAGTGCGCACACCCATGAATGGCATCCTGGGCATGACCGAGCTCGTTCTCGACACCGATCTCACGCCCGAGCAACGCGAGAACATCCATATCGTGCGCACATCCGCGGAAGCCCTGCTGACGGTGATCAACGATGTTCTGGATTTCTCAAAGATCGAAGCCGGACGGCTGGAGTTGGACGAAACTGCGTTCAACCTGCGCGACTTCATCGATGAAGTGATGCGGTCGTTCGCGCTTCCGGCGCACCAGAAGAACCTGGAACTGGCCTGCGACGTGAGATCCAGCGTGCCCACTATTTGCGAAGGCGATCCAACACGTCTGCGCCAGGTTTTAAACAACCTGGTGGGAAATGCGCTTAAGTTTACAGAGCGCGGCGAAGTGGTGTTGGAGGTGGATGCGCCCATGCCTCCCTCGGGCGGCAAGGTGCTGCTGCATTTTGTCGTGCGGGATACCGGCATCGGCGTTCCCCCGGAAAAGCAAAAGCTGATTTTCGATCCGTTCTGCCAGGCCGATTCTTCCACCACCAGAAAGTACGGCGGCACCGGCTTGGGGCTCACCGTATCGGGACGTCTGGTCCACATGATGGGTGGCGAAATATCGGTGCGCAGCGAACCCGGCAAGGGCAGCGATTTCTACTTCACGGCTTTAGTCGGGCTGGCCTCGGCGGCAGCGGTTCCCGAAAACACCGAAGCAGTGCAACTAACCGGAAAGCGCGCCCTGGTAGTGGACGATAACGCAACTAACAGACGCATCCTGGACGACATTCTGCACGGTTGGGGCTTGGAAGTAGTGACCGTGGATGGAGCGCGAGGGGCGCTGGTGGCGCTGGATGAGTATCGGAAACTAGGCTGTCCCTTTGAGTTGATGATCACCGATGGCCAGATGCCGGAAACAGACGGTTTCCAGTTGGCCGAGAAAGTGAAACAAAATCCCAACTTCGCGTCGTTGGTAATCATCATGCTGACCTCCAGCGGCCAACGCGGCGATGTCCAGCGCTGCCGCGAAATGGACATCTCAGCGTACCTGACCAAGCCCGTTCGGCAGTCCGAATTGAGAGAAGCCACTTGCGCAGCCTTCTCGCGCCGTATGGCCGGACTAATTGGTCCCGCGGTGGTAACCAAGCATGTCCTTCGGGAAGCGCGCGCCGCGGCCAGCCGGCGCATTCTGTTAGCCGAGGACAATCATGTGAACCAGATCCTGGCCGTTCGGCTGCTGGAACGGCGCGGCCATCGTGTAGTGGTGGCGCAGAATGGGCGTGAGGCCGTGGAGCTTTTGGATAAGGACCAGTTTGACCTGGTGTTGATGGACGTCCAGATGCCGGAGATGGACGGCTTCGAAGCCACTGCCGCAATCCGCCGGAAGGAAGAGCAGAGCGGACGCCGAACTCGGATTCTCGCCATGACAGCGCGAGCCATGAAGGGCGACGAGGAACGCTGCCTGTCCGCCGGAATGGACGGCTACATCGCCAAACCAATTCATGCCGAGGAGCTGTACCGGCTGCTGGAGCAGACCACGGATACTGTGCCGGTCACAGGGTTGCCCCAATGATCGTGAGCGGAGGCACCGGCTGCGAAAAAGAACGACCGGCCGCTTAGAAGCCGTGAAAAAATCGGCAAAGGCACCGTCTCCCTCACGGTCGCGGTTCGGTAACGTTCTCTAAACATGCCACTTCTTTCCGAACCGCTAGCGTAAGCGACCGGTGCTTTTGATTTCTTCGAGAGCGGTGCTATCCTTGTTCATCAGCGGCTATAATTCTTCCCTCGGAATCTAATCGCAGCCGCCGCCCACGCCACTCCACCATGTCTCCGAATAGGCCGGCGGCCCAGATCGCGACACCCCACAGGTCGCGCAGGGGAATCAGATAGAAATATTTCCAGACATCTGGACTCCGAAGAACGAACCAGCCGCACGTGATAGCCATCGTGTACCGGATGGCGAGCAACGGCGCCGCCAACCACCACACCCCGCCAATAGCGGCGGCCACTGCCCATAAAGTTGCGAATGTCACCGGCAGCCCCGCATAGCCTCCGCCGCGCGATAGCCGGATGGTGCGCGCCCAGCGCAACTGGTGCAGCCAGGCCGCGCGCCACGATTCCGCCGCTAGCCGCGTGCTCACCACTACTTTCGAAATCACATTGCGTAGCCCGAGCGCGTGGAGCTTGCATCCGAGTTGATAATCGTCGGCCAGGTAATCCGCGATATTCGCGAATCCGCCGATCCTGTCTAGATCCGCGCGCCGGAATGCCAGCGTCGAGCCTAGCCCGAATTCCGAGACGCCGACGAACGGAGCAACTAAAGTGCTGGGCGCGAAATCGGTGGCGATGGCCAACGCTTCGAAGCGGCTCGGCAGGTTGTCCGCTTCGGCCCGGTAGAGGCAAGTGACCAATCCAATGGATGGATCGGCCAGCGGCGCCGTGACATCGTGAAGATAGCCTGCAGGAACGGTAATGTCGCTGTCGCTCACGATCAATAGCGGATAGCGAGCTTCGCGCACCAGATCCATAAGCACACCTACTTTGCGATTCGGTGCATCCTGCGCGCACAGAATCAGCCGGATGGGGATGCCGGGGAAATCCTGGATTAGGCGCTGGATCTCGGCAGCGGCGGCGTCGCCGGGATCGCGGATGCCGAATAGGATTTCGAACTGCGGATGGTCTTGGATGGCTTGGGAGCGGATTGCGTCATAGAAACCAGGGTCGGCGCCGCGTACTGGTTTTAGAATTGAGACGCCGAGATGATTCGCAGGCCATGGGCCTGCGCCACGTCGATGCCAGAGACAAGCTGCGATAGCGAAAAGTTGATAGCCGCCGGCGATGCAAGCTACCAGCCACCAGCCGCCAGCCACCACTTAAACAGCCAGTAGCGCGACGCCGCAGGCTACGCAGAAGGCGCCCGCCCAGCGCAGAGGGTTTACTTTTTCCTTGAGCAGCAGCCGCGCGAGAACTGTCTCCAACACCACGCTTGCGGCCGTCACCGGCACGGCGAAGCTGAGATCGGCTATCGAAAGCAGCTTCATGAAAGCGAAAAACGAAATGGCCATAAAGCACACCGCCAAAATCAGCGGCCCGCGCTGCGCAAGCCCGCGCAATAGGCGCCCGATCCTTCCCGGCCGAAGGTCGTCCACCGCAACCACGTTACGCTTCATTTCGAAGCTCTGCAGCAGGTCGGCCAACACGGTGGAACCGACAATGATCCCGACCATAATCCACTTCATCGTCCGTGCTCCCGAACTTCGGCCGTTGTATTCGGTGTGGTCAGACCCACCAGGATCATACCCAGCATAATCGCTAGCGTTCCCAACCAGCGTTGCCAGGTAATTTGCTCGGCGAAAAAGTATTTACCCAGGAATGCGGTGAACACATATCCGATGGAAGTCACCGGCAACACATAGCTGAGATCCGCCCAGCTCAGCAAAGTCATCCGCGCGAGAAACCAAAGGATCAGCAGAGTTGTTCCCAACAAGACCCACGGGCTGAAGATAGTTTGAATATAGGCCAGCGGAGAATCGGCCAGCTTGGCGGCTTGATGCTTCATTCCCCAGGATAGAGAGAAGTTTCCAAGAACGTTAGCCAGAACCACCACGGCGGTCAACAGCTTGGTCTTGAAATCGAGACGCTTGGGACCAAAGCCTGTCTCCGGACGCTCGGCTACCACACGGCCGGCAGCCATTTACGAAGCGCTTTCCTCAGCCCCCTTGAGTGCGGTGGAAGCCTTCTGGTCCTTGACGTATTGCTTGCGCTTGGAGCTGACGGACAGATATTCGCGCGCTTCTTTATACAGCCGCGGCAGGTCATTATTCTTGATGGCTTTGGTCACCACGCGCCAGGCAGTTTTGGGACGGAAATAGTATTCGTGATAAAACCGTTCCACCCATTCCATCAACTCGCCGTGATCGAAGCCAGGATATACGGCATTCGGCAACTGATGACCGCCCGAGTCCGCCATGCCTACGATGTTTACCAATCCGTTGGCTTTGGCGTGCTCGTAGAACTCGGTGCCTGGGAAAGCGTGGCCCAGCGACACCTGAATCGTCTCTACATCCAATTTTTTGGCGAACTCGATGCTCTTGCGCAGAGTCTCTCGCGTTTCGCCCGGCAGACCCACGATAAAATCGCCGTGGACCACTAACCCGAGCTTGTGGCAATTCTCAGTGAAGCGCATCGCCATGTCGATGGTGGCGCCCTTTTTGATGTTTCTGAGAATCTGCTCGTCCCCGGATTCATATCCGACAATCAACAGACGGCAGCCGGCATCCTTCATGGCCTTCAGCGTTTCGTAATCGGTGGTGACGCGGGATGTACAGCTCCAGGTAAAGTTGAGCGGGCCCAGCTTTTTCGAAAGCTCGATGGCGCGCGCTTTGCGGTAGTTGAAGGTGTCGTCGTCGAAAAAGATTTCCTTGAGGCCAGGAAAACTCTCCAGCGCGGATTTACACTCCGCGGCCACATCGTCGGAGGACCTCAGCCTCCAGCGATGACCCGAGTGCGTTTGCGGCCACAAGCAAAAAGTACACATGGCTGGGCATCCGCGCGTGGTGTAAAACGAAATGAAAGGATTCAGCAGAAAGGGTACGTTGTAACGCCGGAAGTCCAAATCGCGCTTATAGACTTTGGTTACCCAGGGAAGCTCGTCCAGATTCTCGATGACGCCGCCTTCCGGATTGTTGACGACGGATCCGTCCTTCCAGTAGCTGACGCCGGGCAGCTCGGAAAGAGGGGTTCCCTTGGCGTAGTTGGCGATCTGGTGGTCGAACTCGCGCCGTACCACGAAATCAATAGCTTTGGATGCCATGAGCGATTTTTCGGGCTCAATAGTCACCGGCGGGCCCACGAACGCCACCTTCATCTTGGGGTTCGTGTCCTTCATCATTTCCGCGATCCGGACGTCCACGTGAAAACCAGGGCTGGATGTGAACAAAACCAACAATTCAAAATCGTTGGCCATCGCGACGGTCTGCTCAATGCTGATTTTGTGCGGAGGTGCATCCACCACCTTACTGTCTTCCAGCATCCCGGCCGGATAGCATAACCATACCGGGTACCAATACGATTCAATTTCTCGGGAAGCCGGCCAACGCGATCCGGCGCCGCCGTCAAATCCTTCGAAGGAAGGTGGATTCAGGAATAAGGTTCGCATGGATGCTTTTGAGCTAGAATGCCTTTCCTTTAAAGATAACACCCGAGCACTGGGTTGGCAGACGAAGCGTCTGCCCCACATTGACGCACAAGCATTTACGTTGGGGTGGCGCAGGCGCTTTCGCCTGCGAACAGAGCCGTTGGGTTCTAACCAATAAAATCACGGCTGCGGGTCGCTGGCCCCTGCGACCGTATCCGGTTCTTCTTTGGAAAACTTGAAGTAGTTGACGTTTAGTTCAACCGGTCCGATAAACCGCACGTCCGCCTTGCTTTCCATCCGCTGCGGAACCGCAACACCATTCTGGATGTCGTACACGCGGACGAACTGCATTTTCTTCAGAAAGATGGAAGGTGATTTCACAAACGAACCCGACTCACGAACGGGCAAGTAAGTCTGGGCGTCCACCCACAATTCACCCTTGAAAAGTCCAATCTTCTTGTGGCGGGGCGTAACGTGAAGGATGTACACTTCGCGGCCGTCGCGCTCTTCTTCACCCTTGTACTTAAATTTGTAGTTCTCAGGCGTGACCGAGAAATTCTGGCCATCCTGCGCGGCGTCCACTTCGGCTTTCAGGTAGCGCGCGATCACTTCGGTCTTAACGCTGTTGTCGCCGCTGAACCCCAAGGCATGGTAGGTGATTTTGCCTAGCTTCGATATGCTCTTGAGCGCGTGCAACTTGCCTTTGGTCTTCATGTTGGGGACGTTGGCATCGATATCGACTTCCATGGTTCCCCCTCGCAACGCACCCTGCTGCTGTTGGGTGGCATCGAGGTACCGGCTAACCATTTCGTCCTCGGGAACCGGTGGTTTGGAAGGTTCAGAGAAAGCAAGTCCAACAGACACAACACCAGCTAGTACTGCTATGAGCGATCGCCTCAAAATACTCCTTTCCCTGAATGGGAAGAGATACACCTAAGCCTCCGAACTCCTATTCATACAATCTACCAATTACATCTGTAAAACACAATCCCTACTTATTCTTAATCCAGCGTTCCTGCTACACCTTAGATTCCTCCGGGAGTACTGAGGATACGATAAAAAACCATTCTGATTCATAAACTTACACATTTGGGACAAGCTCGGTAGCAAACTTAGCCACTCGCAACTCCCCCTTGCCCCATACGCATTGACGGCCAATGCCAGTCCATTGCGCGATTTCGAGGTACGGGATAAACTCGCCCAGATCGCCCGCGTACTCCGCCAAACCAACGAAGCCACCAATCCCATGGACCTGGCCCGTCCGGCTGCTGCGCCGCGTGGCGTCCACCTGCCGCAATTCGCAGTGGGTCATCCGGACTGCGCCGGCGCGCTGGCCCATCGCGCGAAAGTCGATTTCGAGCGGTCCCGCGCCAAACAGGGCTCTGAGTGTGCTGACGCGATCGCGCGATCGCGCGAACAAGACATCGAACTCTGGCCGCGCCACCAATTGATCACCGCTCTTCAACTCGGTAGGCGTGACGAACTCCACACGTATTGTGCGCGTTTCCTCAGATTTCGGCGCGAGCGAAATGGATATCGAGCGCTGCTCCACCGATACCAGATCCGAGCGGCCACGCCGGGGGCCGATCCCCTGCTTGGCCAATCGGCCGAAAGCTTGTGCAAACGAATCCAGCGGAGGGTTCCGGGTCTCAAAGAGGTTCACGTCAAACCAGAATCGTTCCTGCGGCTGAATGGTTTTTCCATCCAGATACGCCGCTCGAAAAACGAACGGCCGGGGACGATCCCGAAGGCCGCTCGGTCCGCTGGTGGTAGAAGCCGGCTCCCCGGTGGGTTCCTCGCCAGTGGGTCCCTCGCGGGTGGGTTCCTCGCGTATGGGTTCCTCGCGTGTGGGTTCAAAGATACGCGCATAATCGCAGGAGGCGCGCGTTGGGCACAGACGCGCTCCCGGACAATTGGAGGGGCAAACAATTCCACGGAATGCATTTCCGAAAGCCCCGCGCAGGAGGTTGCCGGGCTGTCCGGACGGAAAGGCAATCGTGTCCAGCGCTGAGAAAACGAACCGAAAAGAATAGAAATCGAAAGTCATGCCAGCCGGGGCTCGATTTATTCTGCGCCGCGCAAAACCTCGCGGATCTTCAGCGCCAATTCGTCGGTGGTGAATGGTTTCTGAAGAAACGCGGCCTCGGATTCAATGGAATCGCCGTAACCGGAAACATACAGCACTCGCATGCGCGGACGTTGCTTCAGCATGCACTCGGCCATTTTCCGTCCACTCATGCCCGGCATGACTACATCCGTGATCAGGAGATCAATGGCGTCATCCAAACGCTCCGCCACACCTAATGCTTCCGACGCCGAGGCTGAGGACAGCACGTGGTACCCATGCCGCTTTAACATGGTCTCCACCACATGCCGCACGCCCTCTTCATCCTCCACCAGCAGAATCGTCTCGGTGCCTCGCAGTACCGCGCTCGGCTGAGGCACATCCAACTCATCGGCCGCTTGCTGCGTCACGGGTAAATATATTCGAAAGGTGGTACCGGCGCCAGGCTTCGAGTCTGCCCAAATCTCGCCGCCGCTCTGCTTCACGATCCCGTAGCTGGTGGAAAGTCCGAGCCCAGTGCCATGTTCCTTGGTGGTGAAGAAAGGTTCAAACACGCGCGCCAGCACTCTAACATCCATGCCGACTCCCGTATCCGCCATCGAGAGCAGGACGTACTCGCCGGCTGGCGGCGCTTGGCGCTGCCGCTCGAGTTCCTCGGTCACCAACAAGCCGGAAGTGTGAATCGCAAGTGTCCCCCCTTTCGGCATCGCATCGCGGGCATTCACTGCGATGTTTAGGATGACCTGTTCCATCTGGCCTGGATCCACGCGCACGGTCTTTAAGACCGGCGCAAGATCGTTGAGCAGTTCGACTTCCTCGCCCAGGACACGCCGCAGCATGCGATCCATATCTTGAATCAGCAGGTTGAGATTGATGACTTGAGGCCGCGCCACCTGGCGGCGGCTGAATGCCAGCAACTGATGCGTGAGATCGGTAGCACGCGCGGCGGCTTTGGCCACTTGCTCCAGATCGTCACGCGCCGGATCGCCCGGATGCATGCTGTCCAAAAGCATCTGCGAATAACCGGTGATCACCATCAGGAGATTGTTGAAATCGTGCGCTACGCCGCCCGCCAGCCGCCCTACCGCTTCCAGGCGCTGGGAATGATGCAGCTGTTCCTCCAGGCGCTTGCGGTCCGTGATATCGCGCGAATTTATTACCAACCCGCACACCCCCGGCAAGTGGGATAAATTGCGGCCAAAGGACTCGAGCACGCGCCACGTTTCGTCTTTATGGCGAAAGCGGCACTCGATGGAAGCCGATTGGTTCAACCGTGAAAAAGCCGCCCGGGCCACGGCCAGGTCATCCGGATGGATGAAGGAAAACGTGTTCTGGCCAACCAGATCTTCGAGCGGATAGCCGAGGATTCGCTCGTGCGAGGGACTGGCGTAGCGGATGGTGCCATCGAAATTCAAAATGCTTACCAGGTCGAGCGAGTTTTCGATCAAGGAGCGGTAGTGCTCCTCGCGGCGTTCCAGAGCTTCCACGGCGCGCGCCCGTTCGGTTGCGTAACGCATGGAGCGCACCAACAGGTCGCCATCCACCCGGCCTTTCACCAGATAATCCTGCGCCCCCGCGCGCACCGCTTTGACGGCCAGCGCTTCGTCATCCAGGCCGGTGAGCACTACGATGGGAACGTTGGGAGCATGCGCGTGCGTGCGCGTGAGTGTGGCCAGGCCTTGCTCGTCGGGCAGCGACAGGTCCAGCAGAATTACATCGAAGTTCCCGCTGTCCAGGCGGTCCAGCGCGAGAGACAACCGATTCACATGTTCCAACTTCACGCGGCCTGCGCCGGTATCGCGAACCAGTTCGAGAAAAAGCCGCGCGTCGCCCGGATTATCCTCGACCAGCAGGACGTGTATGCCTTCGAGGTTCATCAATGCACCCCAAATTCTACCACCGCCGTGGGGCAGCGCCATGCGCTGCCATGGGACATGCCTGGATGGGTCTGGCATAGCAGCGCATGGCGCTGCTCCACTGCGCTGCTCCACTGCGCTGCCCTATCCTACTGCTGCTGTTGTTCCGCCGCTTCGCGATCCATTTGCGCGCGATCCTCGTGCAACACCTCAGACCAATCCTCGGATTCCATCTCGGTCTCAGGTGGCGGCGGCCTATCGGAAGGAGCTACTCGAACTGCTACGGTCAACTCGCTCGAAGCCTGGCCCTTGAACACGCCGCGCGTGGGCGGAACATCGGCATAATCCCGCCCCACGGCGGTGCGAACGTGAGTCTCACCGGCCAGGATGTTGTTGGTGGGATCGAATCCCACCCAACCGATTTCGGGCAAGTACGCTTCCACCCACGCGTGCGTGGCTCCCTCCGTGGACCGAACCTGCTCCCCGGCTTTGTGAAACAGGTATCCGCTCACGTAGCGGCATGGGATTCCCATTCGCCGCACCAGCGCCAACATAATATGCGAATAATCCTGGCAGACACCTTGCCGGTTGCGTAGCGCATCATCCACTGGAGAATCTACGCGCGTACTCTTCGGAACATACGAAATGGCCCGATACACGCCCGAGTTCACTTGCATCAGTAACTCGAACAAATCGTGCAGCCGGGCTTCGGGAGCGGCAGGCAAACTTAACTCCCTCGCAAACATCTCCATCGATTCGGTCCATTGGGAGAATTGACTGGGCGTCAGCATTTCCCAGAAATCGCCGGTCGCTAGTTGCGCGTCCAATTGCCCCCAGCCGTCATTTTCCAAGCAGGGCGGCACGCTGGCAGGGGGCGCCACATCCACGGTGGCCTCGGCGATGATCATCAAATGCCGGTGAGCGCTTGGAACGTCAAAGTGATGCACCGCGTTGCCCAGGTAATCGCGATAAGTGTGGACGCGTGTCCGGGGCGTCACCGTCACCTGAAAAGTCAGGCAACGCTGCGATCCCTCCGAGCGCGGCTGCATCCGCAGTTCCATGGTGCTTTCACTCACAGGGGACGAATAACGAAACCGCGTGAGATGACGGATAGAGTAGAACATCAGTTTACCCGCGTGGCGCAGGCACTCCTGCCTGCCGGGTCGAGACTCTTCCCGACCCGCGTCTCGGCAACACTATGCGCCGTCAACAGTGCCGGCGCGGCAGACTGAGAGTCTGCGCCACAGTTGCGTAATAACATCAAATCTCCAGAGCCGCCTCGATCGGATACGCGATATAGACCTGGTAAATCCCCGCGTGAATATTACCGCATAGCCGGCGGATGCTCAACGAAAACTCGTGCAGGTTGCTCATGATTTCTTCAAGCGGCGTGTAACTCAACGCCGACGTAAGCCGTCCGGCCAGTTTGTCCAGACGATCGGGCTTGCGCGCGCTGGCTTCATGTACGGCGCCCAGCGATTTTCTCAATTGGTCCACCGCGAATCGAACCGAATGCGGGAACTCCGGGTTCAGCAGCAGAAATTCGGCCACGCGCTCGGGACGCAGGTCGGCCGTGTAGACCTTGCAATAGGATTCGAATGCCGTACAACTGCGCAGCAGCCCGATCCATTCCATGTGTTCTGAGGCGTTCATGGCTTCGGGCGTGGGACGGAAAAATTCGGCGAAATGCAGATCGATGAGCCGGGCGGTGGCCTGCACGCGCTCCATGAAGCGGCCCATCTGGATGAATTGCCAACCTTCGCCGTGGATCATGGTGGAATCCGTGATGCCCTGAAACAAGTGCGCGCTCTGCGTCACGGTAAGCAGCAGATCATGCGGTTGTGACCCCCAAAATTCGGGCGTCCCCATGCGCCTGGATTCGTGAAAGAGCCGATTCAGTTGCTCCCACATCTCGGAGCTGATCTGTTCGCGCACCTGGCGGGCATTCTCGCGCGCGGCCGAAATCGACGTCACGATTTGATCTAAAGCATAAGCCTGTGCAGCCCCAAATGCATCACCCTCTACTGGGTCCGAGCTGCCCAAAGCCGCCAAGACGCGCCACCAGCGGCGGTCCTGCGACGCCGGCTCATGCTCGAGCATGAGGTTTAAATGCACGCCCGCGATGCGCGCGGTGTGTTCGGCGCGCTCCAGATAGCGGCTCATCCAATAGAGGTTGTCGGCAACGCGTGACAGCATCAGATTTTCCTTAGTGCAATACCCACGTATCCTTACTCCCGCCGCCTTGGGACGAGTTCACCACCAGCGACCCTTTCTTCAAAGCAACGCGCGTTAATCCACCCGGCACGATCCGCACCTGGTCGCCATAAAGAATGTAGGGGCGAAGATCAACGTGGCGCGGCTCAACGCGGCCATCCAGAAAACAAGGGGCGCGGGAGAGAGCCAGCGTCGGCTGGGCAATGTAGTTGCGAGGATCCGCACAGATTCGCGCGCGAAACTCCTCGCGCTCCTCGGCCGTACTGTAAGGGCCAATCAGCATGCCATATCCCCCCGATTCGCCCACCGCTTTCACAACATATTGATCTAGTCGACTGAGCACATGCTGGCGCTGCGCCGGATCGCTGCAGACAAAAGTGTGGACGTTATTCAAGATGGGTTCTTCGCCTAGAAAATAACGGATGATGGCCGGAACGTAGGCGTACAAAGCCTTGTCGTCGGCCACGCCCGTGCCCAATGCATTGGCGAGTGTCACGTTGCCTGAGCGATAGGCGTTGAACAAGCCCGCAACGCCGAGTGAGGAATCCTGGCGAAACGCGAGCGGATCGATAAAATCGTCGTCCACGCGCCGATAGATCACATCCACGCGCCGCAGGCCTGCAGTCGTCCGCATGTAGACGATGTTGTCGTGGACCGCCAGGTCGCGGCCTTCCAC
>DASYNU010000234.1:0-8745 GCA_036008345.1 Bryobacteraceae bacterium
CGTCTTCCAGCGTCAGCGTAACCGACATCGGCGCAGTCGCTTCTTCTAGCGGCCCATCAAAAGTCTCGATGCTCTTCACTCGCGAGCGTTGTCCGGAGGGAAGCGCCAGAATCGCATCGCCCGGCCGGATGATTCCGGATGCCACCTGGCCGGCATAGCCGCGAAAAGTCTGATCCGGCCGAACTACCCTCTGCACGGGAAAACGGAACGCGGCCGCGCGAGTGCGGTTATAAACCGGAACAGTCTCCAGATACTCCAGCAGGCTGGGCCCCGCGAACCAGGGCATGTTCCGGCTGCGCCGCACTACGTTATCGCCAGCCAGCGCACTGATGGGAAGGAAATACGCATGCGGGGCGTTCAAGTGGGAAAGGAACTCGCGGAATTCAGTCTCGATGCCGCGAAAAACATCCGCATCATAGCCCACCAGATCCATCTTGTTCACCGCGATCGCGAAGTTCGGAATCCCGAGCAGCGAGGCGATATAGGCATGCCGGCGGGACTGCGCCAGCACTCCGTTGCGCGCGTCAATCAATATGATGGCCAGGTCGGCCGTGGACGCTCCGGTCGCCATGTTGCGCGTGTATTGCTCATGCCCCGGCGTGTCGGCGATGATGAACTTCCGCCGCGCTGTCGCAAAATAACGATAGGCCACATCAATGGTAATGCCCTGCTCCCGCTCCGCGCGCAAACCATCCGTCAGCAGCGAAAAATCGATCGGCCCCGCCGAGCGATTCACGGACGCCTTGGTCACGGCCTTCAGTTGATCCTCATAGATACTCTGCGAATCATAAAGAAGACGGCCGATCAGCGTGGACTTACCATCATCCACGCTGCCGGCCGTCGTGAATCGCAGCAAATCCTTCGCACGCTCTTGCGAAAGGAACTCTTCGATTTCGAAAACGGGGGAACGATCCAGCGCAGCCACCATTAAAAGTATCCCTCACGCTTCTTGATCTCCATGGAGCCGTCCTGGTCATGATCAATCACCCGGTTCTCGCGCTCCGAGCGCCGGAACGAAACCAACTCCTCGATGATCTTAGGGACGGTGTCGGCGTCCGAGCGTATGGCGCCCGTGCAGGGGCTGCATCCCAGCGATCGCATCCGGCAGCGCACCATTTGCGGACGCTCCCCGGGCAACAACGGGATGAAAGATTGTTCTAGCGGTATTAATTGCTCGCCGCGCACCAGCATCTCGCGATCCTTTGCGAAATACATCGGGACAATCGGAATTTTTTCGACGTGGATGTACTGCCACACGTCCATCTCGGTCCAGTTCGACAACGGAAAAATGCGCAAACTCTCGCCCGGATCGATGCGCCCGTTATAGAGGCTCCACAACTCCGGCCGCTGATTCTTCGGATCCCATTGCCCCTTGGCATCGCGAAACGAAAAAATGCGCTCTTTGGCTCGCGATTTTTCCTCGTCGCGCCGCGCACCGCCCATGGCCGCGTCGAATCCTCCGGCGCGCAGACCGTCCAGCAGAGCCTTGGTCTTCAACAACCCACAGCAGCGTTGCGTCCCCAGCCGGAAAGGGTTCGCGCCATCGTTGATGGCTTCCTGGTTGGTATAAACGATCAGTTTCGCGCCCACCTCACGCGTGTACGAATCGCGGAATTCGATCATCTCGCGAAATTTGTAAGTGGTGTCGATATGCAGCAGCGGAAACGGAATCGCACCGGGATGGAAAGCCTTCTGCGCCAGCCGTAACAGCACGGAGGAATCCTTGCCGATGGAATATAGCATCACCGGCCGCTGAAACTCGGCCGCCACCTCCCGCAGGATGTGGATGCTTTCGGCCTCGAGCAGGCGCAAATGGCCTAACTGGGACATTGCTTCCAGCTTAACACGGAATCTACCCAATATCTATTGAGATGCGGATGTTGGCGGTATAAGTCCTTCATTGCTAAGGTCTTCCATCAGTTGATGAGCAGCGTTCTTGGGATATCCGAAATCCCAGAAGGGATTATCCGCCGCTGATTCCCATACCCGTTTCTCTCGATCAGTCAGCATGGCTTCGAAGCGGCTGTCTAGGACCCGGACTTCTTCGTCGAGCGAGAGCATCGCGATGATGCCGCGCAAATCCAGGTCGTTCCGATAATCTTCGAGCCCCAATTTGTAGCCGCGCTCCACCTGTTCGACAAACTTGCGCCAGCGTTCAATCAACCCGGCTCGCCCGGCGCGGACGACATGCTCGGGATAGCCGTTCTCGCGAAGATACGCCGCCATTTCTGGATCGGTCAATACGACCTCCGGGCTTGTCTTCGAAAATACCGTTCGCCATCGTTCGGAATGAAAAAGGTGCGGATGGTTCTATCCGGATTGTAGGCGCCAAAGTAGCCCCGGCGCCGATCGAAGCGGCTGAATTCGCCACCCGGGCGCCGCGCTTCGAGAATGGGACCACCGGCCGGCGCATCTCTCAATTCCTGTGCCAGCCGCACATACTCCGCTATGCTGATGTGTCCGAACTCGGCCCCATGCTTGGCGTAATGCTCGTCGAGCTGCGCCCGGCTTCGGAATCCGGGCCCTCCGGCAAAAAGCAACAGCGCAAAGACCAGAAAGCCGATTGCGAACCTGGCTGGTCGTGTTCTCACGACTCTATTACACCGCAACCGCAGTCTGCCAGGAACGATCGGATGAGCGGGGCACCGTGTTTTGCCGGCACTCGGGTCCCGGTTCAAATGCTGCTAGATCATCTCAAGCATGGCGACACGATCGACGATTTCCTGGAAGGTGCGCCTTCGGTCAGCCGCGAACAAGCCGAACTTTTTCTCGAGCTAGCCAGCGAACAGCTCGTTGAATGCGTATCCTGCTAGACGAGCGCGTCAACCCGCGTGTAAGAGAAGCGTTTCGGAAGCACGAAGTCAGGACAGTCGTCCAGATGGGTTGGGGCGGGATAACCAACGGCAAACTCCTCGCTTTGGCCCAAGAGGAATTCGATGTTTTAGTAACACTCGACCGGAACATCGAGCAGCAGATCCACATGGGGAGAATTAGGCTTGGCCTTCTCGTGGTCGAAGTTCCGACAGCAGATCAAGTTCTACGAGCCCATCTTTTCCGAGATGCGGGAGGCGATCGAAAAACTTGGCGCGGGGCAAGTGCTTCACGTAAAAAGCCCACTGCTATAGATCGGGCTTTTAGCTTCGGGGACGCGCAGCGGCCCCTTCTTGAATACTGGATTCTAAGGAACTACCCACTTCCGCTGAATCGGCAGCCCGAACCGTTGCAGCACCGCCTCCACATCCTGCTCCGACAGCCGGGATGCGTCGTATTCCACCGCGAGCTTATCCATCGCGGGCGTCATGTGCACTTGAAAAATTCCGTAATGGCTGTGCACCGCCGCCACTTTGCTCGCGTCCGCGTCGGTCAAGGGACGAACCAGATCGTATCCCAACTGAATCTTCGTCATCGCTTCCACAAGAATATCATTCGCTGTCCTGCCCCAGCTTCCATTGGATCTGCCGCATCATCCCCAGCCATACCTCGGCATCGTGCGCTGGAAGATCCAGCCTCCGGATCAGCCGGCGAATCTTGGCCTCTGTACCAGCGGAATGCACGTAACCAGAAAGCGCCAGCACCTGGGTCAATCGCGCCGTCAGCCGATCCAGATCTTCCGCGCGCGCCGGCTTGCGCTTTTCCGGTTTCGGAGCGGCCGCCTTCCGCGTCAGCTCATACAGGCAAACCGCCACGGCTTGTCCAAGATTCATGGAGCCTTCGGTTCCGATCCGGATCAGCCATTGGCAATAGCTCAGGTCATCGTTCGATAATCCGAATTTCTCCGATCCAAACAGCAACGCAGCAGGTTCTGAAACCAGATGCTTCCGCAACACCCGCCCGCCATACTCGAGGCCACGCAGCGGATGCTGCAATTCGCGATGCCCGAGCGATGTGGTCCCAACTACTAATGTGCAGTCCGCCACAGCCTCCGCCAGCGTTCCAAATTCTTCCGCACTTTTCAGGATCTCGTGCGCATTCACGGCCGAGCGCGCCTCCTGATAAGCCACGTGATAAGGATTCACCAGCCGCAACCGCGGGAAGCCGAAGTTGCTCATGGCGCGCGCCGCGGCCCCAATATTCAAAGGATTGCGCGTGTCAACCAGCACTACGCAAAGGTTGTCGACCAGAGACTTCTGCCGCCTGCCGCCTGCTACCTGGCGAATGGGCGTCGCCGCCTGCTTACTGTTCGAGATACGTGTACCCGTTCAACCCATCCTCATAAAACCGCAGCAGCCGCCCGGATTCTTCATACCCGATCTTGCCTTCCCGCAACGCGGTTTCCACATCGCGACGGAACTCCTCCAGCAGCGCCTTGGAGTTGAACTGAACGTAATCCAGTACCTCCCGGACCGTGTCACCTTTCACCACCGTGTCCAGCACCACATCGCCGTTTTCGCCCAAGCTTACGTGGACGGCATTGGTATCGCCGAAGAGATTATGCAGATCGCCCAGGATCTCCTGGTAGGCTCCCAGCAGGAAAGCTCCCAGCAGGTAAGGCTCTCCATTGAAGGAATGCAGCGGCAGCGTCTTTTTTACATCGCGCCGATCGATGAACTGGTCGATCTTGCCGTCCGAATCGCACGAAATGTCGCCCAGAACCCCGCTGCGCGTAGGCATTTCGTTCAGCCGGTGGATGGGCATAATGGGGAAAAGCTGCTTCACCGCCCAACTATCCGGCATGCTCTGAAACAGCGAGAAATTGCAGAAGTATGTGTCCGAGAGCATTCCGTCCAGCGGCTCCAGCTCCTCGGGATAATACTCCAGCTCCTTGGCCATCTTATGAATACGGCGGCAGATGGCCCAGTACAGTTTTTCCACCTGGCTGCGCTGCACCAGCGGCAGATAGCCCAGGCTGAACAGGTTCAGCGCCGAATCCAGAGATTGCTGCGCGTCGTGAAAACTTTCCAGCAGATTCTTCGAACTCAGCGATTTGTACGCTTCCTGCAAATCGATGAGGGGCTGCTCGGCATCATCCGGAACCGGCTCGAACGAATCGTCGCCGAAGCCGCTCACGCCCACCACATTGAACACCAGCACGCTATGGTAAGCGGCAATGGCGCGGCCGCTCTCGGTAATGATGGTGGGATGGGTTACTTCAGCTTCGTCGCACACGTTCTGGATGTGATAGACAACGTCGTTGGCATACTCCTGAAGCGTGTAATTCACGCTCGATTCGAAATCGGTTTGTGACCCGTCATAGTCGATGCCCAACCCGCCGCCCACGTCCAAATAGTTCAGCCCGGCGCCCGAGCGTTTCAGCTCCACGTAAACTCGCGCCGCTTCGATAACCGCAGCCTTGATCTGACGGATGTTGGTGATCTGGCTGCCCAGGTGGAAGTGGAGCAGGTGCAGGCAATCCTCCATTCCCACCGATTTCATTTGTTCCAGCGCCTGTAATGCTTCCGTAACCGTCAGCCCGAATTTGGATCGGTACCCTCCGGACGATTTCCAGCGACCCGAGCCCTTGCTCGCGAGCTTCACTCGCAGCCCGATTTCCGGACGCACGCCCACTCGCTGCGAGTGCTTCAGAATGAGGTCCAGCTCGGTATATTTCTCCACCACCGGGATGATCTGCCGCCCGATTTTCTTCGCCAGCATCACCATCTCGATATATTCGTCGTCCTTGAAACCGTTGCAGATGATGGGCGTTTCGTTATCGGCGATGGCGAGCACGGCCAACAATTCCGGCTTCGAGCCCGCTTCCAACCCAAAGTGATAGGGACGGCCATACTTGAAGACCTCTTCCACCACCTGCCGCTGCTGGTTAACTTTAATGGGATAGACGCAACAATACTTGCCCTTGTAGCCGTGTTCGGTAATCGAGTTTTGGAACGCTTGGTGCATTTCTCCCAGCCGATGTTTCAGAATCTCCGCGAAGCGGATCAGAATCGGCAGATAGATGCCGCGCAGCTCTAGTTTCTCAACCAACTCCAGCAGGTCGATGCTTCGCGCCGGATCTTTCGAAGGATGCACCCACAGGTGTCCGTTCGCGCCCACCGAGAAGTAGCCTTTGCCCCAACTTGCGACATCGTACAGTTCGCCCGCGTCAACGGTGGTCCACCGTTCGGTCGGCTCCCAGAGAGCAGTTTCACTCAGTTTCAATTCCCAGCCTCCCAAGCAAACAGATTCAACCTTCAGTGTCCTTCGATTTGCCGTGTAGGGCAAGCATTTTTTTGTAATCCAACCTAAAATGTCACCATGCTGCTTCCCGCAAAGTTTGCGCTGGTAACCGGCGCGGCCAAAGGCATCGGAAAAGGAATCGCGCTCGAACTAGCCGCCCAGGGCTGCGACGTCGCAGTCAACGACTATGGAGACCTGGCCGCCGCCGAAGTTACCGCATCCGAAATTCGCTCCCTCAGACGCCAGGCGCCAGTTGTCATGGCCAACGTGGGCGACTCCGCCGACGTGGATGCCATGTTCCAGGCCGTATTCCAGCAGTTCCCGCGTCTCGACATCCTGGTGAACAACGCCGGCGTACAGACTTGGAAAGCGCTGCTCGATCTAGAAGAGCGCGAATGGGACCGGACCATCGATACCAACCTGAAGGGCTGCTACCTCTGCACCCAGCGAGCCGGGCGCCACATGAAGGAACAAGGCGGCGGCCGGATCATCAATATCGGATCCGGCTGTAATAAGGTTGCATTCCCAAAACTGGTAGATTACACAGCTAGCCGAGGCGGCATTGAGATGTTCACCAAAGTGGCGGCCGTCGAATTGGGGCCGTATGGGATCACGGTGAACTGCGTCGCGCCCGGCGCCATCGAAACCGAGCGGACGAAAACCGAAGCTGCGGATTTCGCCGGAACCTGGGCCAATCTAACACCACTGGGCCGCGTGGGTACGCCATTGGATGTAGCGAACGCCGTAGTGTTCCTGGCGGGCCAGTCCAGCAGCTTCATAACGGGGCAAACCATCTGGGTGGATGGCGGCCTGTTCAGCAAACCCGCCTGGCCGTACTAGGGGTTGGGGGCTGGGGACTCGGGGCTGGTCAAGAGACGAAAACCAATTCCGGCTTCGCAGGAAGCATCGGCAGGGACGCAGATCCCCAGTTCGCGTCCGTCGGTTTCCTCGGAAACGAAATCACTCTCTACCGCGAAATCGAGGCGCAACACGGGTTCATGCAGCGCGAACGCGGGTAGTTCTGCGACAAATTCGTAGAAGCCGGCGGCGACGTATTGCGCGGTTCCCACAACCTGATCCCGAATCTTACAGGAAAAGACGATCCGCCCTGCTTGGACAACCTGTCGCGGAACAAAAATCGATAGAGCGAAGCGGGAGAATGGTTTTTCGAGTGGAAGCACCGCTTCCAACGCAAATTTCTTCGCCGTCCATCGAAACGCCCCTTCCAGGGGATGCCAGCCCTCCGCTAATCGAACATGCAGCTCCGGGAAATGCACGCGGCTCTTTAACAGGATGAACATTCGCTCATCCCCTTGGGGATCAATCGGGCTCGAATCAACCAGGCAGCCGATCCGCTTCGAGGCAACAATGGCCCAGCGCGTCCGCTGCAGGATCCGGAAGAGCCCACCCGCGGAGAACACCCAGTAGTTGGTGGCGTCGTTTCCAATTTCGCGCCCATCCGCGAGATAGGCGACGGGTTCGTTTTCCACGCGCGCTCGAACGGTCGGCGTGACCTGCGCGATGCGCGTGCTCAGGATGCACCAGCGTGTTTGAAACGCCAACTGCTCCAGTACCGCGTACGGATTCTTGAGGTGATACAGAATGCCAAGGAACAACGTCAGGCCGTACACATCCTGGGGCAACTTGAAATCGTGATCCAGATTGATGTCATAGGTGCGCACGGGAAGGTCCAGCACGCGGCTGAGTGTCCGGACACCGAGCATCCGATTGTAATTATTCGGGGCGTAATCGATGGCGTCAACGTCGGCTCCCCAACCGGCAAACAGCATGGCCAGATCGCCGTCCGCGCATCCGATGTCAGCCACAGGCCGGCCGGCGATGTCAGCGGCCACAACATCAAAATCCCGCGAAATAAGTTCCGTGATTGTAGGTACGCACGAAAGTGTATCGAACGGGTACCATTCGCCCTCCGCGAGCTGTGTCTTTTTCTTTTCGTCTTTGAGCTTCACCCAAAGATCTTGGGCGGAGCACAAAAACGCCGCGGGACTCTCCGGGATTCGAAAAGGCATGCAGGGCGTTAGATACATCCCAGCGAGAATCGCAGGGCAACGCAGACCTCTTGCATGCGTTGTTCGCTCAAGCTGGCAACTCGCTTGCCCAAACGCTCCTGTGAGACCGTGACCACGTTGTGAAGGTTCACGGCGCATCGGTGCTTCATCCCGTCATCCACATCCAATACCATCTCCGACGGAACGCCCCGGACTGTGGAAGTAATTGGGGCCACTGTTACGGCCGAAAGATGGCCGATAGCGTTATCGCGTGTGAGTATGAGAACCGGCCGCTGCTTGTCCGGCGATGCAAATCGGCAAAGATGGACATCACCGCGGTTCAATCTTCCGGCCAAGACGCGACCTCCTCCCAAGGAAGATACTCCTCGATGCGCTGCGGCCGAGCTTGATAACCGCGCCGGTCTCGTTCCTCGAGCTCCAGAACCCGCAGTCGCCTGAGGTGTTCCTGGAGGGCTTGGCGAATCAGTGCAGATCGATTCACTTTTTGGCGCTTGGCTGCGATGTCCGCGGCCTTCAAGAGTTTTGTATCGAGAACAACCTGGATGGTTTCCACTGTGGAGCCCTATACACAGTATATTGGATAGTAGAGTAGCGTTGCGGC
>DASYNU010000235.1:0-13900 GCA_036008345.1 Bryobacteraceae bacterium
GCCACGAATCTGGTGGCGCATGAAATCGCGCATCAGTGGTTCGGCGACTCCGTGACTGAAAAAGATTGGGACGACGTCTGGCTGAGCGAAGGCTTCGCCACATATTTCACACTGCTTTGCACGGAACATTATGAGGGACGCGACGCATTCGTCACCGGCCTGAAGAAGAGTCGCGACACCGTTTTCGCCGTCGAGAAGAAAATCCCCGGTGTTGCGGTGCGCCACGACAATCTCTCCGATATGAAGACGGTGCTCAACCAACTGGTCTACCAAAAAGGTGGCTGGACGCTCCACATGCTGCGCGGCCAAATCGGCACTGACAAGTTTTGGGCGGGTATCCGCGATTACTACCATCATTATCGCGACAGCAATGCTTCCACCGACGACTTGCGTAAGGTGATGGAAGAGACTTCAGGCGTAGATCTCCACTGGTTCTTCGATCAGTGGCTGAATCGCGCGGGATCGCCAGTAGTAGAAGGCAACTGGCGGTACGACGCCGCGGGAAAGCAGATCGTCATAGATCTCGTGCAAAAGCAATCTGGCGAAGCCTACCGCCTGCCTTTGGAAATCGGTATCTTCGATCGGATCGAGAAGATCGAGATGACGCGCAAAGAGCAAAAGTTCGAGATCGCCTCAGACAAAGAACCCACGTCGCTGGCCCTCGATCCCAACACGTGGATCTTGATGGACGCCAAGTTCGGCAAATGAAACACCAGCTCCGACTGTTCGCACCCGGCCGCTGAAGCCGATCCGCGGCCGGAAGGGAGTGACCATGGGCCTGCTGGCCCACCAAAGGCCATCAAAACGCCACGTGGCGCACGCACTATTGCGTGCTGCGCCGAGACTCGTCTCGGCGTCGGGCGGACATCGACACGAGTGTCGATGCTGCACCGAAGAGTGCGTGCGCCACAGGCGTCTTCAACGGAGCGCAAAGAACGGTCGTTGAGCCGCTCCCAAAGCCCGAATCACATGGGAACAGGCGGGTGATATAAAGTAGTGCGCCCGCTCAGCGCGGCCAATTCACACATGACTCGCCCACGCCGATAAGCTATCCAGGGCCGCCCGTCGAAACCTTGGAGCGGCTACAGGAGTAGTGCGTGAATACTCGAAGAACGACTATAGGCACAAAGATTCTGGCGGCCTTAGTCGCCATCATAGGGTTCGCCGTGTTTTCCAATACCGTAGCGTTGCTCGCGGTCCGAGATCTGGGCTCAGCTCTGGACACGTCCATCAACCAGACCTCCCGAAGGCTCGCCATGGCATCACAGATTCGCACGCTGGTGTACCAGATACGCTTCGCCCAACGGGGCATTTCGCTGGGATTGTTCGAAAAACGCCCCGCCGATACCAAAAAGGCCCAGAAGCTCTTCGCTGACTCAATCGCTACCATTCAGACTCTGATCACCCAATTCCGCACTGTGGCTTCCACAGAGAGCGACAAACGGGCGCTGGATGAAATCGGCCAATACGCGGACCGCTGGAAGCAGATTGGTTTCCATATGGTTCAGCTCGCCGATGCTGGCGACACGGATGGACTGTCCAAGGTCCGGATCATCGACGCCAGAACTTTGGGCGACGATATCGATGGCTGCGTAAAACTGTTGCTCACCCATGAGCAGGAGTTCATAAATCGCAACATCGCGGACTCGCGGCGCACCTCCTCCCAAACTTTCTACGGACAACTTGGTCTGGCGATGCTCATGATCTTAGCCGGAGTATCGGTGGTGGTCATGGTAAAACGCCTGTCCAACCTGCTCAGGCATATTGCTTCAGAGATGAAAAATGGAGCTGAACAGGTGCAAAGCGCAGCGGCTCAGGTGGCATCCGCCGGCCAATCGCTCGCACAAAGTTCTTCGGAGTTGGCTGCCTCGATGCAGCAGTCCTCCGAATCCACCAAAGACATTACCTCCATGACGCACAAAAATGCCGCGAGTTCGCAATCGGCAGCGGACGTCATGACCGCCGTGGACCGTCAGGTGCAGGCCGGCAACGGCGCAATTGTGCAGATGGTGTACTCCATGAACGAAGTCAACGCTTCCGGAGCTAAGATCTCGAAAATTATCAAGACGATTGATGAGATTGCCTTCCAAACCAATATCCTGGCGTTGAATGCGGCCGTGGAAGCAGCGCGTGCGGGCGAGGCTGGCATGGGCTTTGCGGTGGTGGCCGATGAGGTCCGCAACCTGTCGCAGCGCTCCGCCCAGGCTGCTCACGATACGGCGGCGTTGATTGAAGAATCCATTTCCAAAACCAAGGAAGGCACCGCTAGAACCCACCAGGTAGCCGAGGTCATGCAGGCCATTACCGAAAGCGCGGCCAAGGTGAAAACCAAGGTGGAAGAGGTGAACCTGGGCAGCCAGGAACAGGTGCGCGGCCTCGCTCAAATTTCCAGGGCTGTTGGCCAGATCGACGGTGTGGCCCAGAATACCGCCGCCAGCGCCGAAGAAACTGCCTCAGCCAGCGAACAGTTATCGGCCCAAGCCAGCTCCATGCTGGACATCGCCGTCCAGCTTCGAATGCTGGTCGGCGGCGACGCATAGGGATCTTTGAAAACCTTCAAAAGCACCGGTCGCTTACGCTCGCGGCTCCGAAACGCGTAACCGAACCGCGACCGTGAGGGAGTCGGTGCCGTTGCCGATTTTTTCACAGCTTCTGAAGGGGTTGGTGCCTCTTCATGTCAGTCATAACGCAGCGTGGTCAGAGGATCGATCCGTGCCGCCCGGCGTGAAGGAAAGAACGCCGCTGCAAGCGATGCCGTCACAACCAAAAACACACCTGTTGTATACGCCGACAGGTCGAACGTATTGATAAAAACCAAGTGTGCCGCCAGGTACCGTGAAACTCCCAGCGCCATTGCCGTTCCGAATCCAAGACCCACTGCGGCCAGCCGCATCGATTGCATCACAACCAAGCGAGTTACCGTGCCGACTCTGGCTCCCAGTGCCATCCGAATCCCGATTTCCTTGGTGCGCTGCGTCACCAGATACGAGAGCACGCCGTAGATTCCCGATAGCGTGAGTGCCAGCGCCAGTCCGCCCAACAAGAAGCCCACCCAGGACCCAACGCGGAAAGGGTATACGCTCAGAGCGAAGGATTGATCCATGCTCTGGATATGTTCGATATCCTCGCCCGAAAGAGCGCTAAGCTCTTTGTCCAATCGCAGCCGTGCGTTTTCGACATTTCCATTCACGCGAATCAGAAGAGCGAGCTTCCCCATGCTGGCCGGGAAATAAACCAGCGGTGGATCGGGTCCATAAGGAATAGTGCAACTGATGATGTCGCGCGTCACGCCAACCACGCGCGCGGCTGAATATTGCGGTAGCGGCTCTCCCCAATTGGTCCGGGCATCGTGCCCGATGACGAGCTCGCTGCCTAGAGCGTCCCCCTTGGGCCACAATCTGCGCGCCGTCAACTGGCTGATGATTGCCACGGGCGCGCCGGAGCGCGCTTCATCCGCTGTGAAATTACGGCCCTCCAGGATAGGGATCTCGAGAAGTGAAAAGAACTCAGGCGAGACATGGTTGTACCAGGCGTCGGAGGCCTTGGCTCCCGCTCCGGCCGAAATCGAGACTGCCGGAAGGATGCCGTTGAGCGGGACGGACGCCGCGGAGGCGATGCCTTGCAAGCTAGAGTCAGACCTGAGCCGCTGCAGAACCACTGCCTGGGCTTTCTCTGGCGGAACCATAGCGATCACTCCATGCGTTCTAAAACCGACATCGAAGCTGCGAATTGCGCCTTCGCCGCGAACCAGCACTCCGGAAGTGATCAGCAGCAGCGCGCACGCCGTGACCTGAACGATGACCAGCGCATTTCTCAGCCGCATGGGTCGCGCGTCGCTCGAGAACTCACCCCGTGCGGCCAACATCACGTCGGCGCGCGTGGATTGTATCGCGGGAGCCAGTCCGAAGAGCAGCGCGGAAGCCAGAGCCACCATCAGCATGAACCCAAATACCCGAATGTCCGGCGGCAATGATATGGGAGGCATCATCTGCGCGATATCGGGCGGGAGGGTGGCATACATAATCCTCAGCCCCGCCTCTACGGCCGTTCGCGAGATCAGAAATCCGGCCAAACCCGCCGGGATAGCCAGCAACGTACTTTCCATGAGCAGTTGCCGGATGAGCCGGCCGCGAGAGGCGCCGAGTGACAGCCGGATACCGATTTCACGTTGCCGCGCCATCGCGCGCGCCAGCATCATGTTGGCCACGTTCGCGCATGCCAACAGTAGAACCAGACCAACAGCCACCCCTAAAGGGCTAAATAGCGCGATAACTTTGAGCGAAAGACGAATGGCGGTGGCCCGCGACTCAAGCATCACACCCGCGGCTCTCTCAGATTCAGGACGATCCTCCGTCACGTGTCTGGTCCAGCCTGTAAGCGCAGCTTCCGCCTGGCTGACGCTGACCCGCCGCTTAAGTCTGCCTACGATCCCGAAGTCTGAATCGACGAAACGATTACCTGCACTCCCTAACTGCGGGGCCAGCGTAAGCGGAGCCCAGAAATCGAGCGGCGCGGCGTCCAAACCGCGAAACCCTTCCTGCGTTACACCAATCACCTCCAGCGGATACCCGTGCAGCAACAGCTTTGTTCCGATGATGTTTGGATCCGCTCCGAATTTGTTTAGCCACGCCGCGTAACTGAGCACTATCACCGGTTCCCTGCCGGGCGCGGACGAGTCCTCCGGACTCAAAGTACGTCCTAGCGCCGCAACGCCGCCTAACATTGCAAAATAATTTCCCGTGACCAGAACGCCCAACAAGGGACGGCCGTCCGACCGGGCATCGACACCGTGGATTGCGGTGACTTCAGAGAAAGCCGGGTTGTTCTTCGAAAAGTTCTCGAATTCGCTCCAGGAAAAGGCATGCGGGCGGCCGGCGCGATCCGTCCAGTTGAAAGCGTACAGGCTATACGGATCGCGGACCGGAAGCGGACGAAGAACGAAATTGTCAAAGAGGGTGAACAGCGCAGTGTTTAGACTAAGGCCGAGCGAAATGGTCCCTACTACCGTCAGTACGAATAGGGGATTGCGTTGGAATCCCCGCAGCGCGTACTTGAGATCGCGAAGCGTGGTTTCCACTACCTGCGTACCGCGGACCATCCGGCAATCTTCCTTCACCGGATCGATGCCCCCAAATCGAACGCGCGCCAATCGCGCTGCTTCCTCGCTGCTCGCGCCGGCAACGGCGTTCTTGCGAGCCGACATCTCCAGATGGAACCGCAGCTCTTCATCCAATTCTCGCTCTACGCGCCTTCCGAACAGAAGTGCCCGAACTCGAAGCTTTAGATCGGACCAAAATCGTTTAGTCATACCGCAGCGTCGCAATCGGATCGATGCGCGCGGCCCGGCGCGACGGGAAATATGCCGCGGCCAAGGACGCCGCCACAACCAGCATCACGCCGGCGGTGTATGCCACTGAGTCGAACGTATTCAAGAAAACGAGGTGCGAAGCGAACAGGCGCGAGACGCCGAGCGCCAGCGCGGTCCCGAGCGCCACACCAACGGCAGCCAGCCGTCCGGATTGTCTTAGCACCAGCCGCGTCACTTCACCGGTAGTCGCGCCGAGTGCCATCCGGATACCGATCTCCTTGGTGCGCTGCGTAATCAAATACGAGAGCACTCCATAAATCCCCGACAGTGTGAGCAGCAGGGCCAACCCTCCGAGCGTCGAGCCTACCCAGGCTGCCACGCGGAACGGATAGACATTCAGCTCGAAAGCCTGATCCATCGGATGAATTTGATTGACCGCTCCGGGGAACATCGTATCCAAATCGGATACCAGCGCGCGGCGCACGGTCTCGACATCTCCTCGAACCCGGAGCATCAGCGAACCGCTTCCGGCGAGTGTGGACGGAAAATAAATGAGCGCTGGGTCAGGGCCGTACGGAATCGAGCAACTGATAATATTGCGCGCCACACCCACTACACGCACGGCCCGGTACTTTGGCAGCGGCTCGCCCCAATCCGATTGTGGATCGCGCTGGACGCGGATCTGACCGCCCACGGCATCGGCCTTTGGCCACAACGTGCGTGCCGCCAGTTCACTGATGACTGCCACTGGCGCACCGGCCGCCGCTTCTTCCCGCGTAAAACTCCGGCCTTCGAGAATTGGGATCTCCAGAACGTTGAAGAACTCGGGAGAAACATGATTGTGCCAAGCATTCACAGTCCTTGGCCGGTCTCCTGTCGAAATGATCAGGTTGGGCAACATCCCGTCGAGCGGTATCGATTGAACGGCGGCAATCCCCTCAACCGCGGGCGCAATAGCCAGGTGCGACAGAACCTTTGGCCGGTCTTTATCCGAGAGCTCTATAAAGAGCGTTCCTCTGGTCCTGAACCCAATCTCGACGTTGCGCATCTCGCGAGCGCCGCGGATCATGACGCCTGTACATATCAAGAGCAGCGCGCACACTGTGATCTGCCCGATGACCAGAGCATTGCGCAGCCGCATGGGCCGAACGTCGCTGGTAAACTCGCCCCTCGCAGCCAGCATCACATTGGCTCGCGTGGATTGAATGGCTGGAGCCAATCCGAAAAGGAAAGCCGACACCAGCGCGGCGATCAGCATGAAGACGAAAACGCGCACGTCCGGCGGCAACGAGACTGCTGGGATCAGTTCGGCCATATCGGACGGAAGCGTGGCGAACATCGCTCGCACTCCCAAATCAATGCTGCCTCTCGAAACCAGGAAGCCAGCCAAACCTGCCGGAATCGCGAGCAGAACGCTTTCGGTCAACAGTTGCCGGATCAATCGCCGGCGGCCCGCGCCGAGCGACAGCCGGATGCCAATTTCCCGCTGCCGCGCCATGGCGCGGGCCAGCAGCATGTTGGCAACGTTCGCGCAGGCAAGTAATAGAACAAGCCCGAAAGCGGTCATCAAGGGGCTGAACGCGATGATCACTTGCGGGGAAAGACGAATCGTGGTTGCATTCGACTGAAGGATCACGCTAGCGGCCTTTTCGGGGTCAGGGAGATCCGCTGTCTCTTGTTTCGCCCAGATCGCAAGAGCGGCTCGAGCCTGGCTGAGGCTCCATCCCGGCTGAAGTCTTCCGATAATCCAGAGCCGCAAATCCGCGCCAGGTTCTAGTTGTCCGGCCATCGTCAGCGGAGCCCAATAATCCGGTGGCGCACTTACCAGTCCCCCAAATCCCTCCTTCGCTACTCCAATCACCTGCAGCGGATAGCCCCGCACCACCAGCTTCTTCCCCACGATGTTCGGATCTGACCCGAATTTGTTCCGCCAGGTGATATAGCTAAGCACCATTACGGGATCCTTGCCCGGCGCGGCAGCGTCCTCGGGGAGCAATGTGCGCCCTCTGGCGGCACTGACGCCCAGCATCTTGAAATAGTTCCCGGTCACCAGCTCGCCTGACATCGGCCGGCCGTCCATCCGCCCGAACAGGTATTCAGTGGCCATCACTTCGGAAAATGCCAAATTCGTCTCCCGCAACTTCTCAAAGTCCCGCCAAGAAAAGCGATGCTCGCTTCCGGAGCGATTCGCCCAAGCGAACGAGTAGAGGCTAGAAGGATCGTGGACCGACAGGGGCCGCAGGACGTACGTGCTGAAAATGGTAAACAGCGCGGTGTTCAGCCCTAGACCGAGCGCGATTGTTCCAACAACTGTAAGTACAAATAGAGGGCTACGACGAAATCCACGCAACGCGTACTGGATATCTCGCAGCGTGCTTTCCACTAGCTGCGTCCCGCGGACCGTCCGGCAATCTTCCTTGGCTCGATCGATCCCGCCGAATCGAACGCGCGCCAATCGCGCTGCTTCCTCGCTGCTCGCACCGCCGGCCGCGTTCTTCTGAGCCGACATCTCCAGGTGGAACCGCAGCTCGTCGTCCAGTTCCTGTTCCGCGCGGCGGCGTAGAAACAATCCTCGGATTCTGAGCAGCAGATCGTGCCGGTTCATGTCACGCCATTTTGAGCACCCGGCCGATGGCCGCGCTCAGGCGCTCCCAATCGTTCGTCTCAAGCTCCAGTTGTTTGCGCCCCGATAGAGTCAGGCGGTAGAAACGGGCGCGCCGGCCCAATTCAGAAACACCCCATTCAGCTTTGATCCAACCCTGGTGCTCCAGACGATGCAGCGCCGGGTACAGCGATCCTTGGTTCACGCGCAGAACATCCTGCGATATCTGCTCAATTCGTTCCGAAATCGCCCATCCATGCAGTGCTTGGCTGGATTCCAGAGTTCGGAGAATCAGCAGGTCAAGCGTCCCCTGCAAAAGGTCAAGTTTAGACTGAGCCATTGTTGTCGATAATCTACACCAAGCATAAAGCGCCTTGTTGTAGAATGTCAACAACAATTTTTATCCGCGTTCATTCGCGTTCATCCGCGGCCAAATGGTTTTTGCCCGGGGCTACTTGATCGCCACCGTCACCCCAGCTTGGCTAGTCGCGGCCCCCACAGTAATCGTCACCGGAACCGCCATCCCGCTCGGAACATTCGCCGGAATGCGCGCATTCACTTGCAGCATCCCAGCCACTTCCCCGGGTGCACCGCCGGCATAGGTCACCTCCGCCATTTCGCCATTAATTTCAACCGTGACGGGCAAGACCGGTTTCGGTACAGGCAAAGTCTTGGCGTTGAGAACTCCATCCATGCCATCGGGATCGGTCTGCCCTTCCCCAGTAGCGAAAATGCTGATAACAGATCCGGCCGCAGCGCCATTCTTTACGGAATTCGCGGAGCCATCCTGATTGAGAATAGCCCCTTGCCCGGACGCGTCCGCCACAAAAATTGCGGGCGAGGAATCAATCACACGAACCGTATCGCTAAGCGATGCGATCCCCTGATATTCCACTTTGACCGTGGTGCTGACTCGACGTGCCACCTCATACGGAACAATCACCGACACCTGGGTGGCCGAGCTATAGATCACCGGCGCGGCAATGTTATCGAAGTACACCTGAGTGCCACCCAGCGTCGTATCCACCGTGCCGGACGAAGTAAGCTGCAGATTGGCAGGAATGTTGGGGCCGATAGAGGTTCCGAAAATGGTAACGAATTCGCCCGGCGCCACCGGGCCGGGAGCGAAGCTGGCCGCATTGGTAATGGCCCCGACTTCGGGCGCCGGCTTGGTCACTGTCAGTGTCACGGCCACGCTGAGCGGCGCCACGGTCGGATCGGAAGCCGAGATATTGAGCGTTCCTTGATAGGACGCTGGCGCCAATCCTGCCGGGTTCACCGATACGCTGACATTCGTCGGAGTGGTTATCGTTGGCGGGCTCACTGACAGCCACGCGGCGCCGGATTGCGTTCCGGCGCCGATCGTCAGATCGAGTTGAGATCCCGTGGTGCCCAGCGACAGGGTCTGGCTGGGAGGCAACGAACCACCTTGCTGAGCCGTGAATGACAACGTTGCGGGTGTCGCGACGATCACCGCCGGCGCAGCCACCACCAACGTAATGGTCACGGTCTGCGGAGTGCCGCCCACCGGGGTGATCGAAATGGTACCGATGTAAGTCCCCGCCGCTAAACCAGCGCCGTTGATGACTGCGATTACCTCGCCCGGCGTGGTGCCTTGTGTGGTGCTGGGATTCACCGAAAGCCATGGCCCTCCGCTCTGGGTGCTGGCTGTGACTTTATACATTACTTGCGGACTGCTGTTGACGACGATGATCTGCTGCGCCACCGTGATACCGTTTGATCCAACCTGATTGATCGTGAAAGAAGGCGGATTCACCGTGAGAGCCGGCACCAACAGAACAGTCAAACTCACCTGCACCACAACCGGGCTGTTGGACGCTTGCGAATTAATGGTTATGGAGCCGGTGTAGGAACCTGGACTGAGACTGGTGAAATTTACCAATCCCACCGTGATGCTACCGGGCGTGTTCCCTGTGGATTGGCCCTGGATCGCCAGCCAGCTCCCGCCACCTTGCGTTGCCGCCGTGGCCGTATAACCCAACACCGCGCTGGTACTGGAACTTATCGTGATGGTTTGGGCGGCAGGAACGTTGGATCCTCCGGCCTGCACCGTGAAGGAGATGGAAGCCGGGCTAACAATCATCTGCGCCGATCCAGCCGGGCCGCCGATGGTGATCGAAAAGTTGGCTGATGCGGCGTCCCCGCAATCGTCTGTGGCCGTCAAGGTGAAATTGGATGTACCGTTTGAAACCGGCGTGCCCGTTATGGAACGCGACAAGTCGATATTAGTCTGAATACTGAGACCAGGGGGCAGGGATCCACCCGACAAGCGAAAGGCAGGTGAGGGTTCAAATGGAGTAGAGCAGCCACCGGAGCTGGTTAGCAACTGCTGATAGGCTTGTCCCACTACGCCGGGAGGGAACGAAGTGTTCGTTATTGTAAGTCCGGACGTGGAGGCGGGGCTGATAAGGATGGAAAAGTTCTGAGATTGCGATGCATTCGCGCTGTCTGTCACGGTAAGCGAGAATCCGAACGTGCCGGGACTGGTGGGCGTGCCGGAAATTAGGCCTTGCGACGCATTGAGCAAGAGCCCCGGCGGGAGCGATCCCGTCAAAGACCAGACGTAGGGTGGCTTGCCACCCGTGGCCGACAGTGTGACCGAATAAGTTGAAGCAACGTTGCCCGGCGCGAGAAGTGGCGGAGTAGTGATAGCAATTGATCCAGGTGTGCCCGCACTCTGATTGACGGTGTAGGTTTGGCCAGCGATGGTCAGGCTGCCGCTGCGCGCCGCGCCAGTGTTGGCCGCTACTGAAAATCCCACCACGCCGTTCCCGGTTCCACTCGCGCCGGAAGTCACGGTGATAAAGCCGGCATTGCTCGCAGCCGTCCAGCCACAACCGGAAGTAGTGGTGACATTCACGGTAGCCGATCCGCCGCTGGCCTGGAACGTCTGCGCATTCGAGGACAGTGAGAAACTGCACGTCACTCCTGACGTCACCGTCAAAGTAAACGGAGTTGTATCCTGATACTCTCCCACTACGGCCGTTAGTTGGTAGGAACCGGGAGCGCCGCTGATCACGAGATCGCAAGTGGCCCTGCCGTTGCTGTTGGTGAGAACTAAGCCGTTCGGTCCATTACACGCCGCCGGCGACACACTGGTCTGGTCCAGATTATTCGCGATCCGGACACCGACATTAGGAACTGGCTCGCCGGTTTGGGGTCCGGATTGCGCAAACACACTAATCACCACTCCGCCTGGGATGGTGCTGCCGGACGGTCCGCTTACATTGAGATTGCTTTGAGGCGGCGAGACCAGTTGCACCACAGGCGGCACAGGGGTGCCCCCAGTCGTTAGCCCACTAGTGGTGATCACGAAATTCACGGTCCCGGAGACGGCGCTAGCGGTTACCGTCGAAGCAAAGAACGACTGCCCGCCCTGCACGTTGGTTGCAAGAAAAAGGACACTCGCTTGACCATTGGCATCGGTGGTGTTCTCCGGACGCACCAGTGTCCCTGCGCCCGCGGTAATCTTCCAGCTCACCGCCACGCCGCCAACCGGTTGCCCCGAGGCATTGGTGGCCTCCACGACCAGAGGAAGGTTGGAAAGAAACTGCGACTCCACCACCTGGCCGTTGCCGGAAACCAAGGTCAGGCTTTGGGCGCGCAGGTAGCCCACGCAGCCGATCGCAAATAAGACCGAGAGTCGAATATAGGTACGCACGATGCCTCTCTCGAAAGTTGGACTCGTTCCTTGAAATCAATAAACCAAATAGCCAAGGAACTGTTTTGGCGGGCGCGGGGTCAACTTAAGTTTACCACCGTCCGCGGATGTTTCAGCCGAGCCGCGGCCGGAAAGGAGTTCCCGTGGGCCTGCGGCCCCACCGAAGGCATAAAGACGCTCGTGGCGCAGCGCCGTTAGGTACTCGTGTCGATGTCCGCCCGTCGCCGAGATGAGTCTCGGGGCAGCACCGAAGAGTGCGTGCGCCACAAGGCGTCCTCAACGGAGCGCTACCCCAACATTACGGGCCCCGCGAATACATACGCTCCGTTCCGGTCACGGCTCAGTTAAACGGGCTTGCCATCGATGTAAACCGCCCGCGGATGCCGGACCCCGAAGAAGTAGGCTATCTCCCGGTAATCGGTGCAGTCATGGATCACGAAGTCGGCGCGCTTACCGGGCTCGAGCGACCCAATTTTGTCGCCGCGGTCCAGGCTGTAGGCGGCGTTGATGGTAGATGCGGTGATAGCCTCGGCCGGCGTCATCTTCATCTGAGTGGATGCCAGCGACAGGATCATCGGCATAGAGGGCGTGGGCGAGGAGCCCGGATTGAAGTCGGTGGCCAGCACTACGCCGAGGCCGGCGTCGATCATAGCGCGCGCATCCGGATAGCGGCTGGAGCCTAGGGCGTAAACTGAGCCGGGCAGCAGCACTGGCTGCACTCCGGCGGACTTGAGCGCGGCAATCCCCAACGCGTCGGTATGCTCCAGATGATCCGCCGTGGCCGCGCCCAGCTCGGCCGCCAGCACCGCCGCCCCGGAATTCGACAATTGATCGGCGTGCAGTCTGAGCCCCAACCCCAGCGCCCGGGCCGCGGCTAAGATCCTCCGGCTTGCTTCAATGCTGAAGATTCCTGGCTCGCAGAATATATCGCAATATTCGGCGAGTTGCTCGGCCGCGACCTTGGGCAACATCTCCTGTACCACCAAGTCCGCGTATTTCGAAGGATGCTTACGGAATTCGTCAGGGATCTCGTGCGCACCCAGAAACGTCGGCACCGTGCGCAGCGGTTGAATGGCGCGGATGACGCGCAATAGCTTGTATTCGTCCTCCGGCCTGAGTCCGTAGCCGGACTTGGCTTCGATGGTGGTGGTTCCGTTTTCTAGAAACCAACCCACGTACTTTTGTGCGGCGCTCTGCAGCTGGTCTTGGCTAGCGGCCCGCGTTTGGCGCACCGTGGAGCGTATTCCTCCGCCCGCGGCGGCGATCTCGGCATAGGTGGCTCCCAAGGCGCGTTGCTCAAATTCGTTGGCTCGATTGCCTGCGAAGACCGGGTGCGTGTGCGCATCCACGAATCCAGGCATCACCACGCGGTTACCTGCATCCACCACCGCGTAGTCCTCTTTAATTCCGTGCTCAATTTCAGACCGCGGGCCTACACTTACTATGCAGCCGTCCTGGATTAGCATGGCGCCATTCACGATAATGGCCAGATCGCGCATTTCCGCCCCGATTCGCGGCCGCGCGGGACCAGTCAATGTCACCAGTTGCGAGCAACCGACGAGTGCGACCTTGCTCACGCGGGATCCATCGGCATCCGGATGCCTTTCTCTCGCGCCACTTCGACGGCTCTTGGATACCCGGCGTCCGCGTGTCGAATTACGCCCAATCCCGGATCGGTAGTGAGCACGCGCTCCAGCCGGCGCGCGCACGGTTCAGTTCCATCCGCCACCACCACCATGCCGGCATGCTGCGCATATCCGATTCCTACCCCGCCGCCATTGTGAATGGATACCCACGACGCCCCCGCCGATGTGTTCAACAGCGCATTCAGCAACGGCCAATCAGCCACGGCGTCGGAGGTGTCGAGCATCGCTTCTGTCTCCCGATAGGGCGACGCCACGGAGCCGGTATCCAAATGATCGCGCCCGATTACGATGGGCGCTTCAATTCTTCCGCGGCGCACATAATCGTTGATCGCCAATCCGAACTCCGCCCGCTCGCCGTACCCGAGCCAGCAAATGCGCGCCGGCAGACCCTGGAAGTGAATGCGATCCTTAGCTAGTCGCATCCAGCGCTCCAGCACTTCATTCTTCGGGAACATTTCGAGCGCCAGGCGATCGGTGGTGTGGATGTCCTCGGGCGAACCGGAGAGTGCAGCCCAGCGGAACGGTCCACGCCCTTCGCAGAACAGGGGCCGGATGTATTCGGGCACAAAGCCGGGGATTTCGAACGCGTCTTCCACTCCCGCTTTCTTGGCCTGCGCCCGAATGTTGTTTCCATAATCGAAGGTCACGGCGCCCATGCGCTT
>DASYNU010000236.1:0-16842 GCA_036008345.1 Bryobacteraceae bacterium
CCAATTCCATCACGGTGACGACCTCAGGGCCGTCAATTGGCGCGCATACCTACGCCTGGAAAAGCTATTCTTGAAGATGTTCCAGGTAGAACCCCGCATCCCCGTCCGACTTCTGCTCGATTGCAGCAACTCCATGGTCACCGGACACGTCTCAAAGTTCGACTACGCGCGGAAGCTCGCAGCCGCGCTGTGCTATGTCGGGCTGGTCCGATTGGATACCATCTGCATTCAACCGTTTGGAGCCGATCTGGGCGACTCCTTTATTTCCGGAGGCGGCCGGCACCGCTTTATTCCCGCCGTGAACTTTCTGCAGGATCTGAAACCCTCCGGCCGTACTAATTATTTCCAAATCGCCCGCCAATTCATTTCGCGCTACCCGCAGCGCGGCCTGCTGATCATCATTTCCGATTTTTTGGACGACACGGATTGCGAACGTCCGCTGCAATTTCTGGCGGACTTCGGACATGAGCTGATGCTGCTGCACGTCTGGTCGCAAGAAGACCGCGAACCACCCTGGGAAGGGCAGTTGGATCTCACCGACGCCGAAACCGGCGCGACACTTGAGATCGGATTCGACGCCGCCACGCGCAGCAACTACACTGCCGCGTTCGACGAATACGCCAAAGCGATTCAACGCATCGGATTGCGCAACAGCGGCCGCTACGTGGGCATCTCCACCGGTACTGCAATCGAAGAAGCGGTCTTCGGTCCACTAGCCCGCTCCGGAGGAATCCAGTAGAGAGCCAACATGTTCTTCCTCAATCTCAGCCTGCCCGAGTTTCTAGCGCTGCTTGGCTCACTCTCGGGCGTGATGGTGGCGCTCTATTTATTAGACCGGCTGCGGAAGAAACACACCGTCGCGACGCTGCGGTTCTTCGCCATTTCCGAAAAACCGCCTGTATTGAAACATCGGCGCAAGCTTCAGCAGCCCTGGTCGCTGCTTCTGCAATTGTTGAGTCTGTTGCTGCTGCTACTGGCTATTGCGCAACTGAGATGGGGATCTCCGGCGCGCGCCTCTCGCGATCATGTCTTGATTTTGGACGCCTCGGCTTGGATGAACGCGCGCTCTGGTCAAGCCAGATTAATCGACCAAGCCCGTTCCGCGGCGCAGAGTTACGTCAAGCTGCTGCCTTCGAGTGACCGCGTCATGGTGGTTCGGGCGGATGTGCTGGCAACCCCCGCAACACTATTTGAAGCCGACCGCCGCAAGATCCGGCAAGCCATCGATGAAACTCAACCTGGCGGAGCGGAACTCAATATCGGCGCGGCGCTCGAATTCGCGAAGCAAGCTCAAAGAGTACGTGCGCAGCAGGCTGGTGAGATCGTCTTCATCGGCGCAGGCCGCGTCTCTTCGGACGAGAACCCATCGCTCGCGCTGCCTGCCAATCTCCGCTTCATCGCGATTCCCGGTCCCACCGAACATTGCGGCCTGCGCAAAGTCAGCGTACGCCGTTCACTCAGCGATCCGGATACCTGGGACACTTTCGTCGCAGTGAAGAACTACGGCACCACACCGCGATCTGTGCCGTTGGGCGTTCAGTTCGGAGGCGCGCCAGTTGGTACCCAGCGATTCAATCTGAAGCCGGGCGCCGAGGAGAACGCCGCGTTTCACTTCAAGACTCGTGCCAGGGGATGGCTGGAGGCACGACTGTTTACTCAGGACGCTTTTCGCCAGGACGATCGCGCGGTGCTCGAGCTTCCTGCACGCAATGTACTGCGTGTGACAATTTACTCCGCGGAGCCAGAGTTGCTGCGGCCTGTGTTCACGGCCATCTCCGGAGTGCAAGCGACCTTCCAGCCGATTTCCGCGTACGATCCGAAAATGTCCACCGGCATCGTCTTGCTGGATCACTTCGCGCCGTCATCTCCGCCCTCCACCGACAGCATCTGGATGGAGCCTCCTCAAGCGAAATCGCCGATTGCGGTTCGAAGCACGGAACAGAACGTAAAGCTGAAACGCTGGAACGCAGATCATCCGCTGGGCGCCGGCCTGCGAACCAAGGACCTGCAGTTTTCGAGCGCAGAGGTCTTCCGTATGGACCGCGATGACATTCCAGTGGCTGAATCCGAGGCCGGCCCACTGATCGTCGCTCGCCCAGGCAAGCACAAAACCGTCGTGTTCGGGTTTCATCCCGTGCGTTCCGGCATGAAATATGAGCTGACAACACCCCTCTTATTTGCAAACATTCTTCGCTGGATGGCGCCAGACATATTTCGCTCCTGGGAGTTGACGGCCGGCACGGTGGGCACCGTGGACGTCCAACTGGAATCGGAAACCGACCCAGCCACCTTGCGCGTGATGACGGAAGACGGCCAGCCCGTTCCGTTTACGGTTCAAGGACGGACGTTGCGGTTCTTCGCCGGCGCGCCCGGGATTGTGCGCGTCCTCACCGGTGATCGCGAACTGGTTTATTCGATGACATTGCCTCAACCAAGCGATGTAGTATGGACGCCCACCAGCGCCAAGCATGGACTTCCCGGCCGTGGTCCATCCGAACCCGCATCGCGCGACATTTGGCAATGGCTGGCCATCGCGGGCGGAGTTGGCCTGCTCGCCGATTGGATTCTGTACGGACGCAAACGCAGCACCGCGCCGGCTTCCACGGCTCCGCGGAGTGTGCTTTGGAGAAAAGCGTCGTGACGCAAGCGCTCACTGCACCGACTCCCTCACGGTCGCGGCTCGGTAGGCTCTTTCCGAACCGCGGCCGTAAGGGAGTCGGTGCCCTGACTGAGAGGCCAGCATGACCTTCGAGCGTGTCTGGGTGCTGGCTTTTCTGTTACTTCCACTTGCTTGGATGCTGTTCGAGTGGCGACGCACTCGCCGAATATTAGCCCTGGCTCTCAAGACTCTCGCTTTCATTGCCATCATCCTGGCATTAGCGGAACCCAAGCTCACGCTGCCCGAAACCAAGATGGCTGTGGCTGTGCTTGTGGATACCTCGGCCAGCGTCTCTTCTCAAGATCTCGCGCGCGCTTCCGAACTGGCCGCGACGTTGGAAAAAGCCCGTGGCCGTCATTGGATTCGTGTTCTTCCGTTCGCTCGATCCGTCCGCACCCTCTCTCCGGCTGAACAAAACGGCGGCTGGCGATTGCAATACACCTCCGGTGAAGCTGGCCGCACAACCGATCTCGAAGCCGCAATCAGCGAGGCCGTCACTTCACTTCCCTCCGGCTTGGTGCCCCGTCTGGTTCTGATCTCCGACGGCAACGAAAACGCCGGCAGCATCACGCGCGCAGCTTGGCAGGCGCAGCACCTTGGCATCCCCATCGACACTTTCGCGCTGGATGGCCGGGCCCGGCCCAACCTGCGCCTGGAATCGGTAAGCCTACCGACGCTGGCATTTACCGGTGAGCAGTTCCCAGTCGACCTGAACGTGTCGTCGCCGAAAGCCGTATCCGGAACTGTCGACATCAGCGCGGAAGGAAAGCTTCTGGGATCTAATCGCGTGTCTCTGGAGCAGGGCAGCAACCAGATTCGCGTGCACGCCAGTTTGACCGCGGCCGGAGCGATCAACCTGTCCGGCTTGATTCGCGCGGATAATCTAGGCGAGATTCGATTCGATCGCGCCGTAACCCTTCGGCGTCCCAAAGTCCTGTTCATCACGCAAGACCCCGAAGGCAGCGAGAAACATCTGATGGATACTTTGGCGGCCGCCCGCTTTGACGTGGACCGTACCGGCGATCCCGCGCACGGCGTCCTCACTGACTATCAACTGGTGGTGTTCAACAATCAGGATCTCGAATCGTTAGGCGTTGCAAGAAAAGACGAAGTGGAGAAGTTCGTGAAACAGGGCGGGGGCTTGCTCGTGATTGCGGGCGAACGCAATAATTATAACGATTCGAAAAAAGTGGAGGACGCTCTCGACCGAACCCTGCCGGCCAAGCTCGCGCCGCCTCGATCGCCCGAAGGAACCTCCGTCATATTGATCATCGACAAGTCGTCCTCCATGGAAGGCAAGAAGATCGAGTTGGCCAGATTAGCCGCGATCGGCGTGGTCGAGAATTTGCGGCCCATCGATCAAGTCGGCGTCCTGATCTTCGACAATTCCTTCCAGTGGGCGGTGCCGATGCGCCGCGCCGAAGACAAATCTCTGATCAAGCGGCTGATCTCCGGCATCGTGCCCGATGGTGGAACTCAGATCGCGCCCGCATTGGCCGAAGCCTATCGCAAGGTGCTGCCGTCTCACGCGACATTCAAACATATCGTTCTCCTGACCGACGGAATCTCGGAAGAAGGCGACAGCCTGGATCTATCCAAGGAAGCGCTGGCCCAGCATGTCACTATTTCAACCGTTGGTCTGGGTCAAGACGTCAACCGAGCCTATCTGGAAAAGGTGGCGGCAACGGCGGGCGGCAAATCGTACTTCCTGAATGAGCCGGCGGGCCTGGAGCAAATTCTTTTGAAGGACGTGATGGAGCATACCGGCTCAACGGCAGTTGAAAAAACTCTCAGCCCGATCGTTGCAAAGAACGTCGAGATTCTGGATGGTGTCGGCATTGAGTCGGCGCCCGCGCTCAAGGGGTATATCCGGTTTATCGCCAAACCCAGCTCGGACACCATTCTCAAGATCGACGAGAAGGAGCCTTTGCTGGTTCGCTGGCAATACGGGTTGGGCCGGGCGGTGGTTTTCACTTCCGACGCTAAAAGCCGCTGGGCCGCGGATTGGGTCACTTGGAAAGGCTTCGACAAACTTTGGACAAATGTTTTTCGCGATCTCCTGCCGCACGCTGAGGCTGGTGAGGCGCAAGCGGAGTTCGATAGCGCCTCGGGCGACCTCGTGGTGAACTACGTCCTGGGAAAGGATGTCGAGGAGCCGAAAACGGTGCCCGCCGTATTTGTCTTGGGCCCCAATGGCTTCCAGCATCCGCTGCCCTTAACCAAGCTAGCCGGTAAATCATACCGCGGCAGGATTCATATCGGCCAACTGCAAGGCCTGTTCCGCGTTCGTCCGCTGGACGAATCGCACGCGTTCCCCGAGGTTGGCTATTATCGCCAGGAGCAGGAGCTGCTGGATTACGGCTCCAACCAATTCCTATTGCGGTCGATTTCGGATTTCACCGGCGGACGCTTCAATCCGGCGCCGAAGCAGGTGTTCGACGCAGCCGGACGCTCGGAAGCTTCGACGCTGCGGTTGTGGCCGGGTCTGTTGGCGCTAGCCATCCTGCTAAATCTGATAGAGCTGCTGATGCGCAAGGGCCGGGCGGTGGTTGACGCGTTTCGCGCGAAGCAATGACCGACATTTGGTGGGCTAGCAAGGCACCGACTCCCTCATGGTCGCGGCTCGGCTCCGTTACCGAGCCGCGAGCGTAAGCGACCGGCGCTTTTGGGGTTTTCACGCCGCGGAAAGCAGATGCACAACGGTCTCAATATGAAACGTCTGCGGGAACAAATCCACCAACGTGATCTTCTCGATCCGATATGCGCCCGCTATTAGACCTTGTAGGTCGCGCGCGAGTGTTGCCGGATCGCAGGATACAATCGTCAGCCGCGGCGCTTGGATTCTCACCAATTCCTTCACCGCATGCTTTCCCAGGCCGGCCCGTGGCGGATCGGCGAGAATCAAATCCGGTTTCTCCGTGAGTATCGTCAAGTACTCTTCGCTGGTCTTGTTCTCAGCAGTAACGCCTTTTGCATTGTGCTCCAAATCACGAAAAGCGCTTGCGCTGGATTCTACCGCGGCGACCTTCTTGAAGCGCTCGGCCAGTCGCGCGGCAAAGAGGCCGACGCCCGCGTAGAGATCAACGGCAAACGTGCCCTCGGCTTCTCCGATGGCGCAGTCCACCAACCGGTGAATCAGAAACCGGTTCACTTGGAAGAACGAAATGCGGCTGACACGGAATCCGTCGTACTCTATCGGCGCGCTGGTTCCCAACGATTCGAATACCCGGTAAATTGAGTGCGGCACGCGGTCGAAAACATTTACTTGCATTTCTGCCTCGTTGGTGAATAGCTCCAACGTTGCGCTGACCCGTCCAAGATGGCCTTGAAGTTTCGAGATCGCGGCGTTCAAGGACGGAGAGACTATGGGACATTGATCGATCGCGCAGAGCTTGTGGGATCCATGCTCGAAGTACCCGATGGCTCCCTCCAGAATGTGTAGCTGCACTCGATTGCGATAATTCCATGGTTCACCCGTGATGGCCTCAATCTCGCCGCCGAATTCGATCTTGCCCACGCGCTGCAGTGCTTCGCGTAAAATACCCCGCTTCTGTTCCACTTGAAATGGGTAATCGGAATGCTGGTAGTGGCAGCCACCGCAGCGCTGAAAATAGGGGCAGGGCGCAGCCACTCGGTTGGGCGACGGCTCCAGCACTTCCAACAGCCGGCCACGCGACAGATCATTCTTGATCCGGTCTACTTCGGCCTGCACCTTCTCGCCAGGTAGAACGTAAGGGGTGAACACAACTTTACTCTCAAGGCGGGACAGGCCATCGCCGCCGTAAACGAGTTTTTCTATAGCTAAAGTCTCTTGGGTAAGCAAGGTAGGAGTTCACCCTACGGTAACATGGGTGTCAAGAATGAAAAAACGTGTCTTCTCCGGCGTTCAGCCGTCCGGCAATCTGCACATTGGCAACTATTTGGGAGCTTTGAAGAACTGGGTGGAAATCCAGGGCGATTATGAGAGCATCTGGGGCATTGTAGACCTGCACGCCGTCACTGTCCATCAGGATCCGGCCGAGCTTCGATCGAAGGTTGTGGAAACTGCGGCCCTGTTCATGGCCGTGGGTCTGGACCCGAAGCAATCCGCAATTATGGCGCAATCTTCGGTACCCGAACATGCGGAATTGGCGTGGATGCTGACCTGCGTTACTCCAGTGGGCTGGTTGGAGCGTATGACGCAATATAAGGCCAAGGCGCTGGCACAGGAAACGGTGGGCGATGGACTGCTTCAATATCCAGTGTTGATGGCCGCCGACATCCTGCTGTATCAGGCTGCGATCGTACCCGTGGGTGATGATCAGGCACAGCACCTGGAACTCACACGCGACATCGCGCAGCGGTTCAATTCGCTGTACGGTGAAACGTTCGTGATGCCCGCCACACATCTGCCGATTGTTGGATCGCGCGTGATGGGTCTGGATGAACCGGATAAGAAAATGAGCAAATCGGCCACCGGAGCCGGCCACGCAATTGCTCTTCTGGACCCGATCGATCAAGCGCGCAAGAAGATCATGCGAGCTACCACGGATTCGAAACCCGCCGTGGATTTCGCGGAACTGGGAGCCGGCGTCGAGAATCTGTTGAATATCTTTCAGGCGTTCAGCGGATGGTCCAACGATGAGATGCGCCGCCATTTCCACGGCACGCGCTACGGCGATCTGAAGAAGCAGGTCGCGGAGATGGTGATCCTCAACCTGGAGCCGCTGCAGAAGCGCTATCGCGAAATTATGGCTGAGCCCTGCTACGTGGATAGCGTATTGAAAGAGGGAGCGGAACGGGTTGCACCCATCGCGAAGTCCACTGTGCGCTTGGTGAAACAGCGAATGGGGCTTTACACCCCAGCCTGAGATGGCGGCCTACGTAAGCCTGCTTCGCACCAACCGGAATTTCCGGCTGTTGTGGTTCGCGCAGATCATCAGCGAGCAAGGCGACTGGCTCTATGCCGTGGCCGTTTACAGCCTGCTGTTGGAGTACACCGGCAGTGCCAAATCTGTGGCGCTCGCATTTGTCCTGCAGGTGCTGCCGCAATTCTTTGTATCGCCGGCCGTGGGGGTGATCAACGATCGACTGAGCCGCAAGAAGGTGATGATCTTTGCGGATTGGTCGCGTGCCGCCATCGTATTGTGCATGCTGCTGGTGCGTGGGCCGCACATGGTATGGCTGCTCTATACGTTGCTCTTCATGGAAACGGTGCTGTGGGCGCTGTTCGAACCGGGCCGCAGTGCGGTGATTCCAAGTATCGCCGGCGAATCCGAATTGATAGTTGCGAACACACTGTCGTCCACAACCTGGTCGTTCAACTTCGCCATGGGATTCGCGGTGGGAGGAGCGCTCGCGGCTTACTTCGGACGGGATTTCGTTTTCGTGCTGAACTCAGTGTCCTTTGTGCTCTCTGCGGTGCTGCTTGGACGCATGAAGTTCAGTGAGCCGCACGCTGAGAATCGGCCGCCGCTGAAGCCTCGGGATTTCGCGGACTTCTCGCCGATCAAGGAAGGCATCGGCTATGTCTGGACGGATCCGCGGCTGCGAACTACCATCTTGGTGAAAGCCGGGCTTGGGCTGATGGGCGCCAATTGGGTGCTGCTTCCGATTTTCGGCGAACGGATCTTTCCCATTCATCGAGCTGGGTTCAATCACCGGCAAGCGGGGATGTTGGGAATGAGTTTGCTGATGGCGTGCCGGGGAGTGGGCGCGATTATTGGTCCAGTGGTAAGCGGATACTGGGCGGCCGGAAAGAAGACCCGGATGCGGCTCGGGATTCTGTTGGGCTATCTGGCAGCGGCGGCTGGTTATCTGATGCTGGGACACGCGCCCAGCCTCGCAATTGCTTGCATAGGGATCATATTGGGGCATGCGGGCGGGTCCACGTTGTGGGTGTTCTCGTCGACCCTGCTGCAGCTTCAAACTGAGGATCGATTTCGCGGGCGCGTATTCTCGGCTGAATGGGCGCTGAGCGTGGTGACGATGTCGATGTCGAGTTATTCGGCGGGTGTGTTGATCGATCGGAACGTAGCGGCGGCGACGGTGGCTACCTTGACCGGACTTGTCGTCTTAATTCCCGCCTTTCTCTGGGGGATAACGCTGGCGCGGGCTGCTTCTGACCGCCCATCCGTATTGCAACAGTAAGGATGAGCAAGCTAATCGCGATTACGCAATTCGCAGGGGCGCCATGGGTGGCTGAGACGATGAATTCCGTGGCGATACATACCAGGATCGGAAAGAGTGCGATGAGCGCCCCGTGCAGATGATTACGGTTCATGGACGCTCGTTCCTCTCGCGCCGTTGTGCCACGACCGATACAAGAAACAACCCGATTAGGGCTATGATCCACGACGCAGGCTCGGGTACGGGAGCCAGGTTAGCGGTTGTTGGAAATTTCACCGTTCCGAAATCGTCCAGTCCGTATCCGTCGGCTTGAGACGAGTTGAGCCAGCGAATGTAACCGATGGCGTCCGGCCCAGTGATGGCCACGAAATACAGGTCTCCATTGGCGGGGTTAGTGAAGTTGCTGGAAGTAGATCCATCCGCGGTTTGAATGGTCAGCTTGCCGCCCGTGTCGTCGACGTCTGTCATGAAGAAATACACGGTATCGAGTGATGTGGTGAGTTGGAGCTTTGTGATGTCGTTAGAGTCGAGCCAGTTGTTCCCGCCGGGTGTAGTGTTGTAGCGGCCTTGGAAAGGCGTGTCGGATTTGTTCAGGACACTGAAAACGTCGGTACGAGTTCCGGAGCCGGCAGAGACCAGGCTGCCTGGCGCGACGCTGAAGGTTCCGGCCGCTGTGGACAAGGAAGTGTAAGTCCCGGTGGAATCGTTCTCGAAGCCGGTGAGCGCCTGCGGCATGGCTCCGGTGCCGAAGTTCTCGGTGAGCCAGGTGTTTCGATCGGCCGTGGCGTTCGCAACGCTGGAGGCTTGGATGATTGTTATAGTGTCGGCGCTGGCGGAAGTAAGAGTGACTGCCAGGAGCGCCGCCAGTTGAATGGTGAACTTCATGTAGTTGCTCCAATAACAGAATGAAGCCTTTCTGTGCGGGTCTCAAGAGTAGGAAGGGCCAAACTATGGGGGTTGTAGTAATGGTACTCACTAGCTATTCCTAGTGGAAATCATGAGAGGGGACGGCTTCTTCGGCGACGTGCAGAGGCTCAAAATGGGCGGCTCTTACGGTTAGGACGTTGTCGATGTTCTGCATTTCTCCTTCGATGACCAGGTAGGAATTGTTAAGGATGGTGGCGCGCTCGCGATCGAAAACGTCGGGCATGACGACGGCATTTGAGACGCCGGTTTCGTCTTCTATGCTGAGAAAGAGCAATCCCTTGGCTGTGCCGGGACGTTGGCGGCAGATGATGCATCCGGCGGTGCGGACGGGCCAGCCGTTGCGGACGTTTTTCAGTTGATTGGCGGGCGTGACGCCGAGGGTGTTTAGTTTTTCGCGGTGAAAAGCCATGGGGTGATTACCGATCGTTAGGTGGGTGTTGTGGAAATCGCTGTTCAGCCGCTCGCTGGCGCTCATCGGCTGAAGGGGCTGGGGGCTGGGGACTGGGGACTGGTCGATGAAGAGTGGGCCGGTGGGGCGTATGGCTAGTTCGGAATCCCATTGGGCGGCGCGGCGGTGAGTTGGGGATTCGGTTATGAAATTCAGGGCGCCGATTTCGCTTAGCTTTCTTAGTTCGTCCTTGCGGAGTTCGGGGACTCGGTTGGCTAGGTCTTGAATGCTTGTGAAGGGGGCTTGGGCGCGAGCTGTCAGGATTGCTTGGGCGGTTTGCTCGCGCAGGCCTTTTACGTAGTTGAAGCCTAGGCGGACCCACAGTTGGCCGTCGTGTTCTTCGATGGTGCAGAGCCAATCGGATTTTGTGACGTCGATTGGTTTGAAATGCAAGCCGTGGCGTTGAGCGTCTTTTACTAGGGTTGCCGGTGCGTAGAATCCCATGGGCTGGTTGTTGAGGAGTGCGGTGGTGAAGGCGGCCAGGTAGTGGCATTTGAGATACGCGCTGGCGTAGGCGATCAGGGCGAAACTTGCCGCGTGGGATTCCGGGAATCCGTATAGTGCGAATGAAGTGATGGATTGGATGATGACCTCCTGGGTTTTTTGTGGGATGCCGTTGGTGGTCATGCCGGAGCGAAGGCGGGTTTCGATTTCCTGCATGCGGGCTTGGGAGCGCTTGAATCCCATGGCGCGGCGCAGCTCTTCGGCTTCGCCGCCGGTGAAATTGGCGACCACCATTGCCATGCGCAAGAGCTGTTCTTGAAATAACGGGACGCCCAGAGTTCGCGCGAGGATTGGTTCCAGCAATGGATGCAGGCATTCCGGTTTTTCACGGCCTTGCCGGCGGCGCAAAAATGGATTCAGCATTTTGCCGACGATGGGGCCAGGCCGAATGATGGCTACTTGCACCACGATGTCGTAGAAGCGCTCGGGACGCAGGCGCGGCAGGCAGGACATTTGGGCGCGGCTTTCCACCTGGAACAGGCCGATGGTGTCGGCTTTCTGCAATGCACTGTAAACTTGCGGATCGTCTTGGGGAAGATGGGCGAGATCCACTTCTTCGTGGTAGGAATCGCGAATGAGACGGATGGAATCTTCGAGCACGGCCATCATGCCGAGGCCCAGGAGATCCACTTTGATGATCCCCATGTCGGCGCAATCTTCTTTGTCCCATTGGATGACCACTCGTCCGGGCATGGTGGCGGGTTCGAGCGGAACGATGGAATCGAGCTGGCCTTCGCAGATCACCATGCCTCCGGAGTGTTGCCCGAGGTGGCGTGGAAGGTCGCGAATGGTCATATAAAGATCCAGGAATTTGGAGATGAGTGGATTTTCGGGCGAGAAGCCGGCTTCGCGAAACTGGCGCTCGGCAGTATCTTTAGGGTCGGTCCAGCCCCATGACGGGACCAGCGCGGCGATGCGGCCGAGATCGGGTTCGGAGAATCCGAGCACCTTTCCGATGTCGCGCACGGCCGAGCGGCCGCGGTAGGTGATGACGTTCGCTGTCATGGCGGCGCCGAGCTGGCCGTAGCGCTGGTAGACATGTTGGATTACGCGCTCGCGCTGATCGCCGCTGGGAAGATCAAGATCGATATCCGGCCACTCGCCGCGCTCTTCGGAGAGAAAGCGCTCGAAGAGCAGCTCCATGGCGACTGCGTCGACCGCGGTGATCCCGAGCGAATAACAGACGGCGCTGTTGGCGGCCGATCCACGGCCTTGCACGAGAATGTTCTGGGACCGGCAAAATTCGACGATGTCCCAAACGATCAGGAAATAGCCGGCAAGGTCGAGTTTTTCGATGAGTGCTAGTTCTTTTTGGATTTGAGCGTGGGCGCGGCGGCAGAGGCCGGCGGTGAAGGCGTTTGGATAATAGCGATTGCGCTCACCCTTTGCTACGCACTGGCGGAGGAACGAGTTCATGGTTTCGCCGGGCGGGACGGGGTATTTGGGGAACTGGTAGCCGAGATCGGCGAGCGTGAACTGCAGGCGATCGGAAAGTTCGCGGGTGTTGGCGATGGATTCCGGAAGGTCGCCGAAGATGCGCGACATTTGGCGGGCGTCTTTGAGGTAGCGCTCGGAGTTCATGGAGAGCAGGCGGCCGGCTTCGTGGATGGTGACTTTGTTGCGGACGCAGGTGAGGACGTCGAGAGCTTCGCGGGATTGGGGAGTGGCGTGGCTGACGCCATTGGTGGCTAGGAGCGGAAGATTGTGGGATCGTGCGAAGTCTATTAACGCTTGGTTATGCGCTTCCTGATTGCGGTTGAAATGACGCTGGAGTTCCACGTAGACGTTTTTTGCGCCGTAGATATCGATGATGTTGGCGTCGGGGCGCGATGCCAGGCATATTAATCCTTTGGAGAATTCGGCTAACTCTTCGGGGGTTGCTGCGCCTTCGCCTTTTTTTGCTCGCAGCTTCATGCGGGTGATCAGGCGGCAGAGATTTTGATAGCCGGTGCGGCTTTCGGCTAACAGTGGATAGCGGTGTCCATCGGTGCAGGTGACTTCTACGCCGATGTGGGCGCGGATGCCGGCTTTTTTGGCGGCCATGTGGAAGCGCGGGGCGCCGGAGACGTTGTCGTGATCGAGCATGGCTAGGGCGGGGATGTTGAGCTCGGCCGCGCGGGTGACTAGTTCTTCGGGGGTGGAGGAGCCTTGGAGGAAGCTGAAGGCCGATCTCGTGCGAAGTTCAACGTATATATTTTTGGCCGCGAATGAACGCGAATGAACGCTAATCATATGTGCCTTCTATAAACCAGAGGTTGGTGGGTTCGCGGTAGATGCGATAAAGCGAATTGTTGGATAGCGTGATGTCCCATTCGTCGCGGTTCCAGGGTTGAGTTGTCCACCAGTCGCCTGTGGTTCGCCAGGGGCCGGCGGCGGTTTGGATTTTTCCGGTTATGCCTGGGCTTGCGATTCGTGTCGGGCGGTGGTTTTGCAGATCGATTTTTGCTGGGAGTGGGGGGCGGAAGTAGCGGAAGGCTTGGCGGATTGTTGGTGGCTGGTGGCTGGTTGCTGGTGGCTGGTGCTTGGACATTTGGAATGGATGGGGGTGATGGGTGTTTAGGAGTTCGGGGGTGCCTACGTTCGATTCGCCTACTATGCCGCGGATTCTGGCTAGCGTTAGTTCCAGTTTGTCGGGGGCGGGGGTTATGGGGAGGAAGATACCGGCTTGGATGGTGCGTGGGTGGACTGGTTTTATGGTTACCGAAAGAGCTTGCGTCGCCGCTTGTGGGGGGTGGGCTTCCAAATCCATTTGGAGGAGCTTCAAGAGCGATTTGCTTTCACGCATCGGGACTGGGAGGCGGAGGGTGCGGATGTGCTCCGATTTGTCTTCGAGCTCCAGATGGATGGTGATTTCGTTGGCCGACATGGCGTGGGATAGCAGCTTTTCGCATTGGTCGTTGAGGATGCGGGCGATTAGGAAGAGCAGAGGCTCGAGCAGGCTGACGGGGTGGTCGAGCGAGATGCGGTCTGCATATGTAATTTCGGGCTTGAAGATTTTTAGTGGGCGTTCTGTTGCGCCTCGGGCCAGGCGCTGCAGGTGGACGCCTGCGGGTCCAAAGCGTTCGGCGATGCCGGTTTCAGGGAGCGCGGCGAGTTGCGCTAGGGTGTGGATGCCCCAGCTTTCGAGGACCTCCCACATTTCCTGCTCCATGGGGAGGCTTGCAATATTGAGCTGCTGGAGATTCGGTGAGATGCTGATGCCGCGGAAATTGTGGGCGGCCAGGATGGCGGCGTCCGCTGTTTCGGCGATGGCTACATTTGCGTCTGGGCCGGCTTTTTTTATGATGGCTTGCGCGATTTGTTGGTGGGTGGTGTAGAGGCGGCGCAGGGCGTCGATTTTGAAGACGATAGTGCCGGGGGCGGTTTGCTCGAAGGAGGGCGAGAAGGCTTCGGCGATGGCGGACAGATCGGCCTCGGGAGAGTGGATGCAGGCGAACATAATTATCCGAGTGTCATCCGAGTGATTTGGCTTTGAAGTGGGCCGTGAGTGGGCGTATCGGTTTTCGAGGGATGGCTTCCAGTTCGACTTCGCTTAGGAGCTCGAAGCCGGGTGCACCGGTCCAGGCGGTTTTTTGGCGCTTCATTTCGAGCATCAGTGAAGCGCATGATTTGGCGAGCGGTTGCTTTTCTACGAGCGCCAGGATGGTGGGGGTGTTTTCGAGGGCGAGGCGGAATCGATACCAATAGGATATGGGGATGCGGTTGGCGGTGCGGGGAGTGATTTGGCAGAGATCGAGGATGACGGCACCGAATCCGCCGGCATGGAGCAGGTAGTCGACGGCTTTGAGGGCGTGGCCGGCGTTCGAGGCGCAGCGAATCCAGATGAGTTGGGAGAGCGCGACTCCGGCTGCGGCGGCGGATACGGGGTCGAAAGAATCGCTGGTGTCGACGTAGGCGCAAACTTCTAAGTTTGAGGTGGATGCGGCGAGAAGTGAATGGATTAGAGTAGTGCGTCCGGAGCTTTCCGGTCCGATGATTTCTGAGATAGCACCGCGCGGGAAACCCTCGATGATGGCATCGAGGGAGGCGAGGCCGGTGGCGAGGGTTTCCCGGTACCTGGATTCGGGGCGGAATCCGAGCGAGGCAGTGCGAGCGGCGTTAGGGTTCATGCAATTTCGCCTTTTGTTCGCCTATGGATATTGTGAAGCAGCGGCGGGGGGATGTCAATGGTACGGTGGCCGTTTCGGGATTTGGGTTCGTTTTGAAATTTTGTGTTTTTGGGTCGCGGCGCCCCGTTTTCGCGCGTTGGGATTGCTGTGATCCATTCAAGCGAGTGTAGCTTGGGGTGGGTGGGGATTGGAGCTGGGTTGGGGGGATGTGGTTGAGGGGGAAGGGGGGATTATCTGAAAAGTAATGTGATCAGAGAATTGAGAGTTGAAGTCTCAGAAAACGGTTTAGATGCTGAGGTCGGCGTGGTAAGCGCCAGTTCGTTCGCTTAGCGCCCGTCAGTGTCTGTAGCCAATTGACGCTCCCAATGCGTGGCTGCTACTTCTTCCTGGGCGATATCGGCTTCAATCTCTTCGCGGTTGGCGTGATAGTACGCCAACGCGGCATCCACTTGGGCGAGGGTCAAATGCGGGTAATCGTTGGCAATTTCCTTAGGGGTCATTCCCATCTTGGACCAGCCGACGATTCGCCGGACTGTTATTCCGGTGCTGGCGATCTTGGGGCGTCCGCCGCGGATAGAGGAATCCCGATCGATTAGGGTGCCGATCTCTATGCCCGACGGCATGGGTCTAGTTTACTGCCTCCTGCGTCGTGAGAAGCTGGAAAGTAGATTCGAACTTCCCACAAGCGTTCAACGGCGAGACCTCAAATGGCTGGAATCACCGAGTAGCCCTCAAAGCACCCGCACGGGTGGATACTTGTCTGGCTTACTACTCCCATAGATTGAGTGTCGCTCAGCGTGGAATCCGTGGAACCCGCCACGTCCGACGACAACTGTATTGACAGAAGCATGCGCGGGCTTCCACACTGGAGATATGAATGTGCATTTTTCGCCGGAGATCCAGGCGAAACTCGATCGCGCCGTCTCCGAGCAGGGACGCAATACCGAGTCGCTGATTCAGGAGGCTGTGCAGCGTTTGCTCAATTACGACGAGTGGTTTGCTCGCCAGGTGGAAGAAGGCTTGTCGGCTGCGGACCGCGGCGAGTTCGTCGAGCACGACGAAATCGGAAAGCTGATTGACAGCCGCTATTCCGGTTGAGCCGTGTCCGCTGGACGCAGCCAGCCGCTCGAGACCTCACTAACATTTGCGACTTATATTAAGGAACACGAGTGCGCAGAGTCGGCGCGCCGGGTGGCTCTGGCAGTGTTCAAAGCTGTGAGATCGCTGAATCAGTTCCCACGCCGGGCCCGTCCCGGACGCAAGGCTGGGACTCGCGAGTTGGTGCTGCCCGGGCTGCCCTATTTGGTCGTCTTTCGCATTCGGGAGGGCGTGGCCGAGGTTCTCAGGATTCTGCATGGCGCGCAGAGGTGGCCGTAGCTCACGAACAGGTGATGTCGCCGAGTTCTTGATATCCTTGGTTAATTAATCAATGACCCGCAAAATCTCAGTCGCAGCTAGAGCGAGACAAAGCGTGGCTGGTTACGTTCACACGTTCGTGCCTCCGGGCTGGCTGCTGAAGTCATGGGAGAGCGCGAACCGGCACGGCTTGGACAAACTCACCGCGAAAGAAATAAACGCGGAGATCGCTGCTTCGCGTCGCCAGCGGCATGGACGAAAAGCCGTGTCTAAACTGATTGACGGCCCCTATTCAGGTTGATCGGGCGAACAACGAATCCTTGGCTTCTTCGAGCGCTTGTACTGCCACTTCGCGGGTGACAGTGGGAAACTGCTGGAGGAATTCACCTAGAGAATGACCGCTCTCGATCGAGGTAATCGATCAGATTTTTTGAACGGAACTCGAGTGCCCCGGAAACAGGGCGTTCCATTCATGACATCATGGTCGATCACTATCACCGTTTTTTCCATGGTCGCTTTCTATTGTATCGTTCGTGGCCGCGTGCTGAGTGCTCGACAGTGCGGCCTTGTGTGCGTGGAAAAAATCGGGGACACGTCTGCTATGTTTTGGCGTTTAGGTGGCGTTGAATCCAGCCCGAAGTGTCCCCGATTTTTGTTGACGGAGTTCGGACGCTTGCCCAACATGTCCCCGAAGTTTTACTCCGAGCGGAGGGAGGTCATCGGATCGGCTT
>DASYNU010000237.1:0-2600 GCA_036008345.1 Bryobacteraceae bacterium
CGACGAGTCGGTGGCGAGCGGCATTGCGGCCATACAGAAGGAGCATGGTCCGATCGATGTGCTGGTCAACAACGCCGGCGTGGAACGCAACGGCGCCGTCGAAGAGCTTCCCTTGGCCGAGTTCCGCGCGGTCATGGAGACGAACTACTTCGGAGTGATCCGTTGCGTTCAGGCGGTGGTGTCCGGGATGCGCCAGCGCCGCAGCGGGTGCATCATTAATATCAGCTCGGTCGCCGGGCGCATCAGCAGCGCGCCGCTGACGCCCTACATGGCTTCCAAATGGGCGCTGGAAGCGCTTAGCGAGGGGCTGGCGGGCGAATTGAAGACGTTCAATGTGCGGGTGCTGCTAGTCGAGCCGGGCATCATTGACACGGCCATGGCCCAGCGCATTGGAGATCGTCCGCAAGAGTCGGTCTACCGGCAACGTGATCGGTTCGCCCGTTTGTTCGCGGCGTCGTTGAAAAATCCGGTGCCACCCTCGCTGGTCGCGCAGAAGATTCTGGAGCTCGCCGAGAGCGACACCTGGCAACTGCGCCACCCGGTGGGACCTGATGCCGTTCCGTTTCTGCAGTGGCGGGGTCAAATGAGCGATGAGGCTTGGGTGGATTTGAATGGCAGTGATGACGATACCTGGTACCGAAGAATCGAGAGTGATTTTGGTTTGGATACCAGGCCACCGAAAGTGAAGGTAGAAGCGAAATAGCGAAAGACGGAAAAACTGAAGTAAGGAAGCAGCGATGTAATGAAGTAATGACAGCGACGTGGGCCACGGCCGCGAATTGCTGTCGAAAAATGAACCGCAGCCGATCTTTGCAAGTTGTATGTATTCGCCCGGGCACGCTGGGCCACAGGGATCCTCTGCTCCTACACCACTCACTGCAGTCTTTGCGCGATGGAACTTAGCCGGTCCTATATGCGTTCATCTTAGGCGGAGGGACTATGCACACCTTGGTACAAGACTTTCGCTACGCCTGGCGGATGCTGCGCAAGAACTGGCTGTCGACTCTGGTGATTTTGGCGTCGTTGGGCGTCGGCATTGGGGCCAATTCGGCGGTGTTCAGCGTGGTGGACGCGCTATTGTTGCGTTCGCTTCCTTATCCGCAGGCGGAGCGGCTGGCGGCGGTATGGCTGCATTCTCCCGCGATCGGAATATTCCGTGATTGGCCTTCGCCGGGCCAGTTCATCGACATCCAGAACGAAAACCACTCGTTTGAGGAGATGGCCCTCGCGCAGACCCGCATGCTCACGTTGACGGGCCGCGAACAGCCCGAACGGGTTGCGGGGATACGAACGCAATCCAGCTTGCTGAAAATGCTCGGCGCGAAGACCTTGCTGGGCCGCGTGCTTTTGCCGGAAGAGGACAAGCCTGGAAAACCTGCGGTGGCGATTCTCAGCGAGCGGGTGTGGAGGCGGTTGTTCAACTCCGATCCAGAGATTGTGGGCAAGAGCATCACGCTGGACGGGAATTCCTTCACCGTGGCCGGGGTGCTGCAGCGGGGATTCCTGCTCAATGCCGAAGTGATGCCGGCGGAAGAGCCGATGGATAGGGTGGACGTCTTCCTGCCGCTGCCGTTGGCAGCCGATGCCGTGAGCAACAGACGCGACGAAAATTACAACATCGTGGTGCGGCTCAAACCGGGAGTTACGCTGCAACAGGCGCGAGCGGATGTCGATGTGATCGCCAGCCGGATCCGGGAGAAGGACAAGCGCGACGCCAGCTTCGGCATGCATGTGGTGGGGCTGCAGGACGAGGTGGTGGGTGACGTTCGACAGGCGCTACTGGTGCTATTGGGATCGGTAGCGGTGGTGTTGTTGATTGCTTGCGCCAACGTGGCGAACCTGCTGCTTACGCGTGCCGCGGGGCGTGAGAAGGAAGTGGCGATTCGGACGGCTCTGGGCGCGGGTTGGCAGCGGCTGGCGCGACAATTACTCACGGAGAGCATTTTGTTGGGCATTCTCGGCGGGGCCTTCGGACTCCTGGTCGCGCGAGTGAGCCTATACGTTGTTCGCACCATGAACCCGGGGAATATTCCGCGGTTGGAGGACATCGGAATTAACGGCAGCGTTGTGGCATTTACTTTCGGCGTTTCGCTATTGACCGGGATTCTGTTTGGCGTGGCGCCTTTGTGGCGTGCCGTCCGCGTGGATCCGAATACGTCCCTAAAGGCCGGGGGACGCGCTGGCCAGACGGAAGGTGGTTTGTACCTTCGGAGGCACCGTTTGCGCGGTTTGCTGGTGGTTTCCGAACTGGCGCTTTCGCTGATGTTGTTGATCGGCGCGGGGCTGCTGGTGCGCAGCTTTGTGCGGTTGCAAAGCGTGGCTCCGGGATTTACTACCGAGCACGTCCTGACCATGCAGATTGCCGCTACCGACCCAAAGTATCGCGATGACAAAGCTTTAGCGAATTTATACCGGGAGATCGAAACCCGCGTCGCGCATTTACCGGGCGTGATTGCGGAGGGCGAGGTTTCGGTGCTGCCACTTACCGGATCGGTGGGTTGGGGAGGCATCCACGTGGAAGGTTACACGCCGCCGCCAGGGCAGGAGTTGCAGGTGGATCTGCGCGTGGCGAGCGCGGACTACTTCCGGGCCATGGAGAT
>DASYNU010000238.1:0-4889 GCA_036008345.1 Bryobacteraceae bacterium
CTAAAGGTAACGTCGGTAACCCGCACCACCTTGCGTCCCTGGCCATCGATAATTTGTTGGTCGAGAAGATCACGGACCAGCCGCAGCACGTACTCATCGGAATGATACGGCGTCAGCAGTTCGTCTTTGAGGTAGATGCCGTCGAGCGATATGCTGCGAACCTGGTCGTGCTTTACCGTCAGCCAGGCCCAGCCGCCGCCCAGCAGAAAACGGTCTACGCGGGAAGGATGGATCAGCGGGACAATCGCGGCGTCTTTGACGAAGCCCAATCGGCGGCCCTTCAGGTCATAGACCTTAAGGCCCAGCAGTTCGGTGAGGAAGAGGAGTTCATCCGCCATCGAGAATCGCCCGAATCCATAAAATGTGCAAGCAGGGCGCTCTCGCTCAACAAGCGGTCCGTTTTGGAATGCGCCTACATTATCTTGCTACTCAATCTTTACTATGACTCAAAGCCCGTGGACGTGGCAACAAAAAAACGCATTTGCCTCAGTTTGCATCAGAGACGTTCCCGGATAGTAGTGATCCAGGATTTCGCGGTACCCGGCCCCCGCCCGAGCCATGCCCGCGGCGCCCTTCTGACAGAGCCCGAGTTGATGCCCCTGTACCACGCCAGGTGAATTGCGGCGGCAGAACTCGCACGGGACCGAGTAGTAGGGATATCCCGCGCCGTCGCCGTCGAGCGAACGAGTCTGGCCGCCGCAGGACGCCGAATACAGCGCAGCAAACGGCTTCCCAAGATAGGCGAGCACCTGGCCGCGAGTCTCCCGAGTGGCTTGAAACGCATCGCTCCTTGGCTCCGGCCGCTCGCGCAGAAACTGGCAATGAGTGCTGTCGCAGAAGTCGAAGCCATCGTGACGAAGTCCTGCGGCGGCGAAGTAGGCCCGCGCCACCACCGCTTGCGCCTTGAGTGCCTCCATGGGCGTGGATGCGGGCATCTCAGCCGCTACTACCGAAGCCACGGCCACTTCGCGATCCATCGCCACCACGGCGATCAGTTTGTGGTCGCCCGCCTGAACGGTCAGGATTCCGTGGAACTGACGTTCGATTCTGCCGGGAATACTTAACCGGAAGTCCGCGTCGGAACCATCCAGCGCCGAGACCCGCATCGGCGCCGAGATCGACGCAAGCGTGATCGCGCGCGCCTGGCGTCCTTCCAGAATGACCCGATCATCGCTCGTGTCCACCAATAAAGCCCCAGAAACCGGCGATACGCGGAGTTCGACAGGCCGGAACAGGCTAAACACTCCGATTCGCACGACTTGGGCCGATACCGGAATTGTGATCAGAAGGGCCAGTGCGCTGCTCCTACACATAGCGCCGCATCTTTCCGCACACCCACGCGGCCCGCGCGCCCGGCACTCCATGCACTCGTACCAGTAAGTTGAAGCGCGGTGCATCGGTTGGGTAAAGCGCGATCACGTAGCCGTCGCCGCCTCCCTTCGATTCGTGAATGCATGGAGCAGTCCCAGTCTTCACGTAGGCTCCACGCCCCACTCCACGACCCGTGCCAATTTGCCCCGAGAGCGCCATGCCCGCCAGCATATCGCGGACGCCCGGATCAAACCATCGTGCGATGAGTTCCGAATAGGCGCGCGCTATCGCGAACGGAGAAATTCGCCAGCCCCTGCCCAGGCCAATCAACACCGCGGTTTCCACTCCCGGATCCGGTGCGCTGAGCCCAAACCGTTGTATTACGGCTTCCAGCGCTTCCCTCGTCACATCGCGCGCCAGTTCCAAAAAGTAAGCATTGCACGAGTGCGCGATGGCCGTGTTGATTTCCATGCGGCCATGCCCCTCGGGCAGCCAGCAATGGCCGGCCGCACCCGCGCAATTGAAAGCCGGAAAGCGGAATCTGTGAGACTCTCCATAGGCGAGAGCCGTGAAGGGTTTCACCAGCGACCCTACCGGTACAGCATCCATGGGATGCGCCCAGCGTGAGCAAATCTCGCGGCTCCGGGCGCAGTCCATCAGGAGATAGGACACGCGAGGATCGGGAAATGCGCGGTCCAGCGCCATACCCGCCGATTGTTCAGGCAGCGAAGCGGCACCCAGCGGCGCCGATGCAGCCAGACCTAAGATGGCGCGCCGCGTCAGCATCATTTCAGCTTGTAAATCACGTTCTCGGTCACGATGGACCCGGTATCATGCACGACAATGGATTCCGATCCGATCCTGGCCAGCGCCTGCCCCAGGCTCGCAATATTGCCGGAGAAAAATTCGGGCTCAGGCGCATCCCCGCTAGTCTGTTTGGCCAGCGGATTGTCGATCAGCCGCATCATCTTGACGAAGTTCGGCAATTCCCTAGAGTGGCGATATGCGGCCGCGTAGCGCGCGCCCGTTGTCGACGGCTGATTCGGGGCGCCGGCCAGCATCGCCTCGAGAAGGTCCTTGCTGGTTGCAATCGCGAGCAATCGGCCGTGGGTTGCTAGCGCCAGCGCCTGCAAGCCATCGAGTTCAGCATACGAGTTCGCAGCGGCTCCGCGATCCACCCAATGCACGCCGAGATGATCCTGGGTCAACATGCTCGCGAAGGCCGCCGCCACAGCATTCCGGACAGCCGCGCCATCCCAATCCGATTTGGCGAGCAATGCCACGCCGGATTCGGTACCCACGAATACGCCATCTTGCTGGATTCTGGTGGCTCCGACCTGCAACATCGCATCGAGCGAAACGGCCTCCAACAATTTGCTAAGTTCGCTGCCTACCGACGGCGCGCTGGTATCCAGCGGCGGCTCATCAATCCTGATTTCGAGCTCGGTTTCGTCTCCTACCGCTCCGCCATCCAACGCAACAACCGGCGCAGTCTTTGAAGCTATCTGAGTTTCCGGATGTGGATTGAGGATTTTACGGCGAAGCAACTCGAAGGCTGTTTCGGACGATGGCGAAGCCCAAGCGCGATACAAGCTGGCAGTGGCCGGCGCCAGACGCACGACATCGCCCACAGCTGCCTCGTTCCAAGCAGGAGCCATCTCGGTTGTCCGCAGCAGGACCCTGGATTCTCGCCACTCGCCCGATGCTCGGCCCGCATCCGCAATCGCCGCGGCAAATTGCTGCAGCTCCGTGATGTTCTGCTGTATCCAGTACGAGCGGAAGTGTGGTGTGCGCGCCAGTTTTTCGAGATCCATCACCATTCTCAACTCGCCCGGCTGCTTGGCCTCGCGGACGCTTTTGTCGAACCACTGCTCGCCCGCCACGGCCGATCCGGTTTGCCCGGCAATCAATGCCAGAGCCCCGGCGAGCACATCTTCGCGCGTAGCCAGCACTATGTAATCCTTCGCAGTCGCGAACGCCGCGACACGTTTCGATGCGGCATCGGTCTTGACGTAGTAATCGATCCCGGCCGATTGGCGCGGCTGATAACTCCCGCGCGTCTTCCACAGCGCGCCGTCCGCGAACCGGTCCGAAGAGAGACGCGAGATATAGAGAAACTCCAGCTTGCCGATGTCATAAATCGCCAGTGCCGACTGGCTGCCCGCCACATTCGCCAAAAGATCCATGTCCGGTGGAACGCCCGCCGCGGCCGCAAACTCGGTCTGTGCCTGTTGCAGCTTCAGATACAAACGCGAGTGCGAGAACACCTGGAAGTTATCGCTCTCAAGCCACAGCCGTTTTTCGTCCGACCCCTTCCAATCCGTTAACAGGTTTCCAAAATCCTTCGCCTCGATATACAGCAACGGTCCTGCCGGAACCAGGCGCGCAAGATCCGGTGGAGCACTCGGAGGCGCCTGGGCGAAGATCCAAACCAACAGCACCAGGCTGGCAAAAACAACCGCGATGGTCACTGCCCGCTTCACTGTCCGCCTCCTTGCGCAGCCGTGGAAGCCGCCAGCCGCGGACGCACTGCGTGATCTTGTTCGAGATTTTCTGTAATCGCCGGTTGCCGTAGCCGGTTCACGCGCTGGCGTTCCAACTGCGCCAGAATCGAATCTAGCTGCGTCTTCGATCCGTTGTCCGCAGGGTCCAAGAGAAGCGCGATTCGATAACAGAAGCCGGCCTCATTCAACATATTCAGCTTTGCGTAGGAGTCGGCAAGTTTACGCGCGATCGCCCCGCGCCGTGCCGGATCGAGCGGCTCCCGCCTAGCCGCTGACCGGCCGAACTGCGGGGCTGCGCCCAGAAACTGCTGCGTGTAGTATTGGTTCTGATACTGATTCTCGACGTCTGCTCCCGCCGGATTCTGCTCGCCTGAAATGTTCATGCCGCCGCGCAAGATCATGGGATGAAGCGTTGAGATGGCGGTTTGATAACGCTTAGCTGCGTAAGCCAGATCAAATAGTGCGATCTTTGGTTCCTCTGCATTGGGATCAATCGATATGGCGCCCTCGAGCAGCCGGATCTTCGCAGAGGTATCGCTCGTTTGCGCGGCCGCAGCCAATCGCGCGTAGTAGACATACGGCTTCTCGGCGTTGGCTGGCGCAATCGGCGTGGAACCGGAGAGCAGGCTCAACTCCGCACTGGCCGTCGTCACCGCCGGGACCGCCTTCGATTCACCCAGGGATCGCGCCGCTGCCACACGCGTTTCGTACGGTGCATCGTTCGATTCAGCAGTAGCACGCAGCATCTGGATCCCCTGATCGCGATCCTTGCCGGTGGAAACTAGCAGGTTGCCTAGCCGTGCTTTCGACGCGAAATCCCACGGCACGGCGCGAACACGATCCGTCAGAAACGGCAGCGCTTCCCCGGGGTGCCCCGTTCTGCTCAGCAGCTCAGCCGCGTCCGCCAGATTCTCGAACGGCTCGCCAACCACAAGCGTCATTCGATGCAGCAGCGCGACTGCGGCATTTGTGTCGCCCTGCTCCAAACGGATTTCAGCCAGCCCAAGAAAAGTTGCGGCCGAGAATTGGAACAATTCGATCTGCCGGCTGTAAACGAATTCCAGGACCTGGCGC
>DASYNU010000239.1:0-15266 GCA_036008345.1 Bryobacteraceae bacterium
TGCGGATGAACAAACCAGCGCCGATCAGCAACAAGAGTGAAAGTGTCACCTGGGCGGCCACCAATGTTTTTCGCAGCCCCACTGAGGTTCCTCCTGCGATGGAGCCCACCTGATCTTTGAGCGTGCCGGCTAGCTGCGGGCGAGTGGATTGCAGCGCGGGAGCAAGACCAAAAATCACTCCGGTGAGCAATGACACACCCAGATTGAACGCCAAGATCCTCCAGTCTGGTGTGGTGGAAATGGTGAGCGGAGCATCTCCGGCCGGCAGGAAATTCAATAGGGCGCGATCCATCCAAACCGCTAGCAGAAGTCCGGCTAAGCCGCCGGCGAAGGCCAGCGTGAGGCTCTCCACCAGCAATTGCGAGATGATTCTCGATCGGCTGGCGCCCAGAGCGAGACGAACCGCGATTTCCTTCTGCCGCGCAGTGGCCCGGGCAATCATGAGATTCGCAACGTTGGCGCAGGCAATCAGCAAGACCAGTCCGACCACGGCCGTCAGCACCAGCAGCGGGTTGGCAAATTGGGTTCGCAGGAAGGAGTCACCCTTGGATGCGGGAAGCAAGTCCATCCACATCTTGAGGAAACCTTGCCTTGTTTCCGGGGCCGCACTGCTGAAATCCTTCTCGCGTACCTCCATCTCCAGCATCTGGTGGAAAAACGGCTGTAGCGCGGCCTTCGCCTGGGTGATTGTCACGCCGGGTTTCATTCGCCCGAAGACGTTCACCCATCGGCCACGGCGATTCTTCAGACTGTAAAATTCAGCGAATTGCGGGCTAACCTGAGCTTCCATCATGATCGGGATGCGAATCTGGGGCGACAACGCGGGATCCGTTCCGTCAAAGCCGGCTTGGCTGACACCGACGATGGTGAGCGGATATCCATCCACCAGCAGCTTTTTGCCGATGACGTCGCGGCTGCCGGCAAAGCGGCTTAGCCAATACCGGTGGCTAATTACGGCAATGGGATGGCCGCCGGGGATCTTGTCGTCCTCAGGCGTAAAGACGCGTCCCAGCGCGGCTCCGACGCCGAGTACTGGAAAATATGTTCCGGACACGAGTTCGCCGTCGACACGCTCAGTTTTCCCTTCCGAACTGACGCTCAGGGAAGTTCTATATCGACAGAACATTCCGCTAAAGACTTGGTTGTGATCGCGAAAGTCCTCATACATGGGGTACGAGATCTTATAACGGCCGTTATTGCTGCCGTAATGGCGGCCGCGGCCCCACAGCAAAACGAGCTGTTGTGGATCTTTAACGGGCAGCAGGCGCAGCAGCAGTTGGTCCACCAAAGTGAAGATAGCCGTATTGGCGCCGATGCCGAGGGCAAGCGAAAGCACCGCCACGGCAACGAACACCGGTGATTTCTTGAAGGTGCGAGCGGCGTAGCGGAGATCCTGGCCTAGATTACCCATGCAAGACAATACTCCCCGTTCTCAAGAACGTTACAGGGAACCCTTGGTTAGCAGGTTTCAGCGTTCCAGATCGGAGCGTACGATCCGTATGCCGAATACGGATGGCGTGGATCTGCCGCTGGTGGCTTCGAATCGCACCGTGACTTTCTTCTTGTCTATCACCAAATCGGCGGGGAGGGGATATTCGACATCGAAGAAGTGGATTTCCTGCTCCGGACTACGGCGCGCTCCGGTTTGTTCGCCCACCTTCTTGCCATCCACCAGAACATCGCAGGCGCCGGCTCCGGCATTGTCATTGCTGTAGGTAACAACCATGGTCAGGGGGTGCGCAGTATCCACAGGCAGGTCGAAGGAAAACCATTTTGAGGCGTTTCTGCCGAAGTGGCCCTCCGCGCGGACGGGCTGGCTGCCTTCGCCCAGTTGATTGAAATCGCGCTCGGCCTGCATCTGGCCCGGTTGCGCAAAGCCAATTGTCGCCGCCTCCAACTTCTTCTGCTTTTCTTGCTGAGCGCGGAATTCCGTCTCCTTCCGGGTCCACTCCGCCGGCGTATACATGTCCCAATACACGGCGTACCGTCTGCGCGGGAGTTGATAGAACGGGACGAAGTCGACTTCCTGTTTTAGCGCGACGCCTGTGGTCCGGAAGGTTGCCGGCTTACCGTCAACCGGTTTCAGCCAATTCGCCACAGGTTCTTCCGGCGCCACCAACACCGGGACGTCGGCCGCGGAAGTTCGGCCGCTAATCTCCGGCCCCAAATCTCCCGCTAGCGCGAGCGGTCCCCACATTACCGCGAAACGATTGGGGTTGTCAGGGAGCGGCTCCTTGCGCAGCGTTTTTGGGATCACGAGATCCACCGTGTCTCCGGCTTTCCATGTGCGCGTGATTTCGACGTACGAATTCGCGGGCGCGATCGTTTTGACCACGCGGCCGTTGACTTTGACGCTGAATCCATCGCCGGCCCAGAACGGACGGCGCAGCGCCAGCGTGAACTTCTTCGAAGAGTGCGGACTGACTTTGATGCTCGCGGTCTGCCCGATCGGCAGGTCGGTGGTTACCTCCAGCTTGACCCCGGCGGATTTCCAATCCACGGTGGAAGGTGCGTACAGATTCACCCAGAGTTTGTCTGGGGATTCGTAGTAAAGTCCGTCGGCGTGCAGTGCATGGCTCTCCATCGCCGATCCCACGCAGCAAGTGAAGGATTGGAATTTCTCCTGATATTCGTGCTGAACGCCGCGGCCGACAGGCACCATGTAGCAGACGCGGCCGTCATCGGGATCCTGCGACGCCAGGATGTGATTGAACAGGGCGCGTTCATGATAGTCGGCGTACCGGATTTCAGGCTGGGTGGAAAACAGGGTACGCGTCATTTTGATCATGTTATAGATGTTGCAGGTTTCAGCGGTCCGTCCGTCCACCATGTTCGACAGTTGGTCCGGTTGTCCAAAATACTCGTTCCTGGTATTGCCGCCTGTGGCGAATGTGTGGTGTCCAGCGACCTCGTCCCAGAAATATTTTGCGGCCGTGCCTTGCGGTTCGTTCCCCGTGTACAGATACAGCTTCAATTCGCCATACATTTTGGGAATATTGGTGTTCCCGTGGGTTCCCGCAAGAATATCCTTCTTCTGGGCCAGTTGGTCTACAATTCGCGCGTGATGGAACTTGGCGGCCAGCGCCAGCCAGCGCGCGTCGCCGGTGTCGGCGTAGAGATCGGCCAGCACCTCGTTCATTCCGCCGAACTCGGTGGCCAGCATTCGCTGTATCTGCTCATCGTTGAGCGGAGCCAGAATGGTTTCGGTCCAGGCCGCAAACTTGATCTCCACGTCCAAAGCTGTGCGGTTTCCGATGTAGCGCCAGGCGTCGCGGAGGCCGGCGAAGATCTTGTGTTCGACGTACCACGGCGACCACATACCGTTCAGGTCGAAGCCGCCGGACCGGATGACGCCTTGGCTGAGCTGTTGGAAAAGAGTTTTTCCTTCAACCCGGTTCCTGTCCATGAGAGCGCCCAGATAGCCATCGCCTTGAGCGTCCTGAATGATCTTCAGCTCGTTGACGATGTAGTTCGCGCGATCCCGGAAGCGAGCATCGCCGCTCGCTGCCCATGCCAGGCTGACGCCTGAAAGATAGTGTCCGGCGATATGTCCGGTCAATTGCCGGCCATCGCCATCCCAGCCGCCATATCCCTGTGCCTTTGGCTCCAGTTTGGCGCTGCGGCGCAGAAACGCCAGCATTCGATCCGGTTCCAGCGCGAGCAGATACTCGAGTTCGAGATCCTGCGCGTGTTTGAGTGGTCCCCCGGTCAATCGGACATCCTTTAGCGGCAATGGTTTCGCCGTTACCAGGCGCTGTTCCCAATCGAGTGCGGGGTTCTTGACCTGCGCCAAGGCCGACGCCGGGACAAATGCCGCAGCAAAAACAATCAGGATGGTATTACGAATTTTCTGCATGGCTCCGGCTGTCATTATGACAGCTCCTACGAAAAGTGTAAGCGGTATCATAGATCGATGCGCCTACTGGCTTGCATAGTTCTGGTCTGCAATGCTTCCGTTCTGCAAGGGCAGACATTGAGGAATCAGCAGTTTCAATTGACCTGCTCGCCCGCTGGTCTCACCAGTTTGAAGCATGTGCAGGACGTCTTCGACACGGACTATATTTTGCCGGGAAGATCGGCCGGCGACCTGGTGCTGCGTTACCGCGCGGCGGGGTCGACGGATTGGAGGCGAGTTTCTCAAGCGGCCGTGGACGCCTCTGCTTCGTCAGAATCGCGCCTGTCGCTGCATGTCGGAAACGCCGTTCCCACCATCGCCAGCGAGAGCCGAATCAGTACGTCAATGGTCCCCACGCAGGGGAGGGGCGCGGACCGTGGAGGCGCTCTTAACGACCAGTTAGAGCCAGCCAACTCGCACGATAACGTGACGCCCCTGTTCACTTGGTCAAGATCGCACGGCACTCGCGAGTGGGTTCAGTACGACTTCGCATCGGCGCAGGCAGTTTCTTCCGTAGAAGTTTATTGGGCGGAGCGGCCCGCCGAAGCGCGCCCGGCGGAGCGAAGCGCCCCAGCGGCGACCCCCGTCCAGTTGCCGGCATCCTGGTCCGTAGAATATCGGGACGGCGAGCAGTGGAAGGGTGTCGAATTCTCAGGACCCTACGGCGTGGCGGCCGACCGATTCAACCACGTTAGCTTCGCCCCGGTCATCACTTCCGCGCTGCGGCTATCGGTACAACTCGCATCCGATGCCACCGCGGGTATCTACGAGTGGCGCGTCAACACCAGCACGGGTAAGCAGGTGGTGGACGACCCTCAGATCGCTCCGTCGGAAATATTTCAGCTAGACGGTGACGCTCTGGTGTGGACCATCGCGGTACGCAATACCTCCGACCAGCAGCTCGAAGTCGGCGATCTGGGAATCCCTTTGCCGTTCAATACGCAGTACAACGCCGACAAGTTGGACACTTACACCAAGCGGCTGATCCGTCACGCCTTCATCGGGGGCGGTGGCTCCTATATTTTCTGGCAGCGTACCAACGGTATTGGGCCATTCCTTGTTATGGTGCCGCAAAAGGGTAGTGGTTTTGAGTACTTCGACCAGCCAGCGTCCGGCGGAGGCGGCGGGCGAGGCGTTTTTACGGCCTACATCCATTCGGCGGCCGCGGGGCCGGAGATCGTTGCGAGAGGCGGCAAGTGGCGGCTGCCTTTCACGAATCTGGTGCTCGCCCCGAAAGGCCAGCCGGGCAGCACCAAAACTTACACCTACCGGTTCCGCTGGGCCAAGGACTACGCTGCGGTGCGCGACGTGCTGTACCAGGAGGGCGGTTTCGACGTAACCGTTGTGCCCGGCATGACGATTCCCACCGATCTTACGGCTCGATTCGCCGTGCGCACACGCAACAGGATCGCGCAAGTTGAGCCTGAGTTCCCCGGTGCAACGGTAGTCAGGGATCTGCACGAGAAGGCCAAAGATACTCACATCTACGAAGTGAAATTCTCCAAGCTGGGCGAGAACTTACTCAAAGTAGTGTACGGCGACAACGAATATTTCTCGCTGGAGTTTTTTGTTGCCGAGCCACTAGAGACCTTGTATAAGAAGCGGGCCCACTTTCTGACAACCACTGACCAGTGGAAGGACCCCACGCGGTGGTACGACACGCTGTACTCGCAGTGGGACATGAAAAATCAAGTCCTGCGCAGCCCCGACGACCGCGATGGCGGCAGTCTGAATCCTTATATGGTTGCTTGCGACGATACCGAGTTGGGCAAACCAGCCTATATCGCAGGCAAGAATATCGCGTATCCGGATCAGGGCGAAATCGATTCAGTGGAAGCGCATATCCGAAAATACGTTTGGGGCGGACTGCAGCAGACGGAACAGGAGCCGTATCCGTACGGGGTTTATGGAATTCCCAACTGGAAAGAGCTGCGCGCTAGCCCCAAAGACGATCGCACAGGAAAGAAACATCTCTGGCGGATCTACGACTATCCGCACGTCATTCTGATGTATTACAACATGTACCTGGTTGCCAGGAATTACCCGCACATGGTGCACTATCTGGACCAGGCTGGATACCTGGAGCGGGCCTATGGCACCGCCATGGCTCTCTACACCTATCCAGAGCAGTTCGACAACTGGAAGCCATACTCCACCGGCACTTACGATGAGTTAGTCATTCCCGATCTGATCCGCGCCCTGGAAGAGAACGGAAAGGGGGACCAGGCGGACAAACTACGCGCGAAATGGGAACTCAAGGCCAGGACTTTCATCAACGAGAAGCCGAATCTGTGGGGTTCGGAGTATGCTTTCGATTCCACCGGTTTTGAGTCGACGGAGGCGCTGGCGAAATACTCGCTCCAAAGGTTGCGGGACCACAGTGCCACGGAGTTCCGCGCGCAAGTGAAACTGGAGGACGCCGAAGCATTTCTGGAAGAGCAAATGCGGCTGAACCTTTCTTGCCGGGGCCAAGAGCCGGCGTACTACTATCTGGGCAGCGATTTTCGCGGCAGCGCCGGAGCCGGTTACACGCTTAGCTATATGGCGCAGATGGGTGGATGGGCGGTTGAGGATTACGCTCTGAATTTCGCCAAAAATCCGATTCCCTATCTGCGCTTGGGTTATGCATCCTACCTCAGTTCATGGGCACTGCTGAATTCGGGCACGCCGGAATCGAACAACGGCTACTGGTATCCGGGCCAGGCCAACGACGGTGGCGCCAGCGGCGGTTTCGAGCCGGCTGCGCTGGGCCGGGCTTGGCTCGGCAATAAGCAGGTGCACGGGGCATGGTGGTACGACGGCGAGATTGATCTCGGTTTCGGCGGGGCCTTGCGGTCGGCCGCCACGGTGGTCTCGGACGATCCTTTATTCGGACTCATTGCTTATGGCGGCAGTTTGAAACGATTGGGCGGCTCGGTGGAAGTGGTGCCGAGAGACGGTCTGCGCACTCGCTTTTACATTGTCCGCGGCGCGGTGCGCGTCGAACTCACGCTCGACCGCGACGGTTTCGCCAAGGATCGCCCGGTGACTTTCGACGATGCCCTGAAACAGATCGATTTTCAACTGGAGAACCGCGGCGGAGGCGCGCATGAGGCCGTGCTGCACTTGCGGGGCGTGCCGGCGGGCGGATATCGGGTTTTGGTGAATGGCATCGCGCAGCCGAGCGAGAGCCTGGACGTCAAGGTGCCGGTAGCGGTAACAGGCGCGACTCGGGTGACTATACAAAGTCACCGGTCGCTTACGCTCGCGGTTCGGTAAACGATCGTTTGTAACCGAACCGCGACCGTTAGGGAGACGGTCTTTAGTTTTTTCCTAAGCAGGCGTGGTGAGTTGTTTTCCTTTTTCGGCCAACAGCATGGCTAGAAGCCTCGCCGGTTTGGTGGTACTCGCGTTCCCCGACACGCCATGAAGTTGGTTGGGAGTTTCGAGAAACATCTGACCCACTTCGTAGGTTTTCTCCGGTCCGTCGCCCACCTTCGACCGAATCTGTCCTTCCAGCACATACGCGAGAGTAAGGCCCGGATGGCGATGCGGCGGTGAACTCTCGCCGGGCGGATAGGTGACCTCCACCACTGTAACCGACCAATCCTTCAGGCTGAGGTCCGGCAGATCGTGCTGGAATACGACTTTCGCGCCGCCGCCCTGAGCCTGGCCGTGCGACAATACCGCTTGCGCCAGCATGGCCCCGGCGCCGCTGAGCAAAACTCTTCGGTTGATCATTAGCCCACGTTAGTATTGATGGCGATTGAAATCAAGCGGCTTCCAACCGAGCCGCTGTTGACCGCAGCTATGCACGGCTTCCTCCGCCCGGGAGTTCTTGCTGCTGTTCCGTTTTCGGCAACCCTCTTCAACCTGCTGACTTGCGCGTGCCGCTTCGCACCGGGAACCAGCGGCGGAAGCGTTGGGGGTATGCTAGAAGGAAGCAGTACGCTGTGCCTTTGCAACCCATCGTTGTCGTTCTCTTGTCTGTGGTGATCGCCTGCTTGGCCTGCTATGTTGTCCTTCGCAGCCGCCATCGCTGTGCTCATAAAGACCCGCTGTGCCGGCGTGCACGGCCCTGTATTGCCTGCTACCGTGAGATTTATTATGGGCGAAAGGAAGGCCGTTAGAACCTCGTTCGACGAAAGGTCGAATCACTCGGAGTTATCTTGACTTGTACCCGCAATGGCTACCAGACGCACGGTCTCGGCCGGCTATCGTCTGGTGGAAGCGCGAGCGGCTTCTTTGACTTGGATATTCGTAGGGCCGGATTTCAGCCGTTTTGCTAATAACTCCTAGGCGTTGAACGGGCAGACATGAACGGAGAAAAAAAGAAATTCCACACGCGTACTCGAGTCATTCGCCGGCTCGATCGCAATGACGGTCTTAGCTTTCGCCGCCCGTGTGTATATACGGGTACCCGCTGACACAAATGACGGTCGGTACATCCGCGTACGCGAAGCAAAAGGCACCGTCTCCCTCACGGTCGCGGTTCGGTAACGTTCTCTAAACATGCCACATTCTTTCTGAACCGCGAGCGTAAGCGACCGGTATCCGGTTCGCTCTCAACCAGTCAATCGAAGCTATTCCCAACGAAAGACCTTGGCAGAGAGCGCCGTGCAAATCACAAATATGACCACCAGCGCCGCGATGTCGCCAATGTGCGCCGACCACGCCTCGCCCTTCCAGATCCCTTCGAGTAGCGAGACCGAGTAGGTTAGCGGCAGTAGGCGCGCCGCGGCGCGGAGCACTGGCGGAAGTGATGCCAACGGCACAAATAGTCCGCAAAGGGCAATCATCGGATACAGGATGGCCGCGCCGATCGGTTGCGCGAACCGCGCCGTAGGCACAATGCTCGCGATCAGAAACCCGATCGACAGGATGCTCCAGGTGCTGATCAGAAGTGCAATCGCAAATCCGAATATCGGAACGCTGACATCGATGGGGTAGTAGCGCTTCCCTGCCAGAACCATCAAGGCCAGCGTGACCAGCGTCAGCGCCAATTTGACCAGAACGTGAGCGGTGAGTATGGTCTGCGGGCGCAGCGGCGTCGCCCGGAGCCTCTTGAGGATGCCGCCTTCGCGGTAGATCGCGATGATGGTGACGAGCGATAATACTCCGCTAAGCGAGATCAGCACGGACGCGAGAACCGGTAGCCCAACGCGTACGAATCCGGCTACCGAGATAGAGCTGGGCGTGACTCGACCGCCCAGCAGCCTGCCGGCCACCACGAACACCAGGACCGGAAAGAGAATCGATCCGAACGCCCCCAGCGGTTCGCGCATAAAAATCTTGATCTCCAGCCAAGTCAGTTTCCAAAGTCCATGGAACATTATCTGTATCTCCCGGGTCTGCTTTCTCCTGTGCGTTGTCTCCTAGTCGCGAATCGAATGGCCGGTCAGCTTCAGAAAGACGTCTTCCAGAGTGGGGAGCACAGTACGGAACTCGGTGACCCGGATTCGGTTCTCGGACAAGCACTGGATAACCTCGGTCACGAAGTCGTCGCCCCGCCCTTGAATTGTGAAACGAGAGTCTTGGTGCGTCACCAACTCCACGGATGGAATCATGCGCAGGCGTTCTTCGGCGTGGGCATGGTCAGTGGCCAGCACCACCGTTCGCGCCGGGCAGTGCCGCCCCACCAATTCCCCCGGGCTGCCAACGTCGATGATCTTTCCGTGCTCGATGACCGCCACCCGGTCGCACAACCGCTCGGCCTCCTCCATCAGATGAGTAGTCATGAAAACAGTCTTACCGTGGTCGCGGATGCCGCGTACCAGATCCCAAATCGCCCGCCGCGACTGAGGGTCGAGCCCAGTGGTCAGCTCATCCAGAAATACTACTTCCGGATCGTTAATCAATGCTAGAGCGATGAACAGCCGTTGCTTCTGCCCGCCGGAAAGCGTCATGAACCAGGCGTTCCGTTTGCTCGACAGGCCGAGTTGGTCGAGCAGCCGATCGCCATTTACGGCTTTCGAGTATAGGGAGGCCCAAAGATCCAGCGCCTCCCAGACCTTGATCCTCTTCTGGAGCTGCGCTTGTTGGAGTTGTACTCCAATACGGTTCTGCAACTGATACACATCGCGGAACGGGTCCAGGCCCAGGATGGAGATAGTCCCGCAGTCCGGCCGGCGCACTCCTTCGACGCACTCCATTGTGGTGGTCTTGCCGGCCCCGTTCGGACCGATCAAGCCGAAGATTTCGCCCTCGTTGACTTCAAACGATACGTCGGAAACGGCTACGGTCGCGCCGTACGTTTTGCGAATGCCGGATACCTGGATGACTGGACGATGAGTGCCGGAAACGTCCATAGTTGCCGCCGGCCCTTGCTACGTGGTCGGACTACTTTCTTCCTGCGGTACAAAGATGATATCAGAGCGGGGAACAGCTCCACGCGGCGCGATCCTTGGCGGAATACGTGCAATCTTTTTACAGAACATTAACACTTGCACGCCGTGACTGAGGCGTCTCATTTCGGGATGCCAAAAGGCCGGCATCGGGAGCGTAAAACGTGCAAAAGCTTTTGATACTTGCTTCCACAATTTTGATCGCCTTCACTCTCCGGCTGCCAGCCGGTAACAAAGGTGACGCGGAGAAGGGCAAGGAGGTGTTTGAGCAGTGCGCCGTCTGTCACAACGCCGACACCACCGAGAAAAAGGTCGGGCCTTCACTCAAAGGCCTCTTCCAGCACGGCAAGTTGAAGAACGGCAAGCAGGTGAACGACGAAAACGTACTGGGAGTTATCAACGCCGGCGGGGGAGGCATGCCGCCTTTCGCTGACAAGTTGTCTCAGGATGAGAAGGACAACCTGATCGCGTACTTGCATACCATCTGAAGTTCTCGAAATGTCCACCGCAACCCTACAACCGGGGAGAATACTGCCCCAAGCCGAGACCGATTGGCTTGCTCGGTATGGATGGCGTGCGGATGCCTTTGCGCTCGGCTTGGCGCTATGCGCGGTTCCGGTCTCCATCGCAATCTCCGAGTCGTTGCTCGGGGCCGGGCTGGCGCTGCGTCTGACGGCGCTTGTCCAGCGCAAAGTTGAATATCGCCTGCCACGTATATTTTGGTTCTGGCTGATTTGGGCCGTGATCGAGATTGCCGCATGGCTGCATTCGCCCGACCTTAAAGCGGGCCGGGGAGAGATGCGGCACCTGGCACTGATTGCAGCTCTCTTTCTGCTGCTACCGGCAGTAAACCGGAGCAGCCATGCGGTAACCATTTGGCGCGGCATTTTCCTCACCGCGACGCTCAGTTCCCTGGTCCTCATTGGTGACTTCTTAACTCGCCTGGTGCGCTACAGCCGCGAACTTTCCAACACACAAGATCCAAGTTTCTACCTGCGCAGCGGAGGCTTGTTAAACCACTGGATGGTCTACGGCACGGTTGAGGGTATTGTATTCGCGGCGCTATTGGAGTTCTGGCGCACTTACCCGGAAGAGCGGCGGCACCTGTTACCGCTGCTGGTAGTCAATGGCCTCGCGATCCTGCTGAGCCTCACCCGCATGCTGTGGGTGTGTTGCTTGTTGTTGCTATTCCTGCATTTTGCCTGGAGACGCTCTCGATGGATCTGGACTGCTCCTGCGTGGCCCGTGTTGCTCTTCATTCTGGCTCCAGGACCTGTGCGATTCCGCCTGACGGGTGCTCTCCGGCCAGCCTACTATTCCAACGCCGAGCGGCTTCAGATGCTTGGCGTCGGCGCAAAAATGATCCGCGACCGGCCGCTTACCGGCGTTGGGCCGGGACGCGTGGAAGGGCTTTACCTGAGTTACTTATCAGCCAAGGACCCCGTTCCGGCTTACCACGGACACCTGCACAACAATCTTTTCCAGTTGGCCGCCGAATTCGGATTGCCGGCCGTGGTCGCCGCAGGGCTGTTTGTCGTAGTGCTGGTAAAGCGCCTAAGAGCAAAATTGAGAACAGCACCCGATCGCGAAGCGCAGTTTCTGTGCCGCGCTGCCTTGCTCGGGCTGGCCGGATTCCTGGCCGGCGGAATGTTCGAGTATACCTATGGCCATTCGCTCGGGCTCATTCTGCTGAGCTTCGCTACTCTGGCGCCTTTGATATCCGGCGAGGAGGCTGCGGCCGGCAGCCGGTGTGCCAATACACTCGCTGTGCTGGACCGTATAGTGGGTGCGCTTTTGCTGGTAACTTCTCTTCCAGTCCTGATTCCCGTGTCAGTAATCACTGCTGTATTGTCCCGCCGGTCGCCCTTCATCGCTCATCTGCGAATTGGACAGAATGGCCAGCAGCTTTGGGTATGGAAGTTACGAACCATGTGGCCATATGACGAAGCTCGGTCCGCTTGGGAGATCGGATGGGTGCAACGCATCGAATGCGCGCCTGAGTTGGAAATGAAAACGGAACGGGATCCGCGTATCACCAGCCGCTTCGCTCAGTTCTGCCGCCGCCATTCCATCGATGAGTTGCCGCAGTTTTTGCATGTTATCCGGGGGCAAATGTCCCTGGTCGGACCCAGACCCCTGACACGAGACGAACTGGTTCGGCACTATGGATCCCAAGCGGCAACGATTCTGGCGCTCAAACCCGGGCTCACCGGATACTGGCAGACCCAAGGTAGAAGCCGTCTCTGTTATCCCGAGCGCGTTGCTATGGATCTGCAATTGGTCCGGGACATGTCAATTCGCATCTACTTCCGATTGCTCTTGCGAACATTTCCCGAGGTGGTGGGTGGTAAGAACAGCTGGTGAACCAGCCAGCCTAGCTCTTGCACTCATGCTTCGCTCGGATCCCGAGCCAGAAAAGCGAAGATCGTTGGGCCTGGCCCTTGGAGGCCGCAGTCCTTCCCGCGGGGTTAGTTCAGTCCGGGAGTATGACAGGCGCGATGAACGCCGCGGTCTGCTCAGTTCTTTAGCAACGCAACTAGACGACAGTTCGCGCATAATATTCCCGCCACACAGAGGGAGTCTCTCCTCTGCATTTCGTCTACCGGCCCGGCCGGAGACAGTACAGGGATGGGACTGGCATCGCGGTTGGTGATATGCTGCATCGAAGAGGCATCTGATGACATCACGCCGCCAATTCCTGTCTGCCAACGCTGCTGCGATGGCCGCCTTAACCACGGTCAACGTTCGGGCCGCTAAAACGAGCTCCATGGGGTTTCCCTACACGGAGTTCGAATCCCTCATTCGCCGTCGCGATTTCCGGGAAATAACCAAAGACGTTCTGCCCACTCCGTGCATGGTCGTCGACCAAGCGATTTTTGAGCGCAACGTGAAGACCATGGCGGAACGAACCAAGGCGCTGGGCATCAATGTTCGCCCCCACGTCAAGATTCACAAGAGCGTGGATGTCGCCAAGATCCAATTGGCGCACGGAGCGATCGGATTGACATGTGCCACCATCGCTGAGGCTGAGTTAATGTCCGGCGCCGGTCTCAAAAATGTGATGTGGACCAAGCAGCCGGCCAGCCGCAACGCGATCGAACGAGCCGTCGCTTTGTCAAAGAAAGACCCGACCTTCAGTTTCGTAGTCGATGATCCCTTAGTGGTCGATTGGATTGACCAGGCGGCTGCGGCTGAAAATACCCGCCTTAAGATCTTAGTGTCGGTCTACGCCGGCATGAACAGACAGGGTATCGAGAATGGCCAGCCTGCCTTGGAAATGGCGCAGAAGGTGGCTTCTTCAAGGCGTATGAAGTTCGACGGCATTATGGCCTATTCCGGATTCGCTTCCCACACGCACGGCTGGCAGAAGCGACGCGAGCAGTCCGCGAAGGACTTGGCCCAAGCGCGAGAGACGGTCGAGTTGTGCAAGAAGTCGGGATTGCCCGTCAATATTTTCACCGGTGGCTCCACTGGCACCTACAATATCGACCACGAGAACGGACTAACCGAGCTGGAGGCGGGATCCTACGTGTTTATGGATACCGCCTACTTCGCCGTGGGCGGCAAGGATGGTGACACCACCTACACGGACTTCGGCGGCGCTCTCACCATCCTCACCACCGTCGACAGCAACCGTCATCCCAACCAGGCGACGATCGACTATGGCAATAAGGCAGGCGTGAGAACAACCGACGCCGTCAAGGGAATGCCTTGGTTGGAGGTCGGGACCCAGGGCGCCGAGTACGGGCAACTGAAGTGGAAGGATGGCGCGAGCGAGCCCAAACTGGGCGATCGATTGGAAATCTATTGCACTACGCTCGACAACAGCACGAATTATTATGATCGCTATTATGTCGCCCAGGGCGATCGGATCGTAGATGTATGGCCCATCATGGGGCGTAGCGGCGCGGCGCAACGTTAGAAAAGAGAAAATCAGCCAACCCGAAAGCGGTTACTTTTGAGCGGTCAACGGATGATCCACATAGTAGGTGATCCCGGAGTACTGCATTTCCTCCCAGGTCTGGTCGCCCCAGTGCACTTCGGCCTTTGGATCGGGGTTGGACGGGTTGTTCACTGAGTTGTCGTAATGGGCCGTAGCCTCAAGGCGCGACCCTTTCGGCACAGTGAGGGGAGTAGTGAAGAGGTAGTAGGTCTGCCAGTTGAAATCGTATTTCGGAACCGCCAATACAACTTCGGAACGGCCGTCGGGATAAATCATCCTGTACTCCCAGCTCTTGCCGCGCAAGTGAGTATGCGGGAACAAGGCCGTGATGTGCGAGTCCTGGGTGAACTCAATGGCCGAATCCACTGCCTGGTTGTCAGCGCCCGGGGGAAGCCGCAAAAGAACGTTGACGAACGCGCTGTTGTGTAGCTCCTGCTGCGGCGCCTGCTTGGCGAAGATCATGCCGACACTGCTCTGATCCGCGGCTTCCTTGCCGTTGGCAGTGTAGTGTACCTGGAAGAGTAACTGAGCGCCCGCTGGGATCCGGATAGCCCGGCTGGGTTCGAAGGTCATCGCGTTAGTGCCGGGTGCGGTGGTGGCAATGAGCGTGCCTGGAAATTGAGTTGGGGAATCGTTCGGATCTTTGGGAGGGGGCATCTTCGGCACAACCGGCTGGAATGCCGCGGCGGAGGCCGGCGCTTTCTCGCGAACGAACACCAAGACGTGATGGACGACACTTCGAGTGCCGGGCCGAACCTCGATGGCTTGCACCCACTTGTCTTCCGTGAAATTCGTTGGAATGGTGAAATACTGATAAGCAATCGTTCCGCTGGCAGTTACCTTGAAAGGCTTCGTCATGCTGATCACCACGTCCGGAGTGCCGATTTCCCAGCCTTCGGTGAACTTGGGTTGAGGCGGCAAATCCTTCGGGTCGCCCTGCGGCGCGCCGGAATCCGCCCAGCGGATGAGCGTGTTCTTTTCCAGTTCGGTCAAGCGGCGATCGTTCGAGAAGGTCCCGCGCGGCTGAGCGGCGTGCCAGGGCGGCATCTGGCCCAGCGCTACTTTCTCGCGAATGGACTTGGCCCAGGGTCGCGCTTGTTCATAA
>DASYNU010000240.1:0-14574 GCA_036008345.1 Bryobacteraceae bacterium
CTCGCAAAATAGATGAGAGACTTCTTTTCGTTGAGCGAGCCCAACATTCTGGCGGCTGTCTGCAAGGCGGACAACTGGCGATCGGTGTTGAAGATGTTGAATTCGGTATCGTCCTGGCCGAAAGCGGCGCCGGTATCGGCTGAGCTTGCGTCGTTAGCTGTGTCCGCAGTATTTTCGTCTTCGCCTACGATGAGGGTTTCGACGATGCTTTCCAGACGGTCGCGGTCGGCAGTGAAATCCTGCAAGATCTTGACGGCGCCCTGTTCATAAACCATGAGGGCCACCAAGTCCGACGCCGTCATCTGGGTCTGGATGAATTTCATCGCGGCGGAGAAGGCACGCAACTGATCGGTTTCAGGCATCGCGCTCATGTCGAAATAGAGAGCCAACAGGCGGTGATCCCGATATTTGGTATTTCCGGGCGCCTCGGGCGCAATATGTGTTTTGGGCAGCTTGGCGAAAGGCTCGGCTCTGGATGCAGGCGTCGCGCTGGGAGTGGGCGCTTCGGCTTGGAGCTTCTGGAATTCGAAAAAGCGGATGGTCTGCGGGACGCCATCTTCAGTGATGGTGAAATCTTTGGCGGTCAGGTTTTCGACGGCGTTGCCGTTCTTGTCTTTCACCGAGACGGTCTCAACAACTAATTGCGTGCTGCTCTGGAAGGTGGCCGGCGCTGAGGCGGGGGAATTTTGGCCTACCTGCTGGGCGTTGACTGCCAAAAGCAGACAGAAGAATGTGGCTGCCGTTGATCGCATTGGTTAGAACCTCACTCGCATAGTGGTTTGTAAGCTGCGCATGGCGTTTGCGGTGGTTGGCAATCCGAATTGTGCGCTACCCACTGTTGTATTCCAGTTCGGATACGTGACGTTATTGAAAGCGTTGGTGGCATCCACGCGGAAGTCCAGGCTGAGCTTGTCGGTCATCTGGAAGACGCGTCCTAGGGATGCGTTGAGCGTGAATTGCGAAGGACCTGTGATGGAGTCTCTGCCGGCGTTGCCCCACTGGCCGGAAATAGGAATTGTATACGCCGCCGGATTCAGGTTACGGCCGGGAGCGGCGTTGTAGAGAGGAGCGCCGGTGTAGTCCGGACGAATGCTTCCGGTTACGCCCGTGCCTCCGACGGCCGCGAAATAAATCGGCGTCAGGGGCAGGCCGGTTCCGGCGGTGATCTGGCTACCGAAGGTCCATTCCTTGAAGAGGGCGCCCTTCCATCCACTCAGCAGCGTGCCGCCGCCGAGCCCCATGCCGGTGGTGTATTGTATCTGCGCGTTAAGAAGGTGGCGCTGATCGAAATTCGAGAGGCCGCGTTCGGCGCTGAGATCCAGCCAATTTTGAGCGATGACAGCAGTTCCCTGATTGCGTCCGCCGAGCGCGGCATCATCGATCGATTTCGAATAGGTGTATTGCAGGCTGGCGGTGAAGCCGCTACGCAGACGTCGGCGCAACTGAACTTGGCCGGCTTCGCGAGTTGCATTTCCGTTGGAAGTGACGTATTGAAAACCGGCAGGACAAGTTGGACACGGATTCACCGCACCCAATGGATAAGTGTTGGGCAGGAAAATCTGCTCGGCCCGCGTTCCTTTGCTGCCGAGATACATTACAGTCAGCACCAGAGCGCCAGGCAGATCGCGCTGCACCGACATTTGCCAATTCTGGTTGTAGCCCAAACGGAAATTGGGATCCACCGCGAAAGTGTTGGGCGTGATGGTGGGAGATGCGTTGAACCCGCTGGCTAGCGTGAGCGGATTGTTCGGACTATTCTGCACGCTCAGGCTTTTGGATAGAGGGAACTGCTGCGCCATCTGCGTGGCTAGAGGCAGGTATACGGAAGTGTTGTAGTAAACGCCATATCCGGCGCGAACCACCATGGAAGATGCTGCTAGCGGGCGCCAGGCGAAGGCGACGCGCGGCTGAATGGCACGCTTGTCCGGATGGATGAGAGAATCGGGGTAGGATGTTCCGGTAAGCGCGCCGGTAGGATCCCTTGCGACAACCGGGTTCTCTGCCGCGAAGCCGGACGCGATGTCGAGATTCACCAACCGGCCGTACTTTTCAGTAATCGGCGACCAGTACTCCCAACGAACTCCCGCGTTCACGGTGAGCGCGGGACTCAGCCTCCAATCATCGTTGACATAAGCTTCATAGGTAGACGATCGATAATATTTGTCGGCGTTTCCAAATGCTATGGAACTTGTGTCGGGCACTCCGAGCAGGAATCCAGCGAAATCGGAGCCCGCGGCTGCGCCGGTGAAAGTAAAAGTGCCGCGCGGATCTTGTTGGGACAGGATGTTGAATTCCTGGCGGCGGAAGTCGCCTCCGAAGGAAATATTGTGACCGCCGCGGCTCCAAAGGTTGTCGATGGAAACTGCGCTGGTTTGGTTGCGATTGTCGGACGACAGGCCGTCCGAGAGGCTTGTGATTCCGCTGGCGAAATTGAGGCTGGGTGGTCCCCAATTCGCGGGAGATTGATTGTTGCCGGAGATACCGGCGTCGCCCGATACGTTCACGCGATTTTCGAAGTAGGGTGTGATCCGCGTTGCGAGGCGGCTGAACTGAAATCCAACGTTCGAAAATAGCCGCGGCGTGAAGCTGTGACGCCAATTGGCTTGGAAGTTGAGCCCCAGCGTTTTTGTGGTGTCGAGAAATTCGAAGAGGTTGGGAGTATCCGAGCGGGTGCTCTGCAGCGCGAACAGGAATGAAAGCTGATTCTTGCGATTGATCGTCTTGAACAGGCGCGTTTGCAAGCTGTCCTGATGCATGTTGCTGACGATGGGGATCTGATAGTTGTATTGCGTTCCGCCGGTAAAATTGGAGAGCGGATAGAAGCGCAGCAGCGCTAGGGCCTGCGAAGTGATCAGAGATTGTGGGATCATGTTACCCGAAATTGGCACTCCCGTGACGGGGTTGACGATTTGAACCGGCTGGCCAAGCAGATTCAGTGCGTGCGAGAAATCTCCATTGCGTTCCGCGGCGGTGGGCATCAAGCCGGTGGCGTTACTGTCATTGCGATCCCGGGTCCACTGATAGTTGATAAAGAAAATTGGACCGTTGCGGGGAATCAGGTGTGGGATTTTGATGGGGCCGCCGATGGCCAAGACGCCCTGCAGATGGTCGTACGCGGGCTTGGGCGTATCTTGACCGGTCAGGGAAAATGGGCGGGCATCCAGCGCGGAGTTGTCGATGATGAGTCCCAGGGTACCGGTATAAAGCGATTGGCTGCGCCGGTTGTTTCCGAACGCCTGACCGAGGGAAAACGGCGAACTGGCGCCATTGTTCGCGGTGCCATTGATGAGGAAACCGTCGGCGGCGCGCTGGTTGAGGTCGGACTGGCTTTGGTTGGCGAAGGTGTCGCTGGGGGGAGTCGCGGCATCGGGCGAGGGGGGCGCGGCTGCTGCGGTGGCATTAAGATCAGTTTTCTGGAATGGGGCTGGTGTGTTGGTGGGCGCGGGCGGGGCGTTTTTCGCTTTGCGTGATTTTGCGGTGGGGCTTGGGGCAGCGGTTGGTGCTGGCGTCGGTGGAAGGGGTGCGGGAGCGGCGACGGCGCGAATTTCACTTAGCGGCAGCATCTTTAGCTCAAATTCGGGGATCGGAGTTTGCGGCGAAATTGTTACTTCCTGGCGGATGGGAGCGAAACCCAGCATTTCGATTTGGATGGTCCAGGCGCCGTCGGGGAGGTCGGGGAAGGAATATTGGCCTTGTGGGTCGGTGATCGCGGTAAGAACTTTATTGGCTTGGGTCGCGGTCACTGTTGCGCCGGGGACTGGGAGGCCGGAGAATTTCACGCTGCCCTGGTGCTCGGTGGCCGGCAGGAGGGTGGCGAGGAGAAAGACAAAAAGCGTCCCCAGGAGTGGGGACGCGGCACGCTGAGAGCGTGCGCCACGGTTAGTTGTCGGAGAGTTTTTCCACACGGTCGATTACGATTAGGTCGACTGGGCCTTTTTGGGATTCCAAGCGGAGCCCGAGTTGTTCTTGAACCGCGGTGAATATGGATGGGCCGTTGGGGTCTGGTGGCGGCGGTGCGTCCACGCCCGGAGGCGGCGGTCCGCCGAAACCACCCGACTGGCTGGGGTCGGGAGTCCATTGTAGTTTGAAATCGTAATTTCCTTTGAGGCCAGTGCGATCGATCACCGGGCGGCCCAGTACATTCGAAAGAGTGTGGGTCAGCATGTCGATAGCGACTCCTTCGGCGTTGAGCTCGCTACGGCCCATCCTCATCATGCGTTTTCTCTCGCCGGCATTCATCTGAGATTCCTGGAGCTTGGATCCGTTCTTGCCGATGACCAGCGCGTAGACGGGTTGTTCCTTGGTCTCGTGATGGAGGGTGAGCTGGAAACGATCGGCCAGCAGCGCTTGCAGTTTTAGCCGCATCTTCGCCGCGGCGGTCTTCATCTGCGCGTCTGTCATGTTGCGCATTTCATCCAGAGTGGCGTTTTCAGAACTGTTGCGGTCGGACTTCGCCTCGATATCGAAAGGTTCGGAGTTGATCCATCCAGGGCCGCCGGCGATTTGGAAATCGCGGACATCATAGGCGAAGGTGATTAAGGATTTGAGCGTCATGCCACTTACCTGCAATCCGCCGCCCGGCATGAAACGAAGCATCCGGCGGTCGCCCCGTTCACTACTCGGCTTGATGGACGCCACTTCGAAGGTGAGCGGCGCCGGCGCTGACTGGCCGAAAGCCAATGCTGCCGTCAGCACGACCAGATTGGCAGTTAGTACCCGACGAATCATTTTTCAGTCTCCTTTTTCGAATGTCCCGCCGATAGAGCTTAGGACGATTGAGCGGACCAAATCGTTTGGATGTAATCAGTTTTCTGAGGGTTTTTCCACGTGATCGATCACGAAAACATCCACGGGAGCCTTCTGCGATTCCATTTTCAGCCCCAGCCGGTCAAATATCGTGAAGAGAGTCGGGCGGATTGGATCGGTAATAGCTTTGTCCTCGGCGGTGGGCTCCTCGCCCGGAGGCCGCACTCTCGGGCGCATGGGCGCCCAGCCGTCAGTCTCTACCACAAACAGGCCCGTGAGGCCGGTCTTATCCACTATGGGGCGGTCGGACCAGTTTTCCACGAAACTCACCATGTCCGAGACTTGCACTGCCTTCCCGTGCATACCGCGGCCCATCCCTCCGTTGATGACATGGCAGCGAAGCTCGCTCGATGAGCTCTCCGGGCAGTCTTTTTCTTCGATCTTCGCTCTTTGAAGCTTGGGCCCATTCTTCGCCACCACCACTGTATAAACGGGCAGCTCTTTCGACTCGCGGCGGATGACCAACTTGAATCGATCCGCAAGAAGCGTGCGAAGCATCAACCTCATTTTGTCTTCACGAGCCTTCACGGATAGCCCTTGCGAGATCGCATCCGGCGCGGCCGTGGCTTCAATGTCGTATCTGTCGGACCCGATCCATTCCGGGCCTCCAGAAAGCCTCGCGGACCAGGGTGAGACATGATAGGCCTCCCCAATGATCCAATCGAGAGAGAGGTTCGTTGCTTTGAATCTCCCTCCAGGAAGGTAGTCGAATCCCCAATTGCGGGATTCCGACGACTTGTTCAGTTTTACCGATGCCACCTCAAACGCCAGGTGCGGGGCAGAATCGGATTGGGCGCGAACTGGTGGTGCGTTCAAGATGCCGATCGCGATCGGCATTCCAATGGCTAGAGTTGCAGCGCCGGCTAGGAGTATTTTCTTTCCGGGACTGAGGTTGGATAGCGCGCGCCGCGTCATGATCTCCTCGATTCGCTTCTTGAGATTTGAGCCGGTGACGCCGGACACGCAACGCAGTGGCGATGCCAGGTAGAACTTGCAGACATTGAGGATACCTTCGGCGTACACTTCGGGTTCAGCCGTGTTGCCGAGAACTTCTTCGTCACAGGCGCGCTCGCGCTCTTCCAGCAGGCGCGATCCGATCCACCACACCAGTGGATGAAACCAGAAGAGCGCTTCCACGGTCATGTGCACAGCAGCGGCGAGGTTATCGCGCCGGCGGGCGTGGCACAGCTCGTGCGCGAGGATGGCTTGCAATTGGGCCGGCGACAAGCGCTCCAAGATTCCTTCGGGAAGCAGCAACACTGGTTTGAGAATCCCGAAGACGCCAGGTTCCAAGGGCATGGGCGAAGACATCACTTTCAGCGGTATGTTTAGTTGCAAAGGTGATGCCGCGTGCACGGCTGCCCGAATGTGCCGCCATCGCTTCAACCACACGAAAACAACCGCTGTGAACCCCAAGATCCAAACGCCGAGCATAACCGTTGGCACGAGGCTTGCCGCCGGCACGGCCGGTATGGTCGCCGAACGCGCGAAGGGTTGGCTGATCTGTTCCATCGCGATAGGGAATGGCGATCGCGTGACGGGCGCTTCCGTGCGCCATTGAATTTGGCTGCCCATGCTGACTAGAAATGCAAAGGGGAGCAAGAACTTCAGCGAGGCGGCCAGCCAAAGGGCGTAGCGAACCTGGGCTCGCTGCTTTCTCAATGCCAAGCTCAAAAGACCAACGGCGGCCGCGAAAAGCGTGGATTGCCAGAGGTGATTGGCGACGGGGTTCATATTAGTTCTCGGAGGGCTTTTCTACGCGGTCGATGACGATCAGGTCGACTGGGCCTTTCTGCGATTCCAGACGCAGCCCGAGCTGTTCCTGAATGGCGGTGAATATGGATGGGCCGTTGGGGTCCGGTGGCGGTGGAGCGTCCACACCCGGAGGCAGCGGTCCACCAAACTTGCTAGCGGATTGACCCGGATCGGGAGTCCACTGGAGCTTGAAAGTGTAATGTCCGGTGAGCCCGGTGCGATCGATGACAGGGCGGCCCAACTGGCTCGAAAGGGTAGAGGCTAGAAACTCCAGCGGTACGCCTTCGCCATCGAGCTCGCCTCGATTCATCATCATGTGGCGCCCTCCGCCTTCTTTGGCCTGAGATTCCTGAAGCTTGGGTCCGTTCTTGCCGATCACCAGCGCGTACACTGGCTGTTCTTTGGTTTCGTGGCGAAGCGTAAGCTGGAAACGATCCGCCAATAGCGCCTGAAGCTTTTGCCGTACTAATTCCGCGGACGTCTTCATCTGGGCATCGGTCATCTTTTGCATGTCGTCAGGAGTGATCTCGGAGCTGCCCCGCTCGGACTTCGCGACGATATCGAAGCGATCGGAGTCGATCCAGCCAGGGCCACCCGAGATTTGAAAATCTCGAACGTCATAGGCAAAGGTGAGGAGGAACTTGAGTGTTGTGCCGGTTGTCCGCAGGCCTCCACCGGGCTGCAACTGGATCCCGGTCCGGCGGTCGTTGCCGCTGTTCGGTTTGACAGACGCCACTTCGAAAGTCAGCTTCGCGTCCTCGGACTGGGCACGAACCGGCGGCGCGTTCAATATGCCGATCGCGATCGGCATTCCAACGGCTACCGTTGCAGCGCCGGCCAACAGAAATTTCTTTCCGGGACTGAGGCTGTAAAGAGCGCGCCGCGTCATGATTTCCTCGATACGCTTCTTCAGATTTGAGCCGGTGACGCCGGACACGCAACGCAGCGGCGACGCCAGATAGAACTTGCAAACGTTGAGAATCCCTTCCGCGTAGACTTCGGGTTCCGAGGCGTGGCGGAGAACCTCTTCATCACAGGCGCGCTCCCGCTCTTCCATCAGACGCGAGCCGATCCACCACACGAGCGGATGAAACCAGAAAACCGCCTCTACTGTCATGTGCGCGGCGGCAGCGAAGTTGTCGCGCCGTTGGACGTGGCACAGCTCATGCGCAAGAATCGATCGCAACTGGGCCGGGGACAAGCGTTCCAAGATTCCATCGGGAAGCAGTAATACCGGCTTGAAGATTCCGAAAACTCCTGGCTCCAGAGGAACCGGAGAAGACATCACTTTAAGCGGTATGTTTAGTTGCAAAGGTGATGCTGCACGCACTGCTGCCCGGATGTGCCTCCAGCGCTTCAACCACGCGAAGACGACCGCTGTGAACCCGCAGATCCAGATTCCGAGCAGAACCGCTGCCACCCAGCTGGCCGCAGGCATAACAGCCGACAGCGGCGCCGATCGCGCGAAGGGCTGGCTGATCTGTTCCATCGCAATCGGGAACGGCGAGTGCGTGATGGAGGTTTTCGTGCGCCATTGAAATTGACTGCCCATGCTGACCAGCAGCGCAAAAGGTACTAGGAACTTCAGCGATGCGGCCAGCCAAAGTCCATACCGAATCTGGGCTCGTTGATTTCTCAACGCCAAGCTCAAAAGCCCAGCGGCGGCCGCAAATAGAGTGGATTGCCACAGGTGGTTGGCTAGGGGAGTCAGGTTCGCCGGGATCATTTTGATTTGTCCTTTCTCGCAAGCCGCTTCAGAGCTTGCTCGGCATCCTTAACGTCGTCAAGCGTTAGCTGGCCGGACTCGATGAGATGGGCCATCACTGGCTTGGTCCGGCCGCCAAAGAGTCCCAGCAATTCGTCGATTAACTTGCCTTGTGCTTCGCCGCGTGAAATGGCTGCCTCGAATATGTTGGCGTTACTGATCCTCTTAACACAGCGCAGGGCTTTCTTTCCTTCCAGCCGATAGACGGTGGTTTGCACGGTGGTGTAGGCGGGCCGGCGAGCTTCCGGAAATGCTTCCTGAACTTCGCGAATGGAGCAGGCACCCCGGCTCCACAGCGTCTCCATGATCTGAAGTTCGAGCTTGGTTAATTTCGGCAGACTCATATTGTAACGGTCGACACGTTTAGTCTACTATACGCATAGTTGGGATGCAAGCATTTTCTGGCTTCTGCTCTGACACAATAGATCTGATGATTCCCAAAGTTCGCAAGGCAGTCTTCCCCGCCGCGGGACTCGGCACCCGATTCCTTCCGGCCACCAAGGCGCAGCCTAAAGAGATGCTCCCGCTGGTGGACAAGCCCCTCATCCAGTACGGCGTAGAAGAGGCTATTCATTCCGGTATTCAGAACATCATCATTGTTACGGGCCGGGGCAAGACGGCGATCGAGGATCATTTCGATGTGAGCTTTGAGTTGGAACAGACGCTGGAAGCCAAGGGCAAGAAGGATCTGCTGGCGATTGTCCGCAGTGTTTCGGACATGATTGATGTCGCCTACGTACGGCAAAAGGAAGCGCTGGGCCTGGGCCACGCGGTGCTCCGCTCGAAGGAGTTGGTGGGGCATGAGCCGTTCGCGGTGGTGCTTTCGGACGACGTGATCGATTCAGAAATTCCATGTATCCGGCAGTTGCTGGATGTCTACGAATTCTATGGCGCTTCCGTTGTCGCGCTGATGGAGGTGCCGGGCGATGCTATCTCCGCCTATGGCGCCGTGGATGCCGAGCCGGTATCGCATAACTCGGGCAAAGATCGCTTGTTCCGAATCCGGAATATGGTGGAAAAGCCGAAGCCGTCGGAAGCTCCGTCTAACCTGGCCATCATCGGCCGCTACGTGCTGACGCCGGATGTTTTCGAATCCATCGAATCCATAGAGCCGGGCAGCGGGGGCGAGCTGCAACTCACCGATGCGTTGAAGCATCTGCTGCACAACCGCCCCATCTACGGTTATCGTTTCGAAGGCACGCGCTATGATGCCGGGGATAAGCTAGGGTTTCTGAAAGCCACGGTGGAGTTCGCGCTCAAGCGTTACGACCTGGGTAGCGATTTCCGCGAGTATCTGAAGCACCTGAAATTATGAGCCAACTGAAGAACAAAGTAGCGATCGTTACCGGCGCAAGCCGCGGGATCGGGAAATCGACGGCGGAAGTTTTCGCGCGGGAAGGCGCCACGGTGGTGATCTGCGGCCGTAAGCAGGACACGCTGGATCAAGTGGCTGCGGAATTCAAGGGATTGGCCGGCCGTGTTGTGCCGCTGGCTTGTCACGTGGGGAAGATGGAGGAATTGCAGCGATTGGTAGAGACCACCACGCGCGATTTCGGCAGGATCGACATCTTGGTGAACAACGCAGCCACCAACATCGCCCAGGGGCCCGGCATCGAAATGGACGACGGCCAGTTCGACAAGATGGTGGAGGTGAATCTCAAGAGCACCTATCGCCTGATGCGTTTGGTGGCGCCGGGGATGTGCGAGCGCGGCTCGGGCTCCATCATCAACATCGCGTCCATTGCCGGATTGCGCCCGCAATACCACGGCTTGCTCTACAGCATGACCAAAGCGGCGTTGATCATGATGACGCAATCGTACGCGCTGGAGCTAGGCCCCAAGGGTGTGCGCGTTAACGCGATCGCTCCTGGCCTGGTACAGACCGTGCTGAGCGAATACTACTGGAAAGATCCGGCGAAGCTCGAGCCATTGATCTCGCACCAGCCTATCCGGCATTTGGGGCAGCCGCCGGAGATCGCCGACGTAGCGCTGCTGCTGGGGAGTGACGCGTCGTCCTACCTGACCGGCCAGACCATCGTAGTGGATGGCGGACGCTTGTTATCCTCAATGTAGATGCTCGGGAAACTGATTCCAGCAGGCTTAATCGCGGCCGCAGCCTGGGCCAATGTGATCAATGACGTCCGCGCGGCGGTTGCGCACGACAATTTTGCGCTGGGCGATTCCATCATCCAGAAATACCGGTCGAGCGAAGGCGCGACGCCGGAGATAATCGTGGCTTTGTCGTGGATGGGGCGCGGAGCGCTCGGGGCGAAGCAGTTGGATAAAGCCGACGCCTACGCCAAGGAGACGCACCGGCTGGCTCTGGAGGAGCTGAAGAAGCGGCCGCTGGACGCGGAGGCTTATCTGCCCATCGCGCTGGGGGCTGCGATCGAGGTGGAGGCGCAGGTGTTGAACGCGAGAGGAGAGCGGAGCGCAGCGGTTACGTATCTGCGCGCTGAGCTGGCTAAGTACCAGGCAACCTCGATTCGCACTCGCATCCAGAAGAATATCAACTTGTTAAGCCTGGAAGGAAAGGCCGCGCCGCCGCTGGATGAGCATGAATTTCTAGGAGCTAAGCCCGCGACGCTCGCGTCGTTGAAGGGCAAGCCGGTGGTGTTGTTTTTCTGGGCGCACTGGTGCGGTGATTGCAAGCAGGAAGCGCCGATCCTGGCGGAGATCGCGAAAGAGTACGCCGCGAAAGGTCTGACCGTGGTTGCACCCACGCAGCATTACGGCTACGTGGCGCGTGGCGAGGAGGCTGGGCCGGCGGACGAGACCAAATATATCGACGAAGTGCGCCACAAGTTTTATTCGGACTTGCTGGATGTCCCGACGCCAATCAGCGAAGAAAACTTCAAGAAGTACGGCGCCAGCACCACGCCGACGGTAGTGCTGATCGACCGGCAAGGGATTGTCCGGCTGTATCATCCCGGCACGATGAGTCTGGAAGAACTTCGCGCGGCGCTGAACCGGTTAGGCTAGGCTTGAGGTATGGCCGACGGGATCACCCGGATCGCGGTGGAGGGGTTCAAATCGATCAGCAAGAGGCAAACGATTGATATAGCTCCGCTGACGATATTGGCGGGCGCGAATAGTTCGGGTAAGTCGAGCATCATGCAGCCGTTGTTGATGCTGAAGCAGACGTTGGAAGAGCCGTCGGATCCGGGTCCGCTGTTGATCTCGGGGACTGCGCCGATCATCAAGTTTACGGCGGCCGATCAGTTCCTCTCGCGGAAGACTTCGAGCCCGCCTGGGAAGCTGACTGTCGAAATCGCGCTAGGAGCCGCTGCGAAATTTCACATTGCATTCCAAAAGGTCCAGTCGGGCGTCCAAGTGTTGGAGCAGAAGGATAGCCTGAGGGCAACGACTCTCCGGCCGAACATGACCGCCGAGGAAATTGCCAAACACTTACACCAGCCTGAGCTTCTTCAGTTGCGAGACCTGCGGGTGATAAGGAATCGTTTTATTTTGGGTGTGGCCAGCGCCGAGATGCCGTGGGGTAGCGGTTCAGAATGGATCGTTCCGGTTGTCCGTTCCATCTTGCATGTACCGGGCGTGCGAGAGAATCCGTGGCGAATGTACAAGGCACCGCAAGTAGACCGCGATTTTCCGGGGACCTTCGAGCCATACGTGGCGAGCGTGGTGGAACAGTGGCAAAAGGAAAACAATCAACTTGCTCGTAGTTTGAACCTGGATCTAGGTCATCTCGGTTTGGCAAAAAAAGTATTCGCGCAAAGGCTGAGCGACGCGGAGATCGATCTACGGGTTAATCTCCCCGGTAGGACCAGCGATCTGGTCAGCGTTGCCGACGTGGGATCCGGCGTGTCGCAGATCATGCCGGCACTCGTTGCACTACGGGCGGCCTCTAAGGGCCAACTTGTCTATCTTGAAGAGCCCGAGATGCGTCTGCACCCGCGCGCTCAGATCAAGCTGGTCGATGTTCTCGCTGACGCTGCAAAGCGCGGCGTGCGGATGGTGGTGGAAACGCACAGCTCGCTGCTGTTGAGGGCAGTTCAAACGCTGGTTGCCAAGGAAAAACTTTCTCCTGACCTTGTACGCTTGCATTGGTTCTCGCTCGATAGACATGGCGCCACGCGCGTAAGCAGCGCCGCCCTCGATCAGAGAGGCGCCTTCGGCGAATGGCCCCAGGATTTCGGAGACGTTGCTCTCGACTCTGAGCAAGATTACCTTGACGCTGTGGAAAACCAACTCAGCCACTAGATGCCTGCGCAGTCAAGACGGCTTGTCATCGATGCCTCTGTGGCTTCGGCTGCCGGTGAGACATTGCAGTCGCGTCAATGCCGCGAATTCCTTCGGGCGGTACTCAAGATCTGCCATCGGATCGTTCTGACCCCGACTCTCACCGTGGAGTGGAACGAACATCAGTCGCAGTTCGCCAGAACCTGGAGAGCGGAAATGCTCAGCTTGGGAAAAGTCGTGAACATTGAAGAGAGCCCCAACGAACGCGTTCGTAATCAGGTCCCGAAGCGCAAAGCGGTTCAAAAAGACTTGCATCTGGTGGAAGCAGCGATTGCAACCGACAACGTGGTGATCTCGCTGGATGATCGCGCTCATGCGGATTTCCGCGTCGAAGCCACCGCAAATATTACTTGGGTCAACGCACTCGCAGAAGGCGGGCATGCCATCTATTGGCTAAAGAAGGGCGCAAAGCCGGTGAAACGGTGGAAACTCGGATACGGCGCCTAACCCCGCCACCTCACCCCCGCCCCCAGCGACTTCTTCGCGTACTCCAAGCTGCGCTCCAGGTCCAGGCGCTGTTGCTCACGCAATGCCGCTGTGAACTCGGGCAACGGCTGCGGAGTTCCGTCCTCGATCACCATGAAGCCGGTGAACGGGTGGCCGCTTCTTGCCAAGGCGACGAATCTCGCGAACTCAGATGCTTTCGCTTTCGGAAAAGCCTTCCAGAAATCCGGCTCCAGGTACGGCAGCACCTGCGGAGGGCGGCCGGTGATGATCTCTAGCTGCATGGCGGCCTTCGGGCATAGCTCGCGATAGCGCTCCATGAATTTGTGGAAGTCGATGGATCCATCGCCCAACGCGGTCCATTGCGCGGCCGCGCCGCGTGGATGCTCATACACTGCCGAGTCCCGCACGTGCGAGGTCACTACATAAGGCGCTAACACTTCGAGCGACACCAGCGGATCCTCCACCACCCACATTGGATTTCCGGTATCCAGGCAAGCGCCCACGGCATCCTTGCCGCTTTCTTCGATGATGGTCCGGACCTCGTGCGCCTGCATGTCGCCGGCGTGATTCTCGAGAGCGATGCGCACTCCCAGGTCCAGCGCCTCGGCGCGCACCGAGCGAAAGACCGCAATGGTGCTTTCCATGAGGGCCTCGATCGGTTGGCTGCCGCGCCGGTCCGCCGCGCTGCCCATGTAGCAGCGCATGGAAACCGCGCCCACGGCCTTGGCCACGCGCAGCCCGCGCAGGATATTCTCCTTAGGGTCGCCATCCTTGGCGTTCCAACTCTTGGATATCGGACAGATGCATCCCATGCCGCCGTCGATCACGATGCCCACCTTCGCGGCGTGATCCTGCACCCGCGCGAGATACTCCGGCTCGAAGCTTTCGTAATCTTCCAAGCCCGAGAGCTGGATGGTGTCCAGCTTTAGGCCGGCGGTGTAATCGAGCAGCTGGATTGCTTTCCAATGGAAGGCTCGGACAGAGTAGCTGTCGAAGCCAAGACGGATCGGGACCGTAGACACGTCACCTCCCGCGGATGCGGACCGCGCGGCTAGCCCGGCTACTGTTGCTTGAAGGAACGTTCGCCGCCGCATGTTGGAATGTTAGCGCACAGGAGAGCCCGAAATTGAGCCGCGACCGGAAGGAACTTGCAGCACTCGTGGTATCGCTCCGTTGAAGACGCCCGTGGCGCGCACCCTCGGTGCTGTCGACAATGGTGTCGATGTCCGCTAAACGCCGAGATGAGTCTCGGCGCAGCAGGCAAAAGTGCCTGCGCCACAAGTGGTCTTCATGAACATTTGGTGGGCCAGCAGTGCCCATGGTCACTCCCTGCCGGTCGCGGCCCGGTTACACTCTCCGAAACACTCGCGTGGAGTGCGGGAAGTGCGGCAGCCAACAAAAATGGCCCCGATCACTCGGGGCCGATTGCATGAACCCTAATTAAACTGCTAGCCCTCTCGGGGCGCCCAAACTTACTTCTTCTTCTTGGGTGCTTTTTTCTTCGCCGGCTTAGCAGCTTTCTTTGTTGCGTTCTTCATCGA
>DASYNU010000241.1:0-21597 GCA_036008345.1 Bryobacteraceae bacterium
CCGCGTCATGAACGACGAACCATTCGGGCCGGTATCCGTCATGATCCCTTTCTCGGATTTTGATGAAGCGGTGGCTGAGGCTAACCGGCTGCCCTATGGGCTGGCGGCGTATGCTTGGACGAAGTCCGCGAAGACCGCCAACCTGGTGGGGTCGGCCGTTGAGAGCGGCATGGTGGCTATCAATCACGTCGCGCTGGCACTGCCTGAAGTGCCTTTCGGAGGCGTCAAGGATTCTGGCTACGGGTCGGAAGGCGGCTCCGAAGCGCTGGATGCATACATGAACAGCAAGTTCATCACTCAAGCTGGATTGTGAAGCGCAACAAAAAGGCTGGGCCCCGCAGAGAGCCCAGCCCGATTGGTGTTTACCTTTAGCGCGAATCTAGAAAAGGAACTTCAGGGCCAACTGCACGTTGCGGGGAGCGCCCGGACCGATGCCCGGCGCGCCGAACGCTACGTCGTAAGTGGCGCCGACTTGTCCTAAATTGCTGCCTTGAACATTATTGGCTGGCCCGGCGGCGTAGTCCACAAAATTGAAGATGTTGAAGATTTCCGCACGGAACTGAAGTTTAGCGTGCTCGGTGATCGCGAAATTCTTAAACACCGAGAAGTCGATCTGTTTCGTGCCAGGACCGTAAAACGCGTTTCGCCCCTCGTTGGAATAGGTGCCTTGAGCCGGAACCGTGAAGGCAGTCGGATTGAAGTAGTAATAGGTACTGGCTGCTCGACTCGAAGCAGGCACATTCGCAAAGGGGTTGCCGACCACTTCAGCACGATCGTTGTACTCCAGGGTGCCGCTGGAATCGATGCCCGAAAACACGGTAAACGGCGAGCCGGTGAAGAACGAGAACAAGGTGTTCAGCTGCCATCCGCCTAAGAGAAGCTTATACTTCGCCGGCTGCGGGACGGCGTAGGTGAGGAACATGGAAAACGAATGGCGGATGTCGTAATCCGAATTGCCGTAATCGCACCGCAGGCAATAGCTGTTCTGCGGAATGATGTGGCGGGCGTATGACAGGTCGTCGAGCGAGTGCCCGTAGGTGTAGCTGAGCTTGGAGGTGAAGCCGTGGAAACTGGTGGTCCGGAGCGACGCAATCAGGCTGTTGTAATTGGCGTTACCTACGGACTGTACTTCGTTGATGGCGGCGAGATTCGGGAATTGACTATAGTAGGGCCGCGAGCTGTTTAATTCCGCAGCACCTTGAGGGATTTGGTTGATATCCAACGTGTCCGGCAAGTGGTGGCTCAAGCTGCCCGAATAGCCAACCTCGACCACCGCATCCTTGGCGGCCTGGTACTGAATGTTGAGGTTGGTATTCATGCTGTAGCCGGTGATGAAGTGCTGGCTCACTGAGAAACCGCCGAACGGGCCGATTGCTTCGTTGGTCGCAAAGATGGGAGCGCCCGCGACGATGGAGATGGGCGCTTGATTCACCAGGTGCAAAACCGGGTTCGGTCCACCGGGGTTCCCATTGATTCCCGAGCCGGCGCCGTTGGAGGCTCCGCTGTCGCCGAAGTAGGCGATATTGGGAACTTGATAGAACATGCCCCATCCGCCGCGGATCACCATCTTGCCTCCGGCCTTGGGCTGGAAAGCGAAGCCGAAGCGTGGAGCGAAATCATGATGATCGGGGGGCCACAAGCTATTGAGACCATGTGTGCCGGTATAGGTGATGCCGCCGTCCGCGGGGATGAAGGTGGAAATGAGGTTCTTCGGATTATCGATGGGGCCCTGATACACCCAGTTCAATCCATAGTTCAGGGTCAGCTTAGGAGTTACCTTCCAACTGTCCTGCGCGAAAACGTCGCCTCCATGGAGATTGTAAATTCGCTGTTGGTTACCGTAAGCGACGCTGGCGTTGCCCTGAGCGACGCGGAGTGCCAGGAAGTCCGAGAGGGCGTTGAGGGAGCTAGCCAGGGGATTGCTGCCGAAACCCCAACTGTCGGACGGGTTCGCATTGGCAAATGGCCCTTGCGAACCGTTAAACGTGAAGCTGCCGGGCGCGTCCGAATCATAGAACACATCCAGTCGGGAATAGCGGTAATCGCCGCCGAAACGGAATTCGTGGGAGCCCACAGTATACGTGAAGGTCTGATCGATGTGGCCGGTGGTATCAATGCGCCCGAGCTGCGGGGTCAAGCCGGTTGAATCGAATCCGGAAATATTGATGTTCGGGGAGCCAAAATCAGTGGGATTCGTTACACCGTCGTTGAATCCGAGACCGGGCATGTTGAAGCCGTGGTTGGCGTCACCGAAAATTTGCAGGAAGTAGTTCACCCCAAGGAGCGTCTGCGCGACGAAACGGGGAGTAATTACGGTGTTGTAGACCACCGAGAAATTGTGCATCCGGCTGGGCGCAGCCTGGAAGTAGGAGGGCAATGCGGAGCCGACATATTCCACCTGATTCCCGGTCCCACCGAAATAACGGATTGCCAGGCTATTCCTCTCATTGAACTGATGATCCAGCTTGACCACGCCGTTGTAGCTGTTGGACAGGTTAATGCCGGCGCCCGCAAAGTTGTGCACGGCGGCAGGCCCGGTGAGGCTGTTGGCTGGCCAAAGAGTGTTGATTAGGGTCTGCGCCAGAGGGGTTGGCTGCACCCCGTCTTTGATCATGACGGCTTCGGCTTCGGAAACCCAAGCGCCGGAGGGCGTGGTTCCAGGAGCGGTTAAAGCCTGTTTATAATTCTGCTGCTCATAGTTCATGAAAAAGAAGGTGTGGTTCTTCCAGATGGGTCCACCTATTGAGCCTCCCCATTGGTTGTTGCGGAGTTCCGACGTGGGCGAACCGGGGGGCGTGAACCAGTCAGCCGCGGCCAGGGCCTCATTCCGATTGAAGTAGTACGCGGAACCGTGGAGCGTATTGGTTCCGGACTTGATCACCACATTCAAAACGCCTCCCGAGTTGCGATTTTCTTCGGCGCTGCTGCTGCTCTGCAGGGAGAATTCGTCAATGGCGTCAATAGGAAGAACTACGCCGGCAATGCCCGAAACGCCGCCTTGATTGACGGAATTGACGTTGTGCCAGAGGTCGTTGTTGTCGGCACCGTCGATCTTCCAGTCGATGCCATTGAAGCGGGACCCGTTGAGCGAGCCATTGGCGTTGGCGCCGGGGTTGAACTTCAGCAACTGCGTGAAATCGCGGCCATTCAACGGAATGTCCTCTATCTGCGCCGTGTTGATCAGGCTGGTTTCGGCTGACGAAGCAGTCTCAATAGCTACGACAGAGGCCGCCACTTCAACGGTGGTGGCTTGCTTGGCCACTTCCAGCTTCAGAGCGAGGGTGGCAATCTTGCCGGCATCCACCACGACACCTGACACGTGAACCGTGTCGAAGCCCGGCTGGGTGACGGTGATGTCATACTTACCGAGCGGAAGATCCTGAAAAACGAACTCACCAGTTGACGAGGTAGCGCCCTCGCGCGTCAAGTTCGTATCCGGACTCACAAGTTTAACTGGGGCGCCCGCCACGGCTGCCCCGGTGGCGTCCGCGACGGTGCCGCTGATGCCTCCTCGGAAAGTCTGCGCGATGAGTGATACCGACGCAAGCAATGTCACCAATAATGCAACGGGAAGAATTCTTCGAATCATGAGCAACTCCTTCTTATTTGTGCCTTGTGTTTGCGCTGCGTTCGCTTAGAGGAAACGACAGCAGCTCAAATCGCCACTAACGTGAGCCCAGGCAAAGCTGACTGAGCCGTGCGCAACGGGGCGCGGAAGACCCTACCGAACAGAGCAATGTATGTTCTAGAGAGAATACCAATCTGAAACGCAATCGTCAAGAGACGTTAATGTGTTCGCACTAACTCGCCGGGGACCGATGAGCCTGCAAGCCTTGAGTTTCTGGCGCTTTAGGGCTGAGAGGGGTCGACGTGTGTAAGCCGCAACGCGCTAAAATCTACCAATGAGATTGTCCCTCGTTTTATTCGCGTTCGCGTCGATGCTGGCGGCCCAGCCGTACGACCTGGTGCTGGCGAACGGACGCGTGATGGATCCGGAAACCAATCTGGACGGGCCGCGTAACGTCGGGATTCGCGGCGGAAAAATCGCGGCCATTTCCCAGTCGGCGCTCGAAGGCAGCACCGTGCTGGACGTGAAGGGGCTGGTAGTGACGGCCGGCTTCATCGACCTGCATTCGCACGGACAGACCCCGGAAAATTACGGTTACAAGGCCCGCGACGGAGTTACTACCGCGCTCGAAATGGAAGTGGGGGTGAATCCGGTTGCCGCGTGGTATGCGGCGCGGGAAGGAAAGGCACGCGTGAACTTCGGAGCAACTTCCGGGCACATACCCGCCGCCATGGCGGTGCTGCATGACTCAGGCTTGTTGCTGCCGCGCGATACCGCGGCGACGCGCACGCCGAGTCCCGAGGAGCAGAAGCAGATCATCGAACTGGTGCGGCAGGGGCTGGATGAAGGCGCGCTTGGAATCGGGATGGGGATTGCTTATGTTCCGAAGACCAGCCGCGAGCAGATTCTGGAAGTTTTTCAGCTAGCTGCGCATCGCCGCGTCCCGATTTATGTACACATGCGCGCTAGCGGACCCTTGGATCCCGGCGTGATCGATTCCCTGCAGGAAGTGCTGACGGATGCCGCCGCCACCGGTGCGTCTCTGCATGTGGTGCATATCACCAGCATGGGTGTGCGGCAAACGCCGGTCTGTCTGCGAATGATCGCGGGTGCACGGGCGCGCGGATTGGACGTCACTACGGAAGCTTATCCCTACACCGCGGGAATGACGGATATTTCGTCCGCCGTTTTCGACGAAGGTTGGCAAGGGCGTACAGGTGGCATCGGCTATGGCGATTTGCAATGGGCGCTGACGGGCGAGCGGCTGACGGCCGACACGTTCGCGCGCTATCGCAAGACCGGCGGCATGGTAATTCTGCATAGCATCCCCGAAGAGATGGTTCGTGTGGCGATGGCGGATCCCACAGTGATGATCGCAAGCGACGGGATTCTGGACAATTCGAAGGGACATCCGCGCGCGGCCGGCTCATATGCACGCGTCCTGGGGCGCTATGTTCGTGAGCAACATGCGCTATCGCTGATGGACGCGCTGCGGAAGATGAGCCTGCTGCCGGCCGAGCGGTTGGGAATCCAAACTAAGGGACGGCTCCAGGTAGGGGCTGATGCCGATATCACCGTGTTCGATTCGGAGCGGGTGATAGATCGCGCGACGTTCGAGAATCCGGCACAATATTCGGAAGGCATTCCGTTGGTGCTTGTGAACGGCGTGGTGGTGGTGCGCGACGGACAGTTGGTGGATGGAGTTGCGCCGGGCCGCGGATTACATAAATGAGTTAGTTGTGGCGTGGATCGGGGCGCGTCCCCGCCTGCGATGTGTGGACTTCATCGCCGGATGCGAGCACCTTCCAGGATTTGCCGTCCGAGGATTCAGCGCGCTCGAAGTGTATCCGATCTTTTCCTGAGAAAACATTGTTGATCCGGTAGTATTTTGTTTTGCCGTTTTCTTCCTCTTTGCTCGGATAGGTCCAGCGATCGCCCTCAATTTCGAGTTCTCCACGTCCGGCGGCGTGGCCATCCGGCAAGATGGGCTGCGTGTAATAGTGGCCCTTGGATTCGCCCGGCGTGAAAGCGAGCAGGGCCGTCACCTTGCCGTCCACAGTCTGCTGGCATAGGAAAAATTGACCGTTTTCCACGCAGTCATTCTGGATCTTATTCGACACCGGGGCGGAGCCTGGGCCAGCGTTCATGGTGAACTGCCAGGTGCCTTGATACAGCCACAGCGGCTCGAACGGAGAATCGGCGGCGAAGAGTACGCTCGCAGCGAGCGGGAAGAGGATCGCAAGGAGGGTTTTCATTTTTGTTCAGCCTGATGCCATTCTTGGAATTTGAAGCCGTGCTGGCGCATGATTTCCCGGGTCTGTTCCAGGGCTTCCGGTAGCACGTAGAAAAACGCGCCAATACGCTCGCTCATGAAAAGGACGCCACCGCTGTATTTGTCGGGTTCCACGGCGTACTCGATGCCGGATTCCGTGAGAGCTGATTCCAGGCGTAGAGCTTCCTTCAACTTCTTGGCGATGTAGATGAGGTCCATTTCCCGATCCTCAAAAAAGCTGGCGTCGCGGCGCACTCGCCTTCAATCTTATCGCGATCTGTTATCTTCATACGAGCATGAAACGGCTTATCATCGGTGTTTGTTTATTGAGCGCGGCGGCTGCGGCGCAAACCGGGCGCTGGTCTGAAAAAACGGCGCAAGACTGGTACGTGAGCGAGCCTTGGCTGGTGGGCAGCGACTACATTCCCTCTACAGCGATCAACGAACTGGAGATGTGGCAAGCCGACACGTTCGATCCCAAGCGCATCGACCTGGAACTGGGCTGGGCGGAAGGTCTGGGGATGAATACCATGCGCGTGTTCCTGCATGATCTGCTGTGGCAGCAGGACGCAGCAGGATTCCGGAAACGGATAGACGAGTTCCTGAGGATTGCCGACCGGCACAAGATCAAACCGATGTTTGTGTTGTTCGATTCGTGCTGGGATCCGGCGCCGAAGTTGGGGCAGCAGCACGCGCCGACGCCCGGCGTTCACAACTCAGGTTGGGTGCAGAGTCCGGGCGCAGAGGCGTTGAAAGATCCAGCGCAATATGGGCGGCTGGAGGCCTACGTGCGCGGAGTGGTGGGAGCTTTCGCGAATGACCAGCGCATTCTGGCTTGGGATATTTGGAACGAGCCGGACAATGTGAACAATGGGAGTTATGGAAAGCTGGAGCCGCAGAATAAAGTGGCCCTGGTGGCGGCGCTGCTGCCCAAGGCATACGGATGGGCGCGCGCGGCAAATCCGAAACAGCCGCTCACGAGCGGGGTGTGGACCGGCGACTGGAATGATTCGAACAAGCTGAACGCGATTGAGAAGATGGAGCTCGAAATGTCGGACGTGATTTCGTTCCACAACTACAGCGCTCCGGACGATTTCGAGAAGCACGTGCGTGAGCTCGAAGGCTTGCATCGGCCAATTCTTTGCACGGAGTACATGGCGCGTGGTTTCAAGAGCACCTTCGAGGGAATTCTGCCGATCGCGAAGAAATATAAGGTCGCGGCCATTAATTGGGGCCTCGTGGCGGGTAAGACACAAACGTGGCTGCCGTGGGATTCCTGGCAGAAGCCGTATGTGGGACGCGAGCCGGCGGTGTGGCATCATGAGGTGTTTCACGCGGACGGAAAACCCTACCGGCAGGCGGAGGTGGACTTTATACGTGAGATGACCGGCAAGAAGTGAATTGCCGGAATTATTTCGATCCAGCGGCTACTTCGCTGGCTTCGCCGGATTCTTCCACTTTTATGTAAAAGGGCTGTTCCAGGAGGCGCGGCACTTTGCCGGCCGTTTTGAGCACCAGTTGAAATTTGCCCGGCTTCACCGACGGGGGAATTCGAAACTCGATGAAGTCGTCGGTTTGATTCAGCACCTTCACCATCATGTCCAGCGTCTGGTCCGACAAGTAAACCGAATCGATTTTTGCTTTGCCCAGGTCGTTTCCACGGATGCGGAGAACTGAGCCGACCTTTCCACTATCCGGCCGCACAGCGTTTAGCATTTGCGCCTGCAACGAAGCAGCGAGAAATAGAAAAAGTGAGCACCGTGCCATGTTGACCAACATGTTCTCTAGCATGGCTAGCCTTAAAGCAACGGGATTGCCAAAGTCAGACGCTTGAGAACACGTGTGTTTCTTCCAGGACCTTAGACAAAGTGGCGCCCTTAGACGTCAGGTTGTCCCCAAACATGCTGTGATAGAAGTATGTGGATCGCGCGCTTTATTCTGATTTTTGGCGCCGGGATGTTGCTTCTGTGGGCGCAGCCCCAGGTGAGAATCGACGCGAACGGGCCAACTTCGCCCTTCCCACATTTCTGGGAGGAAATGTTTGGGTCCGGCCGCGCAATTCTGACGCTGCGGGACAGCTATCGCCAGGATCTGGATGCGGTGAAGGCCGCCACGGATTTCAAATATGTGCGCTTCCATGCGATTCTCCACGACGAAGTGGGCGTTTACAACGAAGATGAACATGGCAATCCGGTCTATAACTTCGCTTATGTGGACCAGATTTACGACGGGCTATTGAAGCACGGAGTACGGCCGTTTGTGGAGATCAGCTTCATGCCGAAAAAATTGGCGTTCAATCCAGACGCGCTGCACCCGTTCTGGTATAAGCCCAACGTCTCGCCTCCGAAGAGTTTGGAAAAGTGGGACGGCATGATCATTGCGCTCGCGCGGCACCTTCTGGAGCGGTACGGTACTGAAGAGCTAGCCCAATGGTACTTCGAAGTGTGGAACGAGCCGAATATCGATTTTTGGGGCGGCATTCCGAGACAGAGGAGCTATTTCGAGCTGTACGATCACACGGCTCGCGCGCTGAAAAGTGTTAGTCCGCGTCTGCGGGTGGGAGGTCCGGCGACGGCAGCGGCAGCCTGGGTACCGGAGTTCCTGAAGCACGCGTCAGAGAATCACGTGCCGGTGGATTTCGTATCCAGCCACGCTTACGCCGACGATACAGTGGAGGATCTCTTCGGAACCAAGGAAGAAATTCCGCTGGACGACCGCGTGTGCCGCGCGGTGGCGAAGGTGAAGAAGCAGATTGAGAGCTCGGGGCTGCCCAAACTGCCGCTACTTTGGACCGAGTGGAATGTGCCGGGAATGAACGGCGCCCGAGACACGTCGTACGTAGGCGCCGCGCTGGCCAATACGATTCGAGAGTGCGATGGACTGGCGGACGCCATGTCGTTCTGGACATTCTCGGATGTGTTTGAGGAAGGCGGGCCGATTCCGCAGCCGTTTGTAGGGATGTTCGGTTTGCGGGCGAAAGGCGGCATCAATAAACCCAGCTACTATGCGTTTGGGTTGCTCCACATGCTGGGAGACAGGCGCATCGTGAACGCCGATTCGAATTTGATCGTGACTAAGCGGAAGGACGGGGCGCTGGTGATTGCGCTTTGGAACCTGGCTGATCCGGGGAAGACCGGGTCGTCGAAAACGGTCCGGTTGAGTTTCGAGAATGTTCAGAACAATGCCGCGGTTACGCTGAGCCGGGTGGACGACGAACGCGGGAATACGCTGGCGGCGTATCGTGCGTTGGGGAGTCCGCAGTATCCTACTGAGGATCAAGTGGAGCGCATGAACGCGGCCACCAAGCTGCCGGCTCCGCTCCGGGCTCATCTTGCTGGGAATTATCTGGATCTCGAGTTGCAGCCGAATGCGCTGATGCTCATTGAAATATTGAAATAATCAAAAGCACCGGTCGCTTACGCTCACGGTTCGGTTACGATCGTTTGTTGCCGAACCGCGACGGTGAGGGAGTTGGTGCTTTTGGGGGATGTTTTCTTACCAACGATTCTTCGGTGCTGGTCGTCTAAGGGTTAAACCATGCTGCGATATACCGTTCGTACATTGCTGAAGAGCCCTAGCTTCACACTGGTAGCGATTCTCTCCCTCGCTTTTGGGATCGGAGCCAACACGGCGATTTTCACATTGCTGGACCAGGTGCTGCTGCGGTCGCTGCCGGTGCAGGCGCCTGAGCAACTGACGCTGCTCCACTTTAGTGGCGGCGATGAGGGCTCGCTGCGTTCGCGAGATGACGCTGGCGGTCTGTATTTCTCGTATCCCATGTACCGCGATCTGCGCGACCGCAATGCCGTTTTCAGCGGGATGCTCGCGACCTTGTATTACGAGATCGCTGCAAATTGGCACGGACAGACCGAGCGTGCCACTAGCGAGCTGGTTTCGGGAAATTATTTCGATCTGCTCGGTGTGCGGCCGGCGCTGGGCAGGGTGTTCCAGCAGTCCGACGATGTGGCGCCGGAGGCGAACCCGGTGGCTGTGTTGAGCTTCGGCTATTGGCAGCGGCGCTTCGGCGGCGACCCTGCGGTACTGAATCAAACCATTCGGTTGAACGGCCATCCGTTTACAGTGGTCGGGGTGACGGCGCCCGGTTTTCGAAGTGTAGTGGTGGGCGATGCGCCGGACATCTTCGCTCCCATGATGATGAAGGCGCAAATCACGCCGGGCTGGAATGATTTGGACGTCCGGCGTTCCCGGTGGTTAAATATTGTGGCGCGGCTGAAGCCTGGCGTTACGGCTAAGCAGGCCGAAGCGGCGATGAATCCTCTGTGGTATTCACTGCGCGAGATGGAACTGGGGCAAATGCACAATCCGCCGCAGCGGCTCCGTACTGAATTTCTTAAGACGCATCTTTCTCTGATGGACGGCGCCAAGGGTCTCTCGCCGCTGCGCAATCAGTTCTCGAAGGCACTGGTGGCTCTGATGGCGATGGTGGGGCTCGTGCTGCTGATTGCCTGCGCGAACGTTGCGAATCTGCTGCTGGCCCGTGGAGCGTCCCGGCAGCGCGAGATGGCCATCCGTTTCGCGTTGGGCGCGACGCGTCTGCAGGTGCTGCGGCAACTGGTGGTGGAGAGCGGGGTGTTGGCGGCGGCGGGCGGAGTGCTGGGTATCCTTCTGGCATCCTGGGTAGCAGCTTTGTTGTTGCGGGCCCTTCCCGCGGAGACCGGTTTGCCACTGGCTTTCTCCAGCACTCCCGATCTTCGGACGCTCGGATTTACCATTGCGATTTCAGCCGTCACCGGAATCCTGTTCGGCCTGGTTCCCGCATTTCAGACCACTCATTCCGGTATCGCGGCGGCGCTCAAAGATCAAGCTGGAAACGTGGCGGGCGGCGGCGGGCAGGCGCGTTTCCGCAAGGTTTTGGTGGCCGCGCAGACCGGGCTCAGTCTGCTGCTAATGGTGGGAGCGGGCCTTTTTGCCCGCAGTTTGTATAACCTCAAAAACCAGGACCTGGGTTTTCGCCCGGACCATCTGCTGGCTTTCGAAATCGATCCCAAACTCAATGGCTATGCTAGCGCGCAGATTCTCTCGCTGTACGACCGGTTGTTGGGGCAGGTGGGTTCCGAACCCGGCGTCCGCGCGGTCACCTGTTCGCGTATGGGCCTCATCGCGGATTCCAATTCCGGCAGCAATATTACCGTGGCGGGGTATCACGCTAAGGAAGGCGAAGATATGAACCCCAACTTCGACCAGGTTTGTCCCGGTTACCTGTCGGTGACCGGCATCCCACTTCTCGCAGGCCGGGAGTTCACCGCCTCAGATGGGCCGGGCGCGCCCAAGGTGGCGATCGTGAATGAAAAATTCGCGCATTATTTCTTTGGCAACGAAAACGCGGTGGGACGTTGGTTCGGGTTAGGCGGCGGCAATGTCAAGCTGGACATCCAAATTGTGGGCGTGGCGAAAGACGGCAAGTACTCCAGCGTAAAGCAAGTGACCCCGCGATTCGTCTACCTGCCCTATCGCCAGAGTAAAGATCCCGGCGGAATGACGTTCTACGTCCGAACCGTGCAGGATCCTACGCTCACGGCCGGCGTGGCGCGAAGGGACGTACAGCGTCTGGATCCGAATCTGCCAGTGACCAATCTCCAAAGCATGGATCAACTGATTAGCGACAATATCTGGCTGGATCGCGTGGTGGCCGCGCTTTCGATGGGGTTTGGTTTGCTGGCGACGCTCCTTGCGGCCATCGGTCTTTATGGTGTGTTGGCATTCATGGTGGCCAGAAGGACGCGGGAAATCGGCATCCGGCTAGCGGTGGGCGCTTCGCCGGGCACGATTGTGCGCCTGGTGATGGCGGAGGTGGCGCTCGTGGCTGGTACAGGTATCCTGGTGGCGATTCCGCTCTCTCTGGCGGCAACGCGGTATTTGAAAAGCCAATTGTTCGGTTTATCGAGCACGGATCCGTGGACGTTCGCGGGGGCTGCACTATTTCTCGCGTTGGTGGGGATTGTGGCGGCGTATTTTCCGGCTCGGCGCGCGATGCGGATTGATCCCGTGACGGCGTTGAGATGGGAGTGAGAATCCGTTTCTCGTTTCTTGTTGGGGACGATCGAGCGCCCCTAACGAGAAACGAGGAACGGCCTTTTAGTCCGATATCGCCAGTTCGCCTGGGACTATCGGGCGGGTTCTGGGGAGGATTCCGCGGTGGGCTAGGAATCCGATTGACGCGATTAGGAGGCTGAACACGGCGAGCTTTAACGCGTCGGCTGAACGGGTGTGCGGCAGCAGCTTCCAGAGAATACCTAGGATGGGCTGGGCGATGCAGCATGCCCAGACTGCGCCGTAGAAGTAGCGGCGCTCCGTGCCTTCGCCTTGCGTAGAGGCTTTCACGCGCGGTAATCGGCCTAGCGCGCCGAGAATCCAAATTGTGATTGCGACAGGCAGGTAGCCATAGAAATAAATTTGCTTGAGACGCCAGGCACCAGTGGCTACGGCTACGGCCAGCCCAGTGAAATTCAGAATCGCGAATGCGATCACCACGCTCCAGGCGAAGGTGTAACAGACGCGGCGGTACAGAGGGTTGGGTTTATCCTCGACGAAGCGGATTATGTAGGGCCGGGGCTCCACGCCCGGAAGACGGCCGCGCAGAGCCGCGATGCCGGTACCGAGAATCACCACCGCAAGCCACATCAGCTTGCGATAGTCGAATCCACGCTCGAAGAGATCGAAAGTGGAGGGGCCGGGTGCGATAAAGAAAACGAAGATCCAGATGGGCCAGTGCGCCAGCCTGTAGAGGGGCTTGTTGCGGTCGCGAAGTTTGCGGCCACTGGCAAGCTCGACTTTGGTGGCGGAGGACAACCGGCTTCCTTAGAGCCGAGGAATCGGCCCAAGCACCGACTCCCTCAGAAACTGTGAAAAAATCGGTGTGGGCGCGTCGCGGCGATGGCGGAACGCGCGCGTTCGCCCGCCATCGTGTGATAGCGGTCCACCGCGCTGTTCATGCTGATCGGCTGCGCTAATGGCGGAGTTGGCAGACGAAAGCGTCTGCCCCACGTTGATGCACAAGGATTTATGACTGGGTGGCGCAGGCGCTTTCGCCTGCGAACCGATTTCTTCACGGATTCTCACGGCCGCGGCTCAAGAGCTAGTTCGATCCGGGCGGCTTGGTGGCTGGGGGTTTGGCCGGCGTGGCTGGCTTCGGAGCAGCCAGACTGGACGCGGGCTTCGCGGGCGCAGGATTCGTCATGGCCGCGGAGCTCTGGTCGTAAAGATCGATGATGTCCTTGGTGATGTCGATCGAAGTCGAAGCGAACAGGACCGGGCTTTGCGGTGAACTGACGTCCACCACCATCGTGTAACCGTGATCGTGCGCGTATCTCTCAATCACGGCGGTCATCTTCTGGGCTAGCTGTTGCAGAAGCTTCTGCTGCTCCTGGTCGAAGTCTTCCTTGGCATCCTCAAAATCTCTCTGCAGAGCCTTCTTCTTCAGTTCGATGTTCTTAAGAAGCTCGTTCTTGGCGGCATCGCTCAAAGTGTTTTGTCCCTTGTTGTACTGATCCTGCAGGCTATTGACGTCGTTCTGCTTGAGTTCAAGCTCCTTGCGCTTGGGGCCTGCCTTCGAATCCAGATCGGCGGCGGCTTTCTGGCCGTCCTTGGTGCCGACAATAGCGCCTTGGAAATAAATTACGGCGACTTTGGTAGGCGGCTGGCCGGCCGCCTGACTGGGGGTCTGGGCACTCACCGATGCGGCGAAAGCCAGGGTGAGGCATACAGATACAATACTTTTCACGGTGAAACTCCTAACCTTTGAATACATTATATTCTATCCAATATTTCGGCCCTGCGTTGCTCAAAACGTCCGGCCGATGGAGAATCGGACGGTGGTGTACCTCTCAAAAAGAGGGATGGGCTGGCCGATTGTTCCGAGAGCGTTGAGGTAAGTAGCTGCGTTCGGGAAATCGTCCCGATTCGCCGCGATAGGAGGTTGTATATAGCCGCGGAAGACGCTCGGATTGTAGGCAAAGTAGAGCCGGAAGGGTGCATTCACAACGGGCATCAGCACCTGCAGCTCAAGGCCGGTGGAGGCGCGCGGTTTTTGAGTACCGGGCGCGATGTAGGCGCGTCCGCTGAAATTCGCCTGGGGGAACTCGGCATTCAATTGTTCAATGCGGCCGGGATTCAAGGCAAGCTGGCTAGGCAGCGACAGTTTGTCGATTCCGGCATCGCCGAACGCAGCCAGCACCACCGGGCCGAAAATAGGAATCCGGTATTCGAAATTGGTAACCAGACTGGTATCGCCACCCGGATAAGCGAACTGATAGGTGGGTATGGTCATGGTCACTGGCTGATACGACACCTGGCCGTTGATGAATTGCTTCTGCATGCGCTGCGTACCGTCGTTGTTAAGTACGTTGACGGTGGCGTCGCTCGGCAGAAACGCAATGGGGCTGATGCCCCAGATATCGAATCCGCGGATATCGTTTTCGCCGCCCATGTAGTAACGGGCGAAGGGGGGCGCCACTTTGCCGCCGTATCCGGTGATGAACTTCCCGGTGAAGTGCATGCCGATGACGTGGCCCTTCTTAAGACCGTGCCGGAAATACTTCGCGTCTATCGTCGGCGAGAGGGTGTTGACGTTTCCGCCGATGCCCGCATAGGAGAACGAAAAGAAGAGCGATTTTCCACCGGTGGGCGTGATGGGATGATTCACCGTGTTGTAGGTGAAGGACGGCGTGACTTTGCTGGTGCGTATGCCGCTCAGCGAATTAGGCCCGCCGACGCCCTGAAAGTCCAGGTAGTCGAAGTAGCTGGATGCCGCGGTGCTAAGGGTCTTGAGGCTGGAGATGTCGTAGCCATAGGAAAGGCCTACGCGGGCGAAGGTCCGCCGGAGGGCGTAGGAAACGAACACGGTGCCACCATAGCCGTTCTGCACATAGTTGAGCAGGTTTTGCGATCCCAACTGGTTGAACAAGGGCAGCAGGTTCTGTCCCGCCAGGATGGAGGCTTCGCGGCCCTGGTTGTAGTCGAACCGGTTCATGTAGAGCGTGAAGCCGGATTGAATGGGCTTATCGAACAAATAGGGCTCGGTGAAACCGAACTGCACTTGCCGTAGCAGCGTGCCCAGTTGGGAGCTGAGGCTCAGCGTCTCGCCCAACCCAAGAAAATTATTCGTCGAGTAAGAGAGCCCGATGAAGCTGCCGGAGATTTCCGAGACGCCGCCATTCAATTGGATGGAATTTTTACCGCGCTCCTTGAGTTTGAGCGTAAGGTCCACCGTATCGGTTTTGGTGTCGCGCTTGATATCGGCGGCCTCTTCGGCCTTCAACGGCTCGAAGTAGCCCAGTTGGTTGAGCCTCAGGATGCTCAGTTCCCAAAGGTGATTGTTGAAGATCTGGCCTTCATCCACCAGCATCTCGCGCCGGATAACTTTGTCGCGCGTGGTGGTGTTGCCGGAGAAATCAATACGGCGCACGAAAAACTGCTTACCTTCGTCGACGGATAGCGACAGGTCCACCAGATCGCTATTCGGAACTGCCTGGGGCTCGGGTTCCACCACGAAGTCGATGAATCCAAACTGGCCATACAGCTTGCGCATGTTCTCGATGCCTTTTTTGAGCTTGGCGGTTGAGAACACTTCGCCTTTGGACATCCCGAACAACGGCGTCATCAGGGCTTCCGGAGTCTTGAAGAATTTCACGCCGGTGAAAGTAATGTTGTTCAGGTGATACTTGCGGCCCTCCTCGATATCCATCTTGATGTCGGCGCGAGTGCCGAGCTTGTTGGGATGGATGAGCCAGATATGCATGCCGGCCCCGCCTACTTGACGCATGGTAACCGTGGCGTCGGCGACGTGCGCCATGAAGTATCCGTGTTCCTGATAAAAAACCTGAACGCGCTGCTTGTCTTCATCCAGCTTGGTGGAATCGTAAGTTCGGGTGAATAGATTTTCAAACAGGATGGAATACGGAATACCCAGAGGATGCAGGTTCTTCATCGCCCGGATGACATCTTTACTGCTGAAGGCCTTGTTGCCCTCAATGTCGATAACGCCCACCTTGACCTTGGGACCCTCGTCGACTTTGAAGGTCAGCTCGAGCGATGAGGGAGGCACCCGGCGCAGTTCGGCATCCACCTTGGCGTATTGATGGCCGCGCTCGGCCTCCATCTCGATAAGCACGTTCTTGGCGTGTTGGACCTTGTTGGGATCGTATTGGGATTCCACCACCAGACCCACCTTGCGCTCTTTGTAACGGTCCAGAATATCCGAGACCGTCATGGACTTGTTGCCTTCGTACTTGATGGATCGAACTACCGGCCGCTCCACCACAACAAAGCGTAGGATCCAACCTTCCTTGCCCGGCTCTCGCTCGACGCGGATATCGTCGAAGCGTCCACTATTCCAGAGTGAAATGAAATCGCGATGCAGGGTGTCTTCATCGTACTTGTCGCCCTTCTTGCTGACGATCAAGGCCAGCAGAGTATCCTGACGGACGCGCCGGTTGCCGCGAAATTCGACGGCCTCAATAATATCCTCGGGCGGTTGTCCAGGCTGAGTGGCGCGCGGGGCTTCCGGTTTGGGCTCCGGCACATTCTGAATCTGTTCTTTGGGAGCCTGCGCGGGCGGCGGCTGGGCCGGGGCCGTGGGAACGGTCTCGAAAGGATTCGGACGATTGGGCTGCGGCTGCTGTGGGGCAGGTTGCTGCGGCGCGGGTTGCTGTTGTTGCGGCGGCTGTTGCTGAGCGGCGGGCTGCTGTGCTTCCAAAAAAATAGCCGGGGTGGAAAAGATACTTGAACACAACAGGACCACTCGCAGGCGGCCAGGCCTGTGAAACATCATCTAAGAAGGGTTCCTTTCCACTCTGCGACTAACTTCACCAGACGTCCATTGCCGAAGCTCGGTTTCAGGGTAAGCCCGGAATGCGTGAGTCGAAGGTTTCATTTTAGCTGAATGCGCGAGGTTGCGGAAGTCTGTATCCGCCGGGCTACACACCGGGCCATTTAGGCACGGTTTTTATGGAGCGGTGGGAGCCGTGAATCGCCACCCGCTTAGACTCATAATCCGCGAAAAATTGCCAAAGGCACCGGCTCCCTCACGGTCGCGAATCTGCTCCGTTACCGATTCGCGAGCGTGAGCGACCGGTGCCTTTGATTTTTTCAAGGCTGCTCATTAGGCTTGGGCAATGCTGGTGCGGGCTCCGAATAAGAGTGGTAGTAGGTGTAGCGACTGTAGAGTTCGGCGCGCCGCGCGCCATTGACAATAATGCCGAGGACATTGTTCTGGCACAGCGACTGCATGGCGCGCGTGATGGAATCAATAGTGGTGGCTCCGATGCGAACCACCAGAATAGTGCCATGACACAAGGTGGATAGCAGATTCGCATCGGCCGCGAACAATAGGGGCGGGCTATCCAGAATGACCCAATTAAAAAGGCTCGGCAAAAGGTCGAGCATTTGCTTGACTTCTTTCAGATTAAGCAGCTCGAGTGGATTGATGACCGCTTCTCCGGCGGGCATGACGTAGAGATTGGTGTCGCCAACTCTGCGGATGGCCTGGCGCAGGGCGACCTTGCCCTGTAGATAATCGGTTATGCCCGGGCCCCGATCGGTCCGCAGCAGACTGTGCAAGATTGGACGGCGTAGATCGAAATCGCACAACAGAGTGAGATTGCCGGACAGCTGGGCCTCCGCGAGGGCCAGATTGATGGCGGCGAATGATTTTCCTTCACCCGGCGCCGGGCTGGTGACAACGGCGGTGTGGATGGGTTGCAGGCTCTGCATGTGGTTGAGCTTAGTGCGAAGCGTTCGGAACTCTTCGGTGGCGGCTTCATGCGGATGTAGCGCGTCGATGACCAAAGCTTGGGGCGCGGGGTTATAGGGAATCGCCTGGACCCGCTCCAGCAGCCCCTCCAGGGATGGAGGAGAGGCGCCCGGAGCCACGCGCGGATCGCCAATACTTGGGGCCAGCACTCCGGACTGCCCGGCGCGCCGCAGCGCGTCATGAACTCGGCTCATAAAATATCGTCCCTTTCGGATGTGGGGTAGGATGGCATTCTACGCGCCGATTGGCAATCGGCGCATGCTGCTAACGGCCTAGGCTGGCAGCGCATGGCGCTGCCCCACATTCACAGTTTCGTGGCGAAATAATAAATCACGCAGCTGGACATGATAATCGCGCCCACCAGACACGCGGTGGACCATGCCAGCCACGCCAGCCGCTTTCTGCGTCGCACTACCAAATCGTTCTCGAGCAGCGGAATGCTTCCGAGGACCGGAAGCTGCGTATAGGCCCGCACATCCTTCAGATTCTTGAGGGCGGTGTCCTTCACTTCCCTTGCCCCGGCCAAACACAGGCCGGCCATCAAACCGATGCCGCTTCCGATGGCGATGATCAAGGGCCGCTTGGGCTGCGTCGGGGTCTGTGGAATGGAAGGCGGATCCAGTTGCTCTAGCCGCTCTCCCTGCTGGCGATTCTCGAGGGCGGTGGACATCGCCGAGGCGTTCAGACGGCGGTCCAGATCCTCGTAATCTTTTCTGGCGAGATCGCGCTCGCGGATTAGCTGGTCGTACTCCTTGATTCCCACCGGCACGCTTTCTATGCGCGACTGATAGATCCGGATGGTTTTTTCCAGCTCGACGGACTGCTTTTTATAATCGTCCATCTCCAGATCCTTGGCCTGAATCAATCCCTGAACGCGCTCCATGGCAACGTCCAGGTCGCGTTGTTCTCTCAGCATCTGGGTATTGGGCACGCGTGCGGCGGTGACATCCGGTTTCTTGGCTTCTTCCTGCTTGACAATCACCACGCGCTGCCTTTTGGCGGCGGCCAGCATGATCACCAGGTGTTGCACATCCGGATGCCCCTCCTTATAACGCTCACGCGCTGCGGCGAGGGAGTTCTCGTACTGTTCGATTTCACGGTCTTTCTCCGCCAGCTTCTCGTTCTTCTGCTGCTGGGCCTGATCCTCGGAATTGGGATCCTTCAAGGAAGAAAGTTGTTCGCGAAATATACGCAGTTGATTCTCGTAGAGCAGTTTCTCCTGATTAACGCGGTTCATGGACGTATTCAGCGTGAGCATCTGCGCCTGCATGGCGTTCAAGCCCTGGTAATTGGATTGCTGCTCTTCGGGCAGCCGGCCCATGTTCTGAGTGCGGAAAACGCTCAGTTTTTGCTCGATATCATCCAGTTTCTTCTTGGCCGAGTCCCACTGGTCGCGCAGGAACTGCGTGGTGGAGACAGTTTGCTCGGAGACTTCTCGAACGTTCTCTTCCAGGAATCGCGCCACTAGATCGGTGGTGACTTTTTGAGCGATGAAGCGGTTATTGTATGCGAATCCGATCTGAAAAGCCGGATACTGATTCCGCTCGTTCCTGTGAGTGTCGGCAGTCTGTAACAGCGGACAGCACTTGATATCGTCCCGCCGCATGTTCTCGATTACGTCCTCGAGCGGCAGCCGATCCCGCTCTCTTTTGTAAAGGTTGTGAGTGTTGATGATGTTGGTTAGAGTAGCGCGGTTGAGAATAAGCTGGATCAGCGAACTGACGCGGCCCTGGACGTCCATGTTCACGTTGGCAGGAACGAAGTTTTCCGGCACCTGCGGCGGCACCACGCGAATGGTGGCCATGGAGACGTAGGTGTCCGGCCAAAGAAACGCCACCACCACCGACATCACTAGCGCCCCGAACATTGGGCCGAAAATCCAACCCTTGTGCCGGCGCAAAATGTCGATGTAGTCCTCAACGTCTAGCGGCCGGCGCGCGATTGTGGTGGCTTGCATGATTGCTTCAAGATCTAATGAATGATGATCTTGTCCCCATTTTCAAGATAGATGTTCTGTTCCATATGTTTGGCCCTGGTAACGTCGTTGTAATTAAAGTTATAGACCTGGTCGCCCCGCAGAATCTTGATCTTTTTGGTATTGGCAAATTCGTGAAAACCGCCTGCATAGCTCAGCGCCTCCAGCACCGTGGTGGGAGTCACCAGAGGGAACGAGCCCTGGTGCGAGACTTCGCCGATGATGTAGTATTTCTTGCTGCGAACATCGGTGACAAACACCGTCACATCGGGATTGTTGATGAAGTTCGCGAACTGTTCGGTGAGAGTTTTGGTTAATTGCATGGGGGTCACGCCGGAGGCTTGGACCTCGCCCACCAGCGGCATGGTGATCTTCCCATCCGGGCGCACCGCTACTGGCATGGTGAAATCGTTCTCACGCCAAACCTTGATAAACAGAATGTCTTCCGGACCGATCAGATACTTGTTCGGATCCACTGCGGCGCCCACAGTATCGGCGACTCGTACAACTGGATTCGCTGGCGTGGCGCTGCGCAGGTTAGGTGGGGCCTGGCTGGTCTGGCCACTGGAGGACACCGCCAGGATTAGCGCAATAAAGTCAGCCTTCACCGTATACATCTCTTTGATGGTCTCCAGCGGAAACCATCGAGCGATGATCCGAGTGTTCCAGTAGCGCTGAGCCTAGCGGAAGTATTTATTGTACAACGGCAATATCCGGCGGTGTAGGGTAGTCCGCTAAAAGTTGGTTGATGCCTATTCTTCGAGAATCGGTTCAAATGCCACTTGGTAGTCAGTGGCACCGATCCTGTAGTTCGAGGTTCCCGAACTATGTGGTTGATTCTCCCTTAAGTCTGGTTGGCCACTGCGCCAAACATCTCCGCGTATATCTTCTTCTGAGCCTCATGGTAGGCGACTGCGTAGCTGTTTTCGGCCATCTCGCCCTCTGGTGGCTTAGGTACTGGCGGCATTACGTGTTCTGGAATCTTCAACGGACCGGTCTGCAGTTCGTACCAAATTGCTTGGACACGCAAGTAGTAAGCTACAAGCTTTACCTGAAGCCATGGAATCGTGATCGCAGTGTGCCAGTCAATTTCAGCGGTTCCAGTATGCTGTTCCAATTGCCCGAAGATAATTTTCAAGTCCCACACGCTGGGCTCGAAATTAAAGTTGTTGGCATATGCCGCTTCGAACTTATTCTCTTGTTCCATTTTGGAACTTAATGCTCTAGTCAGCACGGCCATAAACGCAGCGGCCTGCTCGGGCGTAGGCTCCGCCTTAGTCTTTTCTAATTCAGCCATCGATGTGTGTCCATCCTAAGCATGTTTTCGTATTTCGCGCTCCCTGAGGAGCCTCTTTAGACCTTCGCGTTTGATATCGATTGGGACTACGTTATCAGGTGCTCCGCCTAGCTTCGGTGAGTCGTTCAAAGCAATTTCGGGAACTTGCTCCTGGGGTGCCAATCCTGTTGACCCGTGTTGGGCATAACGCCTGGCCGCTTCAGCGGCTTTGCTAAGAGCGCCGCGAATAGCATCAAGAGCCTCCGGCCTCACATTCGAAAGCCCTGTTAGCGCGGGGTTCGGTGCCGCCGCCACCGCAGCTTTTTCAGGTTTCAACTCGTTCTTCGGGTTGAAGATAGGATCGTCTTCAAATTTTCGGGGAGCCAAGCGCTCCTTTGAGAACCCACCAACGTCTGTGGGTAGCGTGCCAAACTCTTCAAAACTGATTCGCAGGCGCACTCCAAATGCCTTAGCTAATTTCCTCAGCGTCTCAACCTTCCAGCCTGAATACTCTGCCTTCTGGAATCGAGATATGCCGGATTGTTTGGTTCCGGTCAATTCCGCCAATTTTTCCTGAGTCAACTTCCGTTCTTCCCTGAGTGCTTTTATTTGGGCCGCGATGAAAGCATTTGCAACCGAATCAGCATACGCGTACCGAGAGTCCTCATCCCGGAACTCTTCACGGAGACGATCAAGTAACTCGTTCACGCCGCCACCTTCCTGGATGCTTCCGAAG
>DASYNU010000242.1:0-8480 GCA_036008345.1 Bryobacteraceae bacterium
AGTTTCACCAAAGTAATCTGTGCCAGAAAAGCAAAACCCTCGGAGGGTACCCCGCAGGGCCCGGTTAACCGAGGGCTTGCCGCCGCTTACTTCGGAGCCAACTCCGTCGCATCGGCTTTGAATCTTCCTCAGGAGCGCGACTTACCAAGGAATCATTCACACTCTAAACCACACCGCTCCAACTCCACCCCAAAACCGGACATTTCTACTTGGCAGAGATTAGGACATTTCTACTTGGCGCTGACAGTATTATGTCAGATCGCCTTCTGTAGACGTTTATTCTGTCAGCCGCGACACCGTCAAGCTGAAGCCTGAGAAAATCGGGGTCCTTTCCGGTTCCAATCGTAGGGGCCGGTTCCAATCGCACGGAAATGTAGCCCCGCGCGTCAGCGAGGGGACAAATCAATCGCTCGGGCAACTGCTGAGCTCTGCGGTCGATGCACCTCACCGGCGGCCAAATCCCGGAGCTAGAATTGGGAAGAATCATGAAATTAACAATCAGTTCGTTCCTGCTGGCCGGCGCCCTGCTGGATTGTGCCTTGGCGCGCGCCGAGAGCACTCCATCCCCAGCGTTACTGGTGTTGGCCAAGACTGGCCACACGCTCGCAATCGTCAATCCAGTAACCCTCAAAGTGATCGCCACGATGCCATCCGGGCCTGATCCCCACGAAGTGGTGGCGTCCGCCGATGGAAAGTTCGCATACATCTCCAACTACGGTGGTGGCCGGTACAACACGATCACCCCAATCAACCTGATGGAGCAAAAAGCCTTGCCTGCAATCGATCTGGGCGCACTGCGAGGACCTCACGGCCTGATGTTCGCCGCTGGAAAAGTATGGTTCACTGCTGAAGCAGCCAAAGTTATCGGTAGTTACGATCCCGCATCCAAGCAGATCGATTGGGTGCTCGGCACCGGTCAGAACAGAACGCACATGCTTTTCGTTTCCGAAGATCTCAAATGGATGGCTACTTCGAATGTCAGTTCAGCCACCATGACCATCATTGAGAAGCGTATCGGTGGACAGGGGCCGGGAGGAGGGCCTCCCATGGCGGATTGGGATGAGACCGTGGTGCCCGTAGGCAGAGGCGCGGAGGGATTTGATGTTTCTCCAAGCGGCAAGGAAATGTGGGCTGCGAATGCGCAGGACGGCACCGTTTCCATAGTCGATGTCGCGAGCAAGAAAGTAGTTCAGACGCTGGCCGCGAGCGTTGCCGGTGCGAACCGGCTAAAGTTCACGCCCGGTGGAAAGCTAGTACTCATCTCCACCTTGAGTGGTCCGAACTTAACCATAATCGACGCGGCGACTCGTGACGTTGTGAAACGCGTGAAGGTTGGCCGTGGCGCTGCCGGCATTCAGATGCAGCCCGACGGTGTGCGTGCGTACGTGGCCTGCACGCCGGACGACTACGTCGCCATCATCGATCTGAAATCTTTGGAAGTGACCGGGCACATCGAAGCGGGTAAGCAACCAGATGGACTGGCTTGGGCGGTGCAACGGTAGCAGAGAACACACTTGTGGGTGCTGTCGATCTGCCGCTATTTAGCCTGCTCTCCGAGATGCTGGGCGGCGTTCAAGAATCACCGTGGGGATCGAAAGAAGGTCGATTATCCCTCAGAAATAAGCCGAGATGGTGAGCGATTTGACTTACACACGATGTGTGTGTACGCTTTCCATATACGCTGTCAACGATCTCACACCTATGAGCAAACGCATCAACATCATGTTGCCGGATCAGACCATCAAAGTCCTGGAGAAGGCCGCGGTTAAGGGTGACCGCAGCCGGTTCATTTCCCAGGCTGTCTTGTATTATGTCCAGACCCAGAGCAAGGCCAATCTTCGGGAACGGCTCAAGCGAGGGGCTTTGGCCAACGCCAAGCTGGATTTGGAGATCGCCGAGGAGTGGTTTCCGGTGGAGCAAGAAGCATGGCAGAAACTAGATCAAGAAGAACAAGCCAGAAAGCCTACCCACAACGCGGGGAAATCTACCTCACGGCGCTCGACCCGGCGCTAGGCCATGAGATCAAAAAGACCCGGCCTGCTCTGGTCCTACAAAACGACGTCAGCAACCGCTACGGCCTCACAACCATTGTCGCTGCCATCACCTCTAAGGTTTCCACTCCTCCCTATCCTAATGAAGTCGTGATTGGGCCTAACGGTACCGGATTGGAAATTACTTCCACCGTTCGGCTAGACCAACTCCGGACCGTGGATAGGCAGCGCCTGATAAAACGACTGGGCAAAGTCGATGCCGAAGTAATGCGTAGGGTAGATGCAGCAATTAAGATCAGCCTAGGGTTAATTGGGTTCTAAACATGCCCAAACCCGCAATGCTACCATTACGCGCCTTCCGAACGAGCTGGGGAAGTCTTTCAGACAAGAAGCTCCAGAATCCGATCCATGCGAACTGGCCGGAATTTTAGGACAGCCGCCGGTTGGTGGGTTCTCGCCCATCGACAAAAGTGCTTATTCTTCCTTATTCGCTGCCTTGCGTGCGGCGTCAATCCGCGCCTGAGCGTGACGAATCGCGATCAGTGCCGCTGCGATATCAATGCCCAGCGCGGGATTGATCACGGCATCCTGGGCGTGCTTCAAATCTTTTTCTGCCTGTGCAACATCGATCTCCTGAGCTTTCTCGGCGAAATCGGTTAAAACCCGGACTACGTTGTTGTGGATCTCCAGGAACCCGCCGCCCACCGCCAGGCTGAAGCGATGATCGTCCGGCGTGGTGTAGCTCATCGCGCCCACTCCTAGCTCCGAGATCAGCGCCGCATGGTCCGGCAATACGCCGATATAGCCGTCCTTGGCCGGGATCTGCGCGCGGATCACCTTCTCGCGTGCTAATAGCCGCTGCGGCGTCGCAATCTCGATCTCGAAGACTTCGGGCACCTCTTATGCCTCGCCTTGCTTTCGCAGTTCTTCCGCCTTCTTCTTCACATCTTCGATGCTGCCCTGCATGTAGAACGCTTGCTCGGGCAGGTCGTCGTGTTTCCCTTCCACCACTTCCTTGAAGCTACGCACCGTATCGGCCAGCGTTACGTACTGGCCTTTGATCCCGGTGAACTGCTCGGCCACGTGGAACGGCTGCGACAGGAATCGCTGGATTTTGCGGGCGCGGGCCACAATCTGCTTGTCGTCGTCCGACAATTCGTCGATTCCAAGAATCGCGATGATATCCTGCAAATCCTTGTAGCGCTGCAAAACCTGCTTCACTTGCTGGGCTACGTTGTAATGTTCCTCGCCCACGATGCGCGGATCCAGAATTCGCGAGGTGGACGCCAGCGGATCCACTGCCGGGTAAATTCCCTGTTCCACCAGACTACGCGTCAGATTGGTAGTGGCATCCAGGTGGGCAAATGTGGTGGCGGGCGCCGGATCCGTGTAGTCGTCGGCGGGCACATAAATAGCCTGCACGGACGTAATGGAACCTTTTTTGGTGGACGTAATGCGCTCCTGCAATTCGCCCATCTCGGTCGCCAGATTCGGTTGATAGCCCACTGCTGAAGGCATGCGTCCCAGCAGCGCCGATACTTCCGATCCGGCCTGCGTGAAACGAAAAATATTGTCGATGAACAGCAGCACGTCCTGGCCTTCTTCATCGCGGAAGAACTCGGCCACCGTGAGCCCGGAAAGGCCCACGCGTAAACGTGCGCCCGGCGGCTCCGTCATCTGGCCGTAAATGAGCGCCACTTTCGATTTCGTATAATCCTTCGGATTCAGCACGCCGGATTCCTGCATCTCGAGCCACAGATCGTTGCCTTCTCTGGTGCGCTCGCCCACGCCCGAGAACACCGAAACGCCGCCATGCTTCAAAGCGATGTTGTTGATCAGCTCCATGATCACAACCGTTTTGCCGACGCCCGCGCCGCCGAACAATCCAATCTTTCCGCCGCGCAAATACGGTTCCAGCAGATCCACCACTTTGATGCCGGTTTCGAACATCTGCGATTCAGTCGCCTGCTCCTCAAAGGCAGGCGCCGGACGATGGATGGACCACTTCTGCGGCGTATCGATGGGCCCCATGTTATCCACCGGCTGCCCGATCACGTTCATCACCCGTCCCAGCGTCTGATTTCCCACGGGCACTTCCACGGGATGCCCCAGGCTCACCGCTTTCATTCCGCGCACCATGCCGTCGGTGGGTTGCAGCGCGATGGCGCGCACGCGTCCTTCGCCGATGTGCTGCGCAACTTCGGTCATCACGTCGATGGGTATTGGGGTGGTGAAACCTTCGCTCGTGATATGCACTGCTGTGTAGATCACCGGGATCTGGTGCTCCTGGAACTGAATGTCGATGGCCGGTCCAGCCACCTGGATCACTTTGCCTTCTACTAATGCGGATGTCGTTGCCATAAAATGTCCGTTCCTAATCCAACGCGGCTGCGCCGCTCACGATTTCGATAATTTCTCTGGTAATGCTGGCCTGCCGTACGCGATTCATCTTCAATGTCAATGCATCGATCACTTCGGCCGCGTTTGTGCTGGCTGCTTCCATGGCCGTCATGCGCGCCGCATGTTCGGCCGCGGCGGATTCCAGTAGCGCGCGGTAAATCTGTGCTTCGATATAGCGCGGCAGCAGGCTTGCCAGCAGCTCAGCGGGAGGTTGTTCGTAAATGTAATCGATCTGTTCCTGATCCTGGGGCGGTTCCAGCGGCAGCAGGCGCGAGACCACCAAGCGCGATGCCATCAAGCTTTTGAAATTGTTCAACACCATATAAACGGCGTCGACTTCACCCTGCTTGAACCGCTCAGTAACTTTGTGCCCGATTTCCTGCGCATCCTCGAAGCGGACCACTTTTTGAAAAATGGTGGAATAGTCGCCCGTGATCTGGCGGTGGCGTTTGCGGAAGAAATCGCGGCCCTTGCGCCCAATCAGCTCCAGTTGCACTTCAGCTCCGGAGTTATCCGCAATGAACTTCTGCGCGGTTCGGATTACGTTGGAATTGAATGCTCCCGCCAGCCCTCGATCGGCTGTGATCACCAGCAGTTGAATGCGCTTCTCCGGACGTTTGATGAGAAATTCAAGACCCTCGCCCTCCTGGCCGTCACCCACCGCCTGCATGACGTTCGCCAACATCCGCCGGATGCTTTGCGCGTACGGGCGCGCCGCCAGCACGCGATCCTGCGCGCGCCGCAGTTTCGCCGCCGAGACCACTTTCATGGCCTTGGTGATCTGTTGCGTGTTTTTTACCGAGCGAATTCGCCGGCGCAGATCGATCAAGCTGGGCATGAATTAAACCGTCGTGGCAGAGGGAGCATGCTGCGACACAAACCGGTCCTTGAACTCCTTCAGCACCGCATTGACTTGGCTCTTTAGCGCATCATCCAGGGCTTTTTTCTCGCGAATGGCCTGGAGCATAGCCGGGTGCGCCGATTCCACATAGCGATACAGTTCGGATTCAAATGCCCGGCACTGGTCCACTGGAAGATCGTCCAGCGCTCCGCTGTTCCCCGCGTAAATGATCAGAACTTGCTTCTCCACCGGCAGCGGCGAGTATTGCGGCTGCTTCAATACTTCCACCAGACGATTCCCCCGGTTCAATTGGGCTTGCGAGGTCTTGTCCAGCTCGGAGCCGAACAGCGCGAAGGCCGCCAAATTGCGAAATTGCGCCAGATCCAGACGCAGCGAGCCGGCCACTTGCCGCATGGCTTTGATTTGCGCGCTGCCTCCCACGCGGCTCACCGAAAGGCCCACGTCAATGGCCGGACGAATATTCGAATTGAACAAATCGGCCAGCAGGAAGATCTGGCCGTCGGTGATGGAAATCACGTTGGTTGGGATGTAAGCCGAAATGTCGCCGGCTTGCGTCTCGATAATCGGAAGCGCGGTCAGCGATCCTCCGCCTTTGGCGTCGTTTAACTTCGCGGCGCGTTCCAGCAGCCGGCTGTGTAGATAGAATACGTCGCCCGGATACGCCTCGCGTCCCGGTGGACGGCGCAGCAACAGTGAAATCTCGCGATACGCCGCGGCATGCTTCGAAAGATCGTCGTAAATAAGCAGTGCATGCCGGCTGCTATCGCGGAAATATTCGCCGATCGCGCAACCGGAATAGGGCGCGATGTACTGCATGGGCGCGGGATCAGAAGCCGTGGCCGCTACCACTACGCTGTACTCCATGGCGCCGTTGTCTTCGAGCGTCTTCACTACCTGCGCTACGGTAGACCGCTTCTGGCCGATCGCGACGTAGATACAGATCACGTCGCCGCCCTTTTGGTTAATGATAGTGTCGATCGCCACCGCAGTCTTACCCGTCTGCCGGTCGCCGATGATCAGTTCGCGTTGCCCGCGCCCGATCGGAATCATGGAGTCGATCGCCTTGATCCCAGTCTGCAGCGGCTCCTTCACCGGGTGCCGGTCGACTACGCCAGGCGCGATGGTTTCGATGGCGCGCGTTTCCTTGGTGGCCACCGGGCCTTTTCCGTCGATGGGCTGCCCGAGCGCGTTCACCACGCGTCCCACCATCGCTTCGCCCACCGGAACGGACATGATCTTTCCGGTGCGCCGGACTTCGTCGCCTTCTCTGATCTCCTGATATTCGCCCAGCAGCACGGTTCCTACCTGGTCCTCTTCCAGGTTGAGCGCGATGCCCGTCACGCCATGCGGAAACTCCACCATCTCACCGGCCATGACGCGTTCCAGGCCGTAAATACGGGCGATTCCGTCACCCACAGAGATCACCGATCCGGTCTCGGATACGTTTACCGCTTTTTCGTAATGCTCAATTTCGCTGCGCAGCACGCGCGCGATTTCATCAGCTTGGATTTGAGCCATATATTAAATACCCACCCCTATTCCCCCGATTCCTCTGTCAACTCACGCCGCAGTTGTTCCAGTTGGCCGCGCAGCGAACCGTCGTACAGTGTCGACCCGATGCGCGCCGTCGCGCCGCCCAGCAGCTCCGGATCCACTGTAAAGCGTAAGCGCATCCGTTTTCCCGTCAACCGCGATAATTCCGATTCCAGTCGAGTGCTGCGTTGTTCATCCAACGCGGCCGCCGAGGCCACTTCCGCGCGCGCGAATCCCATTCGCTCATCCAGCGCCACGTCGAACGCTTCCTGCATATCGTCCAGCATCCCGATGCGCCGGTGGTCAATCACCACCCATATGAAATTCCGGATGTACGGCGACGCGCCTATTTCCTCGAGCAATTTGGCCATCACTGCGCGCTTGCGCGAAGTCGGAATGGCGGGCGTCAGCAGTGCGGTACGCAACTCCGTGGATTGCGCCACCATTTGCGCGGCGGCGCGTAGCTGAACTACCGCATCCTCCGGCTTCAGCGTCGATCCCGGCGTCAGTACGATGTCCACCAGGGCGCTGGCGTAGCGGTGGGCCAATGCGGAAGCCATGCTTCAGTTCCTCTCGCCCGGCGTTAGACCTGAGACAACCTGGGAACGCAAGTCCTGTAGGAATTTATCCGCCAGCGAATCCTGTGTCTCTTTGGTCATGCGCGACCGGATGCGTTGCTGCGCCAGATCCAACGCAAGCTCCGCGGAATACTTCCGCAATTCCGCGCTAGCCGCACGCGACATCAGCTCAATTTCCCGCGCCGACTGCGCCTGAATTCTTTGCAGGCGGTGCACCGTCTCGCGGCTGATGCGCCCGCCTTCCGTGGCAATCTCCTGGTGTGCGCTGGCACGCAATTTTGCAATCTCGCTTTCAAGACTCGCCAGACGCCGTTCAATTGCGGCCGCGCGGGCCTCAGCCTCCTGCTTGGTCTTGGTGGCCTCGGAAATGCCTTGTTGTATTTCTTGAGAACGCTGCTGGAAGAAAGCCGGAGCATGTTTGCGAATCAAGTAACCCAGGCCGGCAGCCAGGATTAAAAAATTGGCCCACTTCCATCCCAGCCACGGATCACCAGTCTCAACTTCCTGCCCACCTTGCGCCAACAATGCTGCCGCGAAAACAATCCCCAGCCCAAGCACCCGCGTGGCGCATGCACTCCTGCGTGCCGCGTTCACACTCATGTGAACGCCCAGAGCATTCCGGAGCACCTTCACGACGCTCTCCCGCCCACCAGCGACCGCGTGATGTCTTCCGCCAGAGACTCCGCCGTCGCCGCCAGCGATCGCTTGGCAACCGCGGCTTCCGCTTCCAATTCCTGCTTGGCTTTGTGGATCAGCTCGCGCGATTCCCGCCGCGCTGCGTCCAGGTGTGTAGTTTGTTCTGAGATCCAGCCCCGGCGCGTCTCTTCGTTTTCCTGATAGATCTCGTCCCGCGCCTTGCGCAGCGCAGCTTCCAGCGTAGCTGCCTTCTGGGAGGCCTGCTTCAGCATCGCGGCCGCGGATTCGCGCGCCCCCTCGGTGGCCTCCCGCCGTTTCTCCAGCACTTCGCGCATAGGACGGAAGAACATCCACTTCAAATAAAAATGCACGATCAGCAACAGACAAATGGTCGGTATGGCCTGCAGCAGTATTCCACCTAGCGCCTGTAAGGTTTGGCCCATTCAGTTTTTCGAGGGAACTTAACGACTCTCAAGAAGG
>DASYNU010000243.1:0-17278 GCA_036008345.1 Bryobacteraceae bacterium
ACCATGGAGTCGTCGGGAACCTGCGTACCGCGGCGCTGGTGGCAAGGGATGGATCTGTAGACTGGTTCTGTTTTCCACGCTTTGACTCACCTAGCGTCTTCGCTTCTATTCTGGATGCGAAGAAGGGCGGCTACTTTCGAATCTGCCCGAACAGCGCCGAAGTATCCCGCAAACAGTTCTACTGGCCGGATACCAATATTCTGGTAACGCGATTTCTTGCAGCCGAAGGTGTGGGCGAGATCATTGACTACATGCCGCTTGCCGGAGCGCACTCGAAGCCGCCTTTTGCAGGGTTGATTCGGACCGTTCGAGTGTTGCGCGGAAGCATGCAATTCCGCATGGAATGCCAGCCGGCTTTTAACTACGCGCGGGACCAGCATCGAACGGAAATGGTTCCAGGCGGCGCGAAGTTCCATGCGCGCGATTTGCACTTGGGATTGAGTTCGGGAGTTGCCCTGCGGCGATTGGGGAAAGGCGTGATGGCCGAATTCATCTTGCAGGAGGGCCAAAACACCAGCTTTCAATTGCAGGGCCTGGCGCCGGGAGGCGGCGAAGAGAAGATGGTTTGGCTGGAAAAGGAATGCGACCAGCTATTTCGCCAGACCATCGAGTATTGGCGTAACTGGATTTCAAAATGCACCTATCACGGCCGCTGGAGAGAAATGGTGCAACGCTCGGCGCTGGTCTTGAAGCTGCTGACGTACGAACCCACCGGGGCCATCATCGCCGCGCCAACCTGTAGTCTTCCGGAAAGCCTGGGTGGGCCTCGCAACTGGGATTATCGTTATTCCTGGATCCGGGATGCTGCTTTCACGGTGTACAGTCTGCTGCGCATCGGTTTTCGAGATGAGGCTATTCAGTTTGTCGCGTTTCTGGATGCGCGCTGCCACGAAATGGATCGAGGTGGCTCCCTGCAGGTGGTTTACGGTATCGATGGCCGGCACGAGCTTCCTGAAGAGACCCTGGATCTGGAAGGCTACAAGGGATCGCGGCCAGTCCGGATCGGCAATGCCGCGGTCGAACAACTGCAGCTGGACATCACCGGCGAGCTGTTGGACTCGATGTACCTCTTCAATAAATACGGCGCCCCGATTTCCTACGATCTATGGGTCTATCTCCGCCGGCTTACGAATTGGGTCTGCGAACATTGGAAAGACCCAGATCACGCGATCTGGGAAGAGCGCGGCCGCCCGAGCCACTTCGTGTACTCCAAAGTGATGTGCTGGGTGGCATTGGATCGCGCGCTACGGTTGGCCAGCAAGCGTGCGTTTCCGGCGGATTGGCGGCTTTGGATGAGAACGCGCGACAAGATCTATGAAACCGTGATGCGGCGCGGCTGGAACAAAAAGCGGCGCGCCTTTGTGCAGCGCTATGACGGCGCAGCGCTGGACGCAGCCTGCCTTCGAATGCCGCTGGTTTTCTTCACTGGCCCCAACGATCCGAGAATGCTTCAGACCATCGACGCGATTAACCAACCACCTCGCGACGGCGGCCTGGTGTCGGATGGATTGGTTTTTCGCTACGACGTGAAGGAAACTTCGGATGGATTGCAGGGCACCGAAGGAACGTTCAACCTTTGCAGCTTTTGGTTGGTGGAAGCCTTGACGCGCGCGGGCCGCACCGAGCCGGACCGGTTGCAGGATGCGCGGCTGCTGTTTGAGCAGATGCTGGGCTACGCGAATCACCTGGGCTTGTACGCAGAACAACTCGGCCATCGTGGCGAGGCGCTCGGCAATTTTCCTCAGGCGCTAACGCACCTGGCGCTGATCAGTGCCGCGTACAACCTGGATCAGTATCTGGATGGAATCCAAAATCCCACATCCGAGGATGGGCTGGGTGTTTAGCTAGCGTTAACCAGGTAATTTCCCTAGTGTCACATTCAGGACACCCTGGCGTCTCTTGCATGAAGCGCCGATAACCGTGGCCGACTCACGAAAAGGCAGGATGGGCATCCTGCGCGCGGGTTGGTAAGCAGTGCTGTTTGCGCCGATTGGCATCGGCGCGCAGGCTATGAACCTGCACGTCAACCGGCATCCTGGAGGACACGCCCATGAGAGTATACCGAATAAAGAATGCAGTTCGCGCAGTGGTTATTGAAGAAAGCTGCCACCGGCTAACCGAACTTCCGGCCGGCGCCGTATTGTCACTGGCAAACGTAGGGCCAGATTCCAATGGCATGATCGAAGGAACGGCGGGCGAGCAAGCCGTACTGGTATTTCTCAACGATCTCGAAGAGCGGGGGGAGCTCATGAACGTCAAGATTCCCTCGGCAGCGGTTCGCGTGGGGCCGGGGATCTCACATGGATAGATCTGGGGCAGGGTGCCCTCCGAGCTGCAAAACCACTTCGGCAGGGCATGGCCCTGCCTCACACGCTACTTCGCGCTATACAGCAGCCACGCGGCCAGTCCAATGGCGGCAGGCAGCAGGATCTCCGCCCAGTCCTGGAACAGGAGCGTCCAGCGGTCCACGGCTCGCGACTCCTGGCGGGCTTCCTTGCGAAGTGAAGTAGTGAGACGCGACCTGAGACCGGAGGGCAGCCCACGGATCGCGCGTACGATCTCCTCTTTGCCTTTGCGGTCGGCGATCAGAATGGTGGCGGAGTTGATGCCGTTGGTAGACTGCTCCAGCCGCTTGCGCAGGCTGGGCGGAACATCCTCCACCGAGCGATAAACTTCAGTCTTGTTGCCGACTGAGATGAAGATGGTCGAACTCTTTAAAGTGACCCGCGACATGGCGACGCTCAACCTCCGGCTCGGATCGAGGCGGCTTCAGGCAGCTTCGACGACTTTAGCGCGGAACCTTCGTTCCCCGCATGTTCTAATATTACCTGAATGAAAGCCAGTGCGGCTTTCGACAGCGCCTTGTCCTTACGGTAGATCAACGCCACTTTGCGATACATCGGCTCGGGACCCAACGCTACGGCTGACAGCTTACCACTAGCCACTTCCTCGCGGCAATGGGAGGCAGCGAGAAAAGAGAAGCCGAGCCCGGCCATTACGAAGCGCTTGATCATCTCGGTGGAATCCAGTTCCATGGAGATTTGGATCTCACCCTCCACCGGCTCGAGCCACGCGTTGAGGCGTGCCCGCGTGGTCCCCGACATCGGAAGCAGCAAGGGATGGCCAGCTACGTCGTCCGGAAGAACATACTTTTTGTTGGCGAGGGGATGCTTACCAGGCAGCAGCAAAATAATTTCGTCCGAATGGATCTTGGCTACTTGTAGCTTCTTTTCCTGAATGGGCAACTGGGTGATTCCGAAATCCGCGAGGTTATCGAGCACCGCATCCACCACGCGGGAACCGTAGGAGCGATCCACCGACAATTGCACGTTCGGGAATTTCTTCTTGTACTCGGAGAAGACAACGGGCAGAACGTAGATGCAGGTGGCTTCGTTAGCCGCAATCACTAATTCGCCGCGGGGAACGCGTTCCAACTCGTTGATAGTGTCCTGCGCGCGCCGGCGGAGATCCAGGATCTGCTCGGCATATCCGGCGAAGATTTTACCGGCCGCGGTCAAAGCGATTTTGGTTCCCAGCCGCTCAAACAGCGTGGTGTTTAGTTCCTGCTCGAGCTGCCGCACCTGTGCGCTGATCGCGGGCTGCGTACGATAACACGTCTGCGCCGCTTTGGAAAAGCTTTTCAAGCGGACAATTTCAAGGAACGTATGCAGCTGATCGAGATCCATTGGAAACCCGGAGGAACGCTCGCCTCGATCGGGAGGTTTGCATCAATTGTAACAGGGCGCGGAGGAGAGTTGTGGCTCAAGCGGCGGACCTTCGGTGCGGGCATAGATGTTTGCCATTCGAGGAACGGAGCCGAGCCACGGCCCGGCAGGGAGGGAGACTGCAAACCGTACTAGCGGGATTCGTGGTAGCGCTTCCAAGGTACACGCGCAATACGGAGCGCGGCGTGGGCCAGTTCCTGGTCCGTTTTGCGGTGCGCGCCGCACTCTTTGCGCTTCCTGCCGGGCGCGGTTCAGTTTTTTCGTATATTCCTATGTTGACTTTGGATTTCGGAACTTGATAGTTTTATCTGAAAGCGCGAAGGGCGCTTCCAGTCCGCGGAAAGGCCCGAGCCCACCGGTTAGCGTATCAGTTGGCAGTTCGATCTTCTTTCTGCCCGCCGTGCGGACAACGGGCGACATGGAAAGGAGATCCGCATGTCTGATTTCGCGCATCCCTGCACTTCGCGAATTCGTTCAATTGACATTGCCCGCGGCGCCGTAATGGTGCTGATGGCCATCGATCACGTCCGCGTCTTTTCGGGCGTTCCCGCCGGCGGCGTTACGGCCGATGTCTTTCTCACACGCTGGGTGACCAATTTCTGCGCGCCTGGGTTCGTTTTCTTCTCCGGCGTTTCTATCTTTCTGCATGGCCAGAAGCTCAGTGACGCGAACGCGCAATCCCGCTGGCTACTCTTACGGGGCGCCTGGCTTGTTCTGCTGGAACTCACCTTTCTGCGGCTGGCCTGGACGTTCAATATCGATTTCGCGCACTACATGCTGGCCGGCGTTATCTGGATGCTGGGCTGGTGCATGATCCTGATGGGACTGCTGGTACGTCTTCCGGTGTGGGTGAACGCGGTATTTGGCATGGCCATCGTCGCGGGGCACAACATCATTCCACTGGTGATCGGCGGGTCCACGCAATCGATCACCAACGGGACGCTGGGGTGGTTGTGGCGAATCCTTTATTTCGGTGGTGGAATCGCGATCGGAGGAGGGCCTGAGCCGAACTTCTTCGTACTCTACTCCATTATTCCGTGGATCGGCGTTATGAGCGCCGGCTATGCGTTCGGGGCAATTTTACGGATGCCTTCGGAACGCCGCGACCGGATCTGCTACGCGATCGGCGTCACTGCGATTGTTGCGTTTCTCGTGTTGCGATACTTTAATATCTACGGCGACCGTCCGTGGGTGCCCAGCCCACGAGTGCCAGCCTGGATTTCGTTCCTGAACACGTCGAAGTATCCCGCTTCGTTTCAATTCTTATTGATGACTCTCGGACCCACAATCGCGGTTCTGCCTTTGCTTGAACAGGCGAGGGGAAAGATTGCCCAGTGGTTGACGATCTTTGGCAGAACACCTCTGTTTTATTATTTACTGCACATACCGCTGATTCACGCCGTGGCTGTGGGAATCTCGCTCGGGCGCACGCCAGCGGCTACGGGGTGGTTGTTCACCAATCATCCGGTAAGGCCGGACGAGGTACCGCAGGGCTACACCTGGAGTCTCGGGTTGTTGTATCTCGTAACCGCGAGCGTAGTTCTGGTACTCTATTTCGCCTGCCGACGATTTGCGGAATTCAAGGCGCGGCGGAAGGACGCGTGGCTTTCGTACTTATAGGTTTCACGTGACGTTACTGCGCGTCACGTTATTGCGGAGCCAGGGGACAAGCTTTTCGAACTTGAATTGGTTGGCCTCGTAGAGAGCGGCCACGAAAGCGAAGGTTACTTCCGCGTCGGGAGTGAGCCTGGCGCCGTTGATGGCGAGAAAGGTGTACATTGCGGCGAACGCCGCGCGCTTGTTGCCATCGATGAACGCATGGTTTTGCGCCAGGCTCTCCCATAACGCCGCGGCTTCTTCGATCAGGCCGGCATAGTAGCCGGTTTGAGGCCGGTAGAGGGCGGCTTCCAGCAATCCTTGATCCCGGATGCCGTGGGAGCCGCCATACCGCTCGATCTGGTCGGTATGCATGGCCAACACTTCAGCCACAGTGAGGTAGTCGGTCACTCAGCGAGCTTCTTGTAAAGTGGACCGTACTTCTCATGGCTGGCGAGGTATGCACCCATGACGTGCGGGCGTGGCGTGCTCTTCTTGCGCTTCTCGATCAGGTCGGCTAGCGCCTCGTCCACGAGTGCCTGGAGCTGACGGCCCTCTTTTTCGGCGAGCATGCGCACTTCAACCAGGATTTCCGAGTTCACCTGGGTTGCGAATTTTGCGCGGGTCGTTGTGGTGGCCATGATTTAAGTTATCATGATGGATCATGATATGTCAATATTGGTGCGTAAGCCTCAGATATGCTGGAGGTTATCAGCGGTCATGGCGTCGCGGACGTTACCTGTATTCAGCGTACCGGCAGGCTCAAAGAGCAGCACGTGAACTTCAACACTAGCGACCGGACGGTGTTTTGTCCCGCGCGGTACGATCACGAATTCACCCTCGCTGAGCTCCATGCATTGTTCCGCGCCGGCTGCATCCTTAAATTCCATACGGAAGCCACCATGCAAAACCAGGAACAATTCATCCTCCGACTCATGATGATGCCAGACAAATTCGCCCTGAAACTTTACCAGCTTGACGTGCTGCCCGTTCAGTTCGCCCACGATTTTGGGCGACCAATGATCCTGAAATGTGGAGAGCTTCTGCGCTACGTTGATCTTGTGCATGCATCCAAAGTAGCGCAGAAGCTCGGCACTTACCGGCGCCAGTAGCCGCGGTAGTAGCGATGGCCGTAGTAGTGCGGCCCCACCCAATAGGCGCCCGCATAAGGCGGACGGGCATAGTAACCAGCATGCCAGCCGTAACGGGGACCTACGTACGCAACCACAGGCGGGGGTGGCGGCGCGGCGTAATATCCATAGCCGTAGCCCGGGACACCGACTCCTACGACCACACGCGTTCCTGCGAACATCGAACTTCCTGCCAAAAGAACAAGTGCCAGTAATTTTGTTTTCATTTTCTTGGCCTCCTCACGCTGGGGTGAGTGCAAGTGGATCTCCAATCCTAATTGGCTGGAGAATCAGTGGTTAGGCAAACGGCAACTTGGCCGAGCTTCACCACTGCTGGTGGTTTTTAGCCAGTTGCTTCAAGATCTCAACCTCGCGCGCAACCTGAGCCTGGAACTCGGGATCGGACAAACGCAAGGCGTTGGATTCCACGCTGAGCAGCATCCCGCGGATCGAGCTCCCGAGCAGAAGCGCGGCAGTGCCAAGATCGGGCGCTAAGGATGCCGGCGTCGCTGCAACTGCGTCCGCGCAGAGTTTAAGACCCGTTGCCGCAGATCGCGCTGCTGCTAGTGGAATCTCGATCGCCCGGCGTAGCGCAGCGGCTTGGTTGGGTGTCCGGCGGCTGGCCATGTACTCGGCGAAGGCAACGATGTCTGCATCCGCGTAATGTTCCAGTTTCTTGGATTCTGCGCGCGCCGAGGCCGATAGTGCTTCCATTTTTGCGCCGTCTCCTTGAAAATCCTTACGCGCCCGGCTGATTTCCAGCACCTTAACTAAGAGGCTCAAGCCCAGGCTCGCCGATACTGCCGCCATTGACACGCCGGCGGGAACGGGACCGCGGCTGGCAAGTTGGCCGCGGAATTCCTGCAGCGTCAATTTCCAAATGGTTTCCGCCATAGCGGCTTAGGACAATCCCACGACGCGCCCGGTGGTGGGATCTAGATCGACATCGTAGTAGCCTGGCCGCGTAGGCAATCCCGGCATGGTGCTCATTGCGCCCAGCAATGGATAAAGAAAGCCCGCGCCTACGCTGGCACGAATGTCTCGCACCGGAACGATGAATCCGGTGGGGACGCCTTTCAGATTTGGATCGTGACTCAAGCTCAGATGAGTTTTCGCCATGCAGATGGGAAGCCTGTCGAAACCGTTGCGGGTATACAACTCAATCTTTTTTTCCGCTTCCGGAGAATAATCCACACCCACGCCGCCGTACATCTCGCGCACGATGGTTTCGATTTTTTCCTTGATGCTGACATTCAGCGGATAGAGAAACCGGAAATGGGCGGGCTTCCGGCACGCGGCGATTACTGCCTGGCCCAGTGCCACCGCACCAGCGCCGCCTTCGGCCCAATGATTCGACATCACTGCATCCTCGGCGCCCGCCTGGATTGCCGCGCGACGCACCAATGCGATTTCCGCGGCTGTGTCATCCGAGAAGCGATTCACCGCAACTACCACAGGAATCCCAAAGGCGTGGGCATTTTGAATCATCTTTGCGAGGTTGGGCAAGCCTTTTTCTAGCAGGCCAAGATTCTCTTCCGTGTAAGTGGGATCCAGCGGCTGCCCCGCAACTACTTTCGGACCGCCGCCGTGCATCTTCAACGCCCGAATGGTTGCAACCAGAACTACGCAGTTAGGAACCAGCCCGCTGTACCGGCATTTGATGTTGAAGAATTTCTCCATGCCGATGTCGGCACCAAAGCCCGCTTCGGTGAGGACGTAGCCATCGATGCCGACCAGTTTGAGCGCGATCTGATCCGCAACAATGGACGAATTTCCGTGAGCAATATTGGCGAACGGACCGGCATGCACAAACGCCGGTGTACCTTCCAGCGTCTGCATCAGGTTGGGCATGATGGCATCCTTCATCAGGACAGCCAGCGCTCCACTCACGCCCAGATCGTCGGCAGTAATGGGCGCACCAGCTCGATTGGTGCCGATCACCATGCGGCCCAGCCGGTTCCGCATATCGGCAAGATCTGTTGTGAGAGCGAGGACAGCCATGATTTCGCTCGCCACCGTGATGTCGAAGCCGGTAACACGCGTGCGGCCCTTTTCTTCCGGACCTTGCCCAATGGTGATCTGGCGAAGCATGCGGTCGCAGGTGTCTACCACCCTCCGCCAAGTGATGCTGTCCGGATGGATATCCAGCCGCGCGAATCGGCTGCGCTCGTCGGGAGAGAGCTGGTTGGGGTCGGTCTTCGAGATCCCCAGATTGCGCAGGCGCCGCAGCATTACGGGAGAAAATAGCCGGTGGCCGTCTTTTGATGGCGGGCAGAGCCGGTTGAAGAGCGCTTCATCGGTTTGACTTTGTTCGTGGAAAATCCGCGTGTCGATGGCCGCAGCCAGCAGGTTATTCGCGGCCGTTATGGCGTGGATATCCCCGGTGAGGTGGAGATTGAAATCTTCCATGGGAATGATTTGGCTGTATCCACCACCCGCCGCGCCACCTTTTATTCCGAATGTCGGGCCTTGGCTAGGTTGGCGAATGCATGTGAATACCTTCTTGCCAAGATGCGCTCCGAGGGCCTGGCTGAGTCCCACGGTGGTAGTGCTCTTGCCCTCGCCGAGCGGCGTGGGCGTGATGGCGGTTACGACAATGTAATTGCCGTTCGGCGCGTCCTTCAGCCGATTTGCGATGGACAGGTGCACCTTGGCCTTGGATCGGCCGTACATTTCAAGCTCATCGGGAAGGATGCCCGCCTGGGTGGCGATTTCGTTGATCGGGATGGGCGTCGAAGCCTGCGCGATTTCAAGATCGGAAGGCAACAACCATCATAGCCTCGCTGCGCTTACGCTTGCTCGGCGTTATTCGGTTATTCGGTTGTTCGGTTCTCCAGTTGAAGCACACTGGGTTCAAGCTTCACGGGAAAGTTCACCGATCGCGCCACGAAACAAAATTCGTGCGCCTTATGGTGGATGGCGAGCGCGTCTTCGATGCGTGACCCGTCCGTGATGGTCATCCGGGGGTGCAGTGTTACTAGGGTAAATTCCCCGGAGCCGTCCGGATGTTCCAGCATTTCGCCGGACGCTTCGTCGGAATAACCCGTAACAATGATTCCGGCCTCCGCGCACAGATGCAACACCCAAAGCATGTGGCACGCCGAAAGCGAGCCCACCAACAGATCCTCGGGACTGTAGCGCGCCGGATCGCCGCGAAAGAGCGGATCGGATGAGCCTTCAATTGCCGCAGCCTTCTTCGCCGCCGTGATTTCATGACTGCGGCTGTAAGCTTTGTAGTGGCTGGTGCCGGTGCCCAAATTGCCGGTCCAGGTGGTGGTGGTTTGGTAGTGATGAATTCTCGGCATGCGTGCTCCGTCTACTATTCTGTGCCCTTGCTGACGCGCGGGGCTACCTGGCGGTGTCCACAGCAACCAGAAACCAGCAACTAGAAACCAGCAACCAGAAACTAGCGGCTGGCTTGTGGTAATTTTGCATTAGCATGGAGGCACCCATGAATCGGCGCAACTTCCTTCGCAATGCGGCGGGCGGCACCATCGCGCTGCACTCGTTTCCTTATCACCTATTCGCGAATGAGACCAAGAAATATGCCACCGATCGCGTGAAACTGGGACCGCGCGGCGTAGAGCTGAGCCGCCTGGCCATGGGCACGGGTACCGATGGTGTGGGTGGGAGTTCCAACCAAACCCGCAAGCTGGGGATGGCGGGGCTGGCGAACCTGTTCGACGCCGCCTACGATCAGGGCGTCACGTTTTGGGATTCGGCAGACCAATACGGGACGCACCCGCACGTCAAGGAAGCATTGAAGCGAGCCAAGCGCGAGCACGTGACCATCTTAAGCAAAACGCACGCCTCAACTGAAAAGGAAATGCGCGCCGACCTGGACCGCTTCCGCCGCGAGCTGGGCACCGACTACATCGACATTTTGCTGCTGCACTGCATGATGGATGACGACTGGCCGGAGCGCAAGAAGGGCGCCATGGCCGTGATTTCCGAGGCCCAGGAAAAAGGCATTGTACGCACGCACGGCACTTCCTGCCATACGCTTGGAGCTCTAAAGGCAGCCGCGCGGCATCCGTGGGTGGAAGTGGATCTGGCGCGCATCAATCCAGCGCAGGCGCAAATGGATTCGGATCCAGCAACTGTGATCTCGGTTCTGAAGCAAATGAAAGCCGCGGGGAAAGGCGTCATCGGGATGAAGATTCTCGGAGCCGGAGCCCTGCGCAACCGCGTAGATGAGAGCTTGCAATTCGCTTTATCGCTGGATTCGGTGGACTGTTTCACAATCGGAAGCGAGAGCCGCGCCGAGATGGAAGATTTGCTGCGGAAGATCCCCGCGGCCAGTGTGCGCGGCTGATGAAGTTTGAAAACAAAAGGGAGGAAACATGTTGAAGTTGACGAAGATGATTCTGTGCGCGGTGGCGGTTATCGCGATTGCATCCGGCCTGAACGCCGCGATCCTGCATCCTGAAATGACAGTGGCGGCCGACGCGGGCTCTTATGACAAGCCCGCCGGTACCTTAGGAGAAAAACCGGCTGAGGCTTGGACCGCCACCACGATAGCCGCCGGCGTGGATAAGAAACCGCAGCCTGGTAAGATTATCACCGAGGTGGGAGAGATTATCGATCTCTCGTGCTATCTCCAACTCGGCAAGCATGGCGAGAAACACAAAGCTTGCGGTACCAAGTGCCTTCAGAACAGCCAGCCGATCGGCCTTCTCACCAAGAGCGGCGAAGTCTTCATGCTGATGGAGGAAGAACACGATCCAAGGCGCGACGGACAGACGACATTTCGACAGGCTGCTATCGACAATTTCGCGAAGATCATCGAAGTCTCGGGCACAGAAGCGTCGGTGGGTGGATACAGAGCGATTTTCGTCCAGGGATACGTGAAGAAATAGGATCTCGGGAGTGAGAAGCCGTGCAGAAATCGGCAGGAGCGCGGGGTTGGCATACGAAAGCGTCCGCCCCACGGGTGGCGCGGGCGCTATCGCCTGCGTACCGACTTTTTCACGGCTTCTGAAACTGAGAATGCGCCTTGCTGCTGTAAGTGTGCTGGCGCTATTCGCCGCCGCCTGTAACCGGGACCATAAGAAGGTTATAGCTGTCATCCCGAAAGGGAACTCCGATCTTTTCTGGCAGTCCGTGCATGCTGGAGCGGTGAAGGCTGCGCGGGAAAATAACGTCGACGTAGTCTGGGATGGGCCTGCGACCGAGACCGACTACGGAGTGCAGCTCCAGAAGGTGGACGCGATGCTGAGCCGCCGTGTGGATGCCATCGCGCTCGCCCCCATCGATCGCCAGGCGCTGGTGAGTGTTGTCAATCGCGCGTCGGATCGCAAAGTTCCAGTGATTATCTTTGATTCTGGCATCGATACCGACCGTTTCATCGCGCAAGTGGCTACTGACAATTACAAAGCCGGCCAGATCGCCGCCGAACGAATGGGGAAAGTATTGGACGGCAAAGGCTCGGTCGTGATAGTGGCCGTCAAGCCCGGCGCCGGTTCCACGGAAGCCCGCGAGAAGGGATTTGAAGATGTCATCCACCAGAAGTTTCCGGCCATTCAGATCCTGGACAAACGTTATGGCATGTCGCTGGTTTCGCAATCCTTGCTGGTCGCCGAGAACATGCTGACGGCGCACCCGGATGTGGATGGGGTTTTTGCGTCGAATGAGTCCACTACCATCGGCGCGGCACAAGCTCTACGGAACCGGCCTCGAAAAGTGAAATTGGTTGGATTCGACTGGACCCCGACGCTGTTGGACGATCTGCAGACCGGACTAGTGGATTCACTCGTTATTCAGGATCCATTTGAAATGGGATATCAGGCCGTGTTAGCAGCCGTGAAACATTTGCAGGGGCAGGCGGTGACGCGAATCAGGGACTTGGCGCCGCGGCTGATTGATCGCGCCAATTTGAATGATGCGGCAATTCAAATGCAGCTACATCCGGATTTGCAGAAGTATCTGGAGTAGGTGTAAGGCACCGGCTCCCTTACGGTCGCGGCTCGGTTAGCGGTCGCGGCTCGGTTAGCGGTCGCGGTTCGGTTAGCTGATGGCGATGCTGCTGGTGATCTTCGAGAAGATGGTGCTCACCGAAGGCATCAGGCTCTGCGGGAAAATTCCTGCTACCACTACTGCCAGCGTTGCGGCCAATAGCGCGTACTCGATCATATCCTGGCCATCTTCCTCCCGCCATAGTCTGCTCAGTAGTGAACGCATATTCGTAGCCTTCCTACATTCAATATTGACGCCCTTGCACGGGTATGGCAACCGAGAAATAACCGTAGGTCGATGGGCAAACATGCTTAGCCGATTAGTACCATCGTCATTACTGCGCGATCCTGTAAGAACAGAGCAGCACATCCCCGATTTGCGGGACCACTGATCCGAACGTGATTGCGTTACCGCTGAGCGCGTAATCGACACCGGATTCCAGCCGGATGCCGTTCCGATACAAATCCAAGCTCGAGGCGGGACTCGGCGCCTGCACCAACGTGAAGGAACCGTTGACACCGTTGATGGTTCCCGAAGGTGTTTCAGCATCGATAAAGCCAACACCGGGCAGAACGGACAACCGGTAATCCGCAAGTAAAATGTCGGCCGGACGCGGTACGGCGGCGGCCTGGAAAGTGATGATATTGCTCGCGAGCGTGTAATCCACTACCATGCTTTGCCGCAGTCCGTTGCGATAGAGTGCCAGGCTGGTGGACGGGTTGGGAGGGCTTGCCAAAGTGAATATGGTATTGATGCCATCCAAGGTGCCGGCTGGGGTTTCAGCATCGACGAATACAGTGTTGCCTCCGCCGCCAGTTCCACAAGCGCCGGAGGTTCCATCCACATGCATGCAGTCCCCTAGATTTCCTACCGCGCCGTCCAGTCCGCCAGACACGTTGATCACCGCTGACCGGGAAACCGCGAATCCGATTCCCTGGGTGGGCCGCAGATTCAGCGCCGCTTGCAACCCCTGGACATTGCTGATCTGGACGGTGGTGGTCTGCGTGGTGGAACCTACGGTGCTCACGGCGCCGGGGCTCAACCGCACGTCTCTGATTCGCAACGGTGTGGCGCTAGGAAATACCACCCAAACCTCGTTATATTGCGTGTGGCCGCTGCTGTTGTATTGAACCGAATACGTGGCCGGCGTGGTGGCGGTGGTGGTGGGAACCAGTTGCACGTACAGGTTGCCGTTACTGATAGTGATCCGAGCCACCTGCGCGGCGATCACTGATGAATCGCCGGCATCAAAGGTTTGCCAGGTGATGGTGATGAGGCCGTTGAAACGATTTCCGTCCGCCGTGTACAGGATGTCTTGAATTGTGGTGAGGGCGGGCTGGGCCGCCATTCGCGAACCCATCGCCAGGGCTACGCAGAATAGCCACCGTCTGAAACTGAACATGCTGCCTCCAGAAAAAAAACTTCGGGACCGAATTCGGCTTCAGGTTAGCTTACGAAGTCCCAGGGGACAGCGATTGCCGCAAGCGGCGAAGCGCGGGAAGTTTTTCGTTTGGAAAGCTTTGCGGGTGCTAAATTTCAGTGGAACGGTTGTGACTCAGGTCTAATGAGATCCGCGCCGAGATAGGGCCGCAGGGCTTCCGGGACCAGGATAGTGCCATCGGCCTGCTGGTAGTTCTCGACGATGGCCACCCAGGTTCGACCGATGGGCAAACCGCTGCCATTCAGGGTATGCACGTACTCGGCTTTCCCCTTGCCGGACTTTACTCGAATGGAGGCACGCCGCGCCTGATAAGCCTCGCAGTTTGAGCACGAGGAGATCTCTTTGTATGCGTTCTGGCCGGGGAGCCACACTTCGACGTCGTAGGTCTTGGCGGCCGATGCACCGGTATCGCCGGTGGAGAGCACCACGGTTCGAAAGGGCAGTCCCAGCCGCTTCAGGATATCTTCAGCGTTCGCCGTCATCTTTTCGAGTTCGGCATAGCTCTGTTCCGGCAGTGCAAATTTGACCATCTCCACCTTATGGAACTGGTGGACGCGGATGATGCCGCGGACGTCGCGCCCATAGGACCCGGCCTCGCTGCGGAAACAGGGCGTGTAGGCGCACAAGGAAATAGGCAGCCAATCGGCATCCAGGGTCTCGTCGCGGAACAGATTCGTGACGGGCACTTCAGCGGTCGGGGAAAGCCACAGGTCGTGATCCTCCACTTTAAAGAGGTCAGCTTTGAATTTGGGGAGTTGGCCGGTTCCGTAGAGACTGGCCGAGTTAATCATGCAGGGCGGAAATACTTCGGTGTAGCCGTGTTCGCGCGTGTGGACGTCCAGCATGAAGTTCATCAGTGCGCGTTCTAATTTCGCGCCCGCGCCCCAGTAGACGGCGAACCGGGCACCGGTGATCTTGGCGGCCCGTTCCAGGTCGAGGATGCGCAGGTCGGCGCCCAGGTCCCAATGCGGCTTGGGTTCGAAATCAAACTGGCGCGGCTGACCCCAGCGGCGCACTTCGACGTTATCGTCGGCAGTCTTACCCACCGGCACGGATTCATGTGGAATATTCGGGATGCCTGCCAGCATGGTCCGAAAGGCTTCATCCAGCTCTTTCACACGCTCGTCGAGAGCAGTCATGCGCTCGTCCATCGCCCGCCCCTGCCGCTGCAGCTCTGCCGTATCGGCGCCCTGCTGACGGAGCTTCCCAATCTCAGCGCTAGCGGACTTCTTCTGCGCCTTGAGCTGCTCAGATTCGGTAACGGCCGCGCGCCGCTCGGTATCCAGCGCTCGAAACTGCGCTACATCAAGCTGAAACCCGCGCGTAGCCAGACGCTCGGCGATGGAATCGAGATTCGCTCGAAATTGAGACAAGTCATGCATGACAGTTTTATTTGCGTTTATCCGCGTTCATTCGCGGCCTAAAATGCTTACCGTTCCGAGATCGGCACCCAACTCTGCCCCACCGGCTTGCCCGTATAGTCTGCGCGCGGGCGGATCAACCGGTTGTTGCGGTACTGTTCCAGGATGTGCGCCGTCCATCCGGACATGCGGCTGACAGCGAAGATGGGGGTAAACAAATCTATCGGAATCCCGAGTGAGTAGTATGTGGAAGCGGAGTAGAAGTCCACGTTCGCGTTTAAGCCCTTCTGCTGCTTGATGGTCTCTTCGATGTTTTTGGAGGTGAGATATAGATTCAAATGGCCCGTTCTGCGGCCGAGCTCTTCCGACATGGCGCGCAGATGCGTGGCGCGGGGGTCTTCGGTGTGATAAACGCGGTGGCCGAAGCCCGGCACCTTCTTCTTCTCCACCAGCATTCCCTTCACATGGTCCAGAGCTTTATCTCCAGCCGCCAGTAGCATGCGGATCACGTCTTCATTCGCGCCACCGTGCAACGGGCCCTTCAAGGCTCCAATGGCGGAGGTCACCGCGGAATGAATATCGGATAGGGTAGCGGCGGTTACGCGGGCGGCGAAAGTGGAGGCGTTCAATTCGTGATCGGCGTGCAGGATCAGGGCGATGTCGAAAACGTGCTCCATCACTTCATCTGGTTTATTGCCGGTAAGCGTGTAGAGGAAATTGGCTGCGAATCCGAGCTTCGGATCGCCTTCCACCACCGGCTTGCCATTGCGCAGCCGGTCAAAGGTAGTTACGATGGTGGCGGTTTGCGCCATCAAACGCGCGGCCTTCTCCTCGCTCGCCTGGATGGAATTATCGCGCGCCAGTGGATCGTACAAACCCAGAATGGAGACTGCGGTGCGCAGCACATCCATGGGAGGCATCTTGGTTACAGTCCCGAGAAAGCTGACTACTTCCGCCGGAATAGGCCGGTAACGAACCAGGTCGGCCTTCAATGCATCCAGCTCGGACTGCTTGGGCAAGCTACCGTGCCAGAGCAGGTAAATGACCTCTTCAAAGGTGGCATTATCCGCCAGCGTGTGTATGTTGAAGCCACAGTAGCTGAGGATTCCACGATCTCCGTCGATGAAACAAATTTCGGACTCGGCGGCAACAATTCCCTCGAGTCCCGCTTGTGTAACTGCCATATCTCGCCTCTGTTCCTAAGCGCTCGCTTCATCGTCATCGAATGAAGCGCGCTTGTGGAGTGAAACACCATTTTACAAGATTTGAAGCTCGGATTCCGAGGGCCACGAGTGAACGGCCTCGGTGCGCTCGACACGCTCCGTTCCCGTCGCGGTTCGGTTTCGCGTTCGCATCGGCTAATATCAAAACATGCATCGCTTCGTCCTGCACAACGGCGACATTGTGGACGCCCACCAGAAAACGCTATCGGCCGGACAGGTGGGTCTACTAACCGGTTGGGGCGTGTTCAGTACAATCCGGGTAGCGGAAGGAGTGCTCTTCGCTTTCGAGCGGCATTGGCAGCGCATGCATCAGGACGCGCTACGGATGCATGTTCCTTTTCCCACCGATGCGGACCAGTTGAAATCTCACCTGCTTCGACTGGTGGAAGCCAATCGCGCGCGCAACGCAACTCTGCGTGTGGACGTGGTGCGTAATCACGGCGGACTGTTCGAGGGGCCGGACCAAACGCGCGACTTCGACGTAATTGCATTCACCAGCGACATCAATCCGTGGGGCGAAAGCGCGCGGCTGGCCATCAAGGCGAATGGCCGGCATGCTGCAAACGAATTCGCCGGCGCCAAGATCCTCTCCTGGGCTCAGAATCTAACCTGGTATGAGGAAGCGCACCAGCGAGGGTTCGATGAAGTAGTGCTGCTCAACGAACGCGGCCAGGTGAGCGAATGTACATCCGCGAATATTTTCGCTGCCACGGGCAGGGAAGTGGCCACGCCGCCGCTAACATCCGGATGCCTGCCAGGAGTCTCGCGCGAACTGCTGCTGGATGAGATCCGCGTTGCGGGCTTGTCCGTTGTCGAGAAGACGTTGCTGCCGCAAGATCTGGAACGC
>DASYNU010000244.1:0-18317 GCA_036008345.1 Bryobacteraceae bacterium
GCCTCGGTGGTGGTGAGGCCGGGCTGGGTGGCGGTGGATACCGAAGTCAAATTCATACCTAGTTCCCTGAACTCCACTTAAACAATAACACCACTTTTTGGTGGTGTCTACAAGTTTCTATTTGACCATTTCCAATGGTCAGATCTAAGATAGGGTATGAAGGAAATCACTGTGCCAGTAACCCAGTTCAAGGCGAAATGCCTACGGCTGCTGGAGGACGTCGAAAAGAAAGGCGACCGGATTATCATCACAAAGCGGGGACGGCCGGTGGCGCAGGTTGGTCCCACCGAAGCGCAACGACGCCCTCTGCGGGGGACGTGGAAGGATACAGTAAAAATCCTTGGTGACATCGTGTATTTCGACACTGGTGAAGATTGGGAAAGCTCTTCGTGAATCTAATTCTGGACACCCACATCCTGATCTGGTGGCTTCACGATGAAACGGACAAGCTCACAAAGGTTCAACGTGTGGCGCTTATTGAAGCCGACAAGCACAACCGGCTAATGGCGCTGAGCGCGATCACGCTTTGGGAAATCGCGATGCTCGTGGAGCGTGGGAGGATTGCAATTACGAAGTCGTTGGTGACGTTTCTGGGCGATGTCGAATCTCATCCGCTGCTGGCGATCTTACCGCTGACGACATCGATCGCCGCCGAAAGTGTCCGCTTAGGTGACGATTTTCATCGCGATCCGGCGGACCAGATGATCGTCGCGACCGCACGCTGTCATGGACTGTCATTGGTCACCGCCGATGAGCGAATTCGCAAGTGGGGGAAAGTGAATCTGGTCTAGAGGACTGGGAATTGCCGGTCTGCCATGATGCGCTAAGCTAGGCGGGATGCTACGACTGTTCCTCGCGACTTTTCTTACCGCTGCCGGCCTGACTGCAAGTGGGCCGGTGTATGTCGTGCTCTGGTTTGATACCGAAGACTACATCGAACCGGCGGCCGATGATGCCGCGCTTCGCATCGCAACGGACCTTGATAAGTTAGGCCTGCGTGCAACATTCAAAGTGGTCGGCGAGAAGGCGCGGGTGCTGGAATCCCGTGGACGTACGGACGTGATCCGCGCGTTAGGACGCCACGACATTGGCTACCATTCCAATTTCCACAGCATCCAGCCCCCGCCGGCTCTTTATCTGCGCGATATGGGGTGGCTGGATGGAGCGGGGGAATTCGAACGCCGCGAACGGCCGGGCGTCGAAGATGTGCGTCGTATTTTTGGGGCGACCCCGAGCTGCTACGGACAGCCCGGCAGTTCCTGGGCGCCGCAAACATTTCGCGCGCTACTGCGCTTGGGGATTCCCGTATATCTGGACGAGGGCGTCCACGTAGGGATCGCCCAACAACCGTTCTGGTTTGGGGGAATGCTCAACGTCTTCAATATGGGCCGGTACCAGTTGCGGGCTTCGCTCGACGATGAGAGCGCGCTGCCGCAGGCGCTTGAAAAATTCGATCGCGCCGCGGAGCAGTTGGAAGCTAACGGTGGCGGGGTGATCAGCATCTACTACCATCCCACCGAATTCGTTACCACCGCATTTTGGGATCTGAATTTCGCTAAAGGTGCAAATCCGGAACGGGCCGATTGGAAGAAGCCGCCTCGGCGAACCGTGGAGGAATCGGAGCGCTGCTATCGCATCTTGACGCGTTATGTGGAGCATGCCAAATCGCGATCAGGTGTACGATTCGTGACGGCGCGCGAATTGCCATTGCTTTATGAAAGCCAGATCGGGCACGCTGCGGATCGAGCTTCCATCGCGAGCTACGTGAGGGAGCACGAGACGTTTTTGGTAACGGACCATAGTGTGTTGTCGGCCGCGGAGATGCTTCAAATCCTGCTCGGGATGGAGCCTGCGATTGTGGAAGGGCCAATGGCGCGAGCAACCACCACATATCATTTGGAGGAAATCTCCCGGCCTGCTTTTGAGCGCGCCAAGGCGGACGCTTCGGGATTCATTCGGGCAAACCATCGTTTGCCGGCGGAGGTGTGGATTGGGTCCGAAAAGCTATCCCTCGCTGATTTCGCTGCCACGCTTGCCGGTGACGACGGCGCCGCGAGCGCAATCGCGGTTCGGAAGGGCAATCTCGAGCTGGAGAAATACGTGTCCAACGATGCGTGGGGCAGCTTCGCCTGGCCAATCCATCCCGAGGGATTTAGGGCGCCGGAATTACTGGAAATGGCCCGCTTGCAGGCCTGGACTCTCAAACCAGCCAGACCGAAGTAGGCGCGTTTGGTAGTGCGCACCGATTGCTTAGTTCTGCCTGGTGGGGCAGGGCCATGCCCTGCCGAGATCTCGAGGAAGCAAACCATTGGTTCGTCCACTGTTTGCGACAACCGGCTCATCACCCACCTGGCAGGGCATGGCCCTGCCCCACCAGGGGACGTTTATTCGTAGCGGAGGGCGACCATTGGGTCTATCTCGGTAGCGCGGCGGGCGGGAATGAAGCTCGCGGTGGCGGCTACCAATGCTAAGAAGGCCGAGAGGCTCAGGAATGTCAGAGGGTCAAATACGCTGACGCCGAAGAGTAGGTCGGTTGAGCCCGGAAATGTTAGCGTGGCGCGTAGGACGGTGGAGACTCCGGCGGCGGCTGCAAGGCCTGCTAGCGCGCCGATAAAGACTGGGCGCAGGCCTTCGCGGACTACCGTTGCGATGACGTCCCGCGCGGTGGCGCCTAGTGCCATACGGATTCCGATTTCGCGGACCTGGCGGCTGACCAGGTAGGACATGACGCCGTAGATTCCTACTCCGGCTAGCGCTAGCGCTAGAACTGCCAGCATTGAAGCGAACATCGCGTAGGTTTTCGACAAGAGACGTTGCTTGCTGACTACGGCTTCTTCCAGGGTCGACATGCCGAAGGATGCCTGCAAATTTTTATCCAGTGCTTCAAGAGATGCGCGTATGGCTGCGCGCGTGTTCTTCGAGTCATCCACGGTTCGTATCAGAATGGCGTTCCATTGCGGCAACGCCGTGGGGAGGTAGAAATAAGCTGGGTCGATGCGTGAGAGATTCGCGGTGCGGACGTCTTTGGCTACGCCGATTATTTCGAACTGGGTCCATTGGCCGTGGAAGGTGAGATCGAGCTGAGCGTGTTTGCCTAGCGGATCTCCGCCCGGCCACAGACGGCGCGCGGTGGTTTCGCTGACAATGGCGACTGGAGCGCTGGTTTCGCTTTCCTGGCGCAAGAAAGTTCGGCCGCGCAGAATGGGGATGCCGAGCGTCGTGAAGTAGGCTGGAGAAACGCGGTTGGCCAGCGTCCGATCGGGCGGGCTCGGGGCATGCGTTTGCTCGACGCGCAGGTAAGGGGTCCAGGTACCGGTCATGGGTGGACGCTCCACCAGCGTGACGTTTTGGATCTGGGGCAAATTCTCGAGGCGTTCCACGACGCGGCGGAAGAGGGCCGTGGCTTTCGATGGATCTGCGCCGTAGTCGCCCCTGACCAGGAAGACTCTGCGGGTTTCGAATCCGGGGTCGGCGTTTTGAGAGCGCAGCAATCCACGCACCAGCAGGCCAGCGGTGATGAGCAGCAGCATGGACACGGCGATTTGTCCGGCGAGCAAAAAACTGCGCAGGCGAGAGCGGTTGGAAGCCTGTCCGAATGCGACATCGCGCTTGGAAGATTGAAGGGCGGGCGCGAGTCCGAAGACGATTCCGGTGATGAGGGAAACCGCCAACGCATACGCGAAGATGCGGATGTCGGGCGAGAGGTTGACGGCTAGGGTGACGTTCGACCAGAGCAGGGATTGCAGTATTTCTTGCAAACGGATCCAGAGCAGACGGCTGGCCCAGATGGCGAATAGCAGGCCCACGGCGCCTCCCAGCAGGGCAAGCAGGACGCTTTCGGTTAGCAATTGACGGATGAGACGAGCGCGGCCGGCTCCTAAGGCGAGGCGGATGGCGATTTCGCGATGCCGGCCGGCGGCTCGCGCAAGCAGCATGTTGGCGAGGTTGGCGCAGGCGATCAACAAAACCATCCCAACAAGAAACATCAGCAGGATGACGAAGGCTCTGAACTGCAGGGAGTTGGTTTCGCCGAAGAACGTGGCGGGTTCCAAGGTGATGGCGATGGTTTTGTCACGCGCCGGATCGGCGTGCCGGAACTGGCGCGCGATGACCAGCATTTCCGATTGTGCGGTCTTCGGCGAGACGCCGGGTGCAAGGCGTCCGAATAGTTTTAAGAAGGGCACATTGGTGGCGTGCAGATAATCCTGCCCGGGAAGAAGTTGGGCTTGCATCATTATGGACGCCCAGAAATCGGGAACTTGCGGAGGGTTACCGGTGCCGATGAAATCCTGAGACGTGACACCGATGACGGTGAAGGCGGTGTCGCTTAGGCGGATGGTTCTTCCGGGAATTTTTGGATCGGCGTTGTAGCGCGCGCGCCAGAATGGATAGCTCAACACAATGACGGGATGGGTGCCTGGGGTGCGGGTCTCTTCAGGAAGAAATGTCCGGCCGAGTAGGGCGTCCACGCCGAGTGCGGAGAAATAATTGTCCGCGACGAGTTCGCCTTCGACGCGTTCGGGTGGGCTGGCGGCTGAAAGGTACGCGATGGTTGGAACTTGCCAGCTAACGGCGGTGAGTGCGGAGAGGGCGGAGGCGTGATCGCGATAGTAGAGGTATTCGGGGTAGGAGAAGAAATATTGACCGTTGCCCTGGCTGCCGCTTTCAAACCAACGCTGGATTCGGATGACGTGAGCGGAGTCCTTCACTGGGAGGGGTTTGAGCGCGATGGCATCGAAGGCCGTAAATAGCGTGGTGTTGACACCGATACCGAGCGCGAGCGTGAGCACGGCCACGAGGGTGAATCCGGGACTTCTTCGCAGCGTGCGCGAGGCGTAGCGGATGTCCAGGAAGAGTGTTTCCACTTGAGGGAGGCTTTGACGGTCATGCTGGATTTCCTTGAGCTGAGCAAGATTTCCCAGCGTTAGGTGCGCCTGGCGGCGGGCTTCATCGGGTGTCATGCCGCGGCGGATGTTTTCGTCGGTGAGCATGCTGAGATGGGAGCGGAGTTCGTCGCCGAAATCCTGGTCCGGGGAATTTTTGAATAGTCCGAGTAGGCGGCTGGCGGCGGTGCGCAAGGCGGCAAGCATCGCTTAGCTCCGGGCTAGCGAGAGCAAGCGGCCCATGATGCCAGAGATGCGGCGCCAATTCTTGGCTTGGGCGTCGAGCTGCTTGCGGCCGGATCCGGTGATGGAGTAGAACTTGGCTCTGCGATTATTATCGGAGACGCCCCATTCGGATTTGATCCAACCGCGTTGGATGAGGCGGAGCAGGGACGCATAGATGGTGCCTTGGTTCAAATGGAGGACGTCATCGCTCAACTGCTCAATACGGCGGGCGATGCCGTAGCCGTGCAGAGGGCCCATGGCGTCCAGGGTTTTGAGCACCATGAGGTCGAGGGTGCCTTGGAGGATTTCGGATTTGTCGGATTTACCTGGGGGCATAAGATTCATGTGTAATGACAACAGGAGTATGGCACGGGATGTGTGGGTTGTCAACAGGAGTGTTCTGCTTAGCCCCCGCTCGCCGAGACGAGTCTCGGCGCTGCCCACGAGTGTCTGCGCCACGTTCGTTACTTGCGGCGTTCGATTATGGCGGAGCGGAGCATGGTTGCGGCGGCGTAGGTTACCGCGACCACCACTAGCCAGCGTACTGCGGTGAGGTTGAGGGATTTTACGATGAGCGCGGCGATCAGGACGCCGGGGAGTCCGCCGAGGGCGAGTCCTAGGGATGCTCTGGGGCTGTAGCTATCCATGCGGATGAAGCGGGCGCTCGCAACTGGCATGAGGAACGCGCAGGATCCCATCATGATTGGAAATGCCGCCTTGGGATCCATGCCGAGCAGGCTGATGAGGATCATGCAAGGTCCGTAGAGGCCGATGCCAAGAGTCATCAGCGCGCCGAGGAACAGGCTGCCGGCGATGCCCACGCCCAATTTCCAGTTTTCGAGAATCAGCGACTGGCCGCCGCCGGGCATCAGCTTGAGGTTGGTCATCACGAAAAGGAACGCGGCGGTGAGAAGAGCGATTCCCATTCCGATTTGGACGCGGCGGCGCGACCATCCGGCGACAATGCCGGCTCCAAACCAAGCTCCGAGAATCGCCGCGCCGATGAGGGACACCAGCGTCAGCATGTCCACTTGCACTATCAGGATGAACAGGAACGCCTCCAGGATGGTGGGCGGCGTGTGGCCTACATTTAGTGTGCCTGGGATCTTTTCGTCGGGGACGAGGCGGAAGAACTTGAACATCGCGGTGGTGGGAGCGAAGGATCCGATGCCCAGCGTGTCAAAGAAATTGGTGATGAATCCAATGAATAGCTCGCCGAGAGTGGGAATGCCCGGGGCGCGGCCTTTGCCTGAGAACCAGATCCAGAGGTAGCCCAACGTAACCACTCCGAGAGCGATGAAGAGCATCCCGCGCGCAGTTGGCATGGGAGCAAAGATAGCACAGGTGGTAATGCAATCAGAACTTCAGGCGCGTTCCTGATAACTTCCGTCGCTGGTGCTCACGCGGATTTTTTCGCCCTCAATGATGAAGGGCGGGACCTGCACCATCAAGCCGGTCTCGAGTTTGGCGGCCTTGGTGACGTTCGAGACGGAAGCGCCCTTGAGTCCCGGTTCGGTTTCGACCACGGTGAGATCGACAGTGGGAGGCAACTCAACGCTGATGGCTTTGCCCTCGTAAAATTCTACGTGGACTTTGAGCTGCGGCACCAGGTACTCGACACCGTCGCCGAGAATGTCGCGCGTGAGGTGCATTTGCTCGAAGGTCTCGGTGTTCATGAAATAGTAGTACTCGCCGTCGTCGTAAAGATATTCCATCTCCTGCTCATCCAGGGCGGCGCGTTCGACGCGGTCTTCGGAAGAGAACCGATGCTCGGTCATGGAGCCGCTGCGCAAGCTGCGCATTTTCACCTGCACGAAGCCGCGCAGGTTGCCGGGGGTGCGGTGCTCCATTTTGAAAATGGAGTAGAGTTCCTTGTTGAACTTGATTACCATGCCCGGACGGAGCTGTGTCGAAGTGATCATGAGTTAACTTTCAGTTTATCAGTTGGGAGGCTTGCGGAAGAATCCTTGCGAAAGAATCCAGGAGCCAGGATTAAGGAGGCAGAAGGAGATAGGGGTTCTTCGTTTATAATGGGTGGAGCGGCGCTATCGTCTAACGGTTAGGACGGAGCCCTCTCAAGGCTTAAATACGGGTTCGATTCCCGTTAGCGCTACCAATTCTTCTATAGGTTACAGCCAGGAAAGCCAATTCCCGTAAGTTTTTTGGCCGCGTGTGCTGCGCAGACAAGCATTTCTGCTCACACCTCGCCTACACAATTGTCGTGGGATGCCCTTCGCCTGAACGCGCGTTGCATCAAAGTCAACTTCCGAGCAGCCCGACCATCGGCAAAGAGTTCCCCGCAGGGGCCTCCGTGGCTCGACCGGGAAAAACTGCGCGGAGTAGATTGACAAGCCCGATGGAGCCGGATACAGTTGAAGCAGTGCGCTAACAGGGCGTCTCCAACCCGCGGCAAGGGAAGCATCCCACCTGTTCTCGTTTCTATTGAGCCGTTACCTTCTTTCAGCCTGGTATCAGCGGGACACCGGCAAACATGAAAGGAGGTCTTGTGACCCCATCGAAGTTCTTACCCTCTCACCCATCCTTTGAATCCATCCGGAAGCAGGCCAAGAAACTGGTGCGTCAAATCGGCGCCGGCGACCGCGAGGCACTGGCCCGTGTCCACGCCCAATTGCAGGCTCCGGCACTTCCTCTGTCGCTGCGAGACGCACAGCTTGTGCTCGCCCGGGAATGCGGGTTCGCAGGCTGGAAGGATCTACGTGCCGCCGCCCTCCGCCACGAAGGCAAGGGCCTGGAGTGGGCCGTCGCGGAGGCGGAGCGCGCCATACATGACAACACAGTCGACCGATTGAGGGAACTGGTTCTGGAGTATCCTGGGCTTCTATCGTGGCGCGGAGATTCCCGAGAATCGTTACTTGGGTTTGCCACCGGCTCGTTTGGTGACAGCGGCGATCCTTACCGGGAAAAGATGTTCACGCGCATCGAGTGCGCCGAGTTTCTCCTGGAAGCGGGCGCTACAATAGAGCCGGCGATATGGGAAGGCGCAATTAACGCCCGCGCCAAGGGATTATTGCAGCTTCTTTTGCGCAAGGGTCTTTTGCCGCGCACGCTCTACGTCCTCGCGGCACTGGGTGACAACGGCGGCGTAAGCGATTTTCTTGAATCCACGCGGACCCGCCCCGGCGCAGATGCCGCCGCCGTCACGCAGGCGTTCCTTTGTGCCTGCCGTTTTCAGCATAAATCGGTGGCCGCTCTCCTTCTCAACCGTTCGATCGAGCTCGACCCCGCGCTCGGCGAGCGTGTGGAGAAATGGCGTGGACGAAGCGGCTTCATCGACTACTTGGCCGCACATCAAGCGGTGGACGGAAGTCCCTGGCAGACGGTGGTTATGAATGAACTCGAAGCGGCGATGCATAAGAGTGACCTCGACGAGTTCAGCCGGTGGCTACAGAGGGAACCCGATCTGCTCAGCGAATCCAATGTCGGGCTGCTGGTGGGTTTAGTGGAGCATGCGGCGTACAATGATCGGGGACCTTTCATCGCGCGATTGATAGAGTTCAATCCCGCGCTAAAGGTGAAGCGCCCGTCTTCGTCCGCGCTGGGGTTCGCGCTAGAGTATGGGAACGCGCATCTCATCCCGCTATTGATTCAGATTTGGCCGCTGCCCGACGATCTCCCCCACGCGGCCGGCGTAGGGGACTTCGCGCGAGTCAGGGGTTGGTTTAATGAGGCCGGCCGTCCCAGGCTCGGGAGCCTCAGTCAGCATCACCCCATCAACAATCCTGCCTGGCTCCGGAATCTTCATTGGATGCCCCCGAACGCGCAGCACATCCTGGATGTCGCTCTCGCATGGGCGTGTGTAAATCGGCACTTTGACATTGCGGACTTTCTTTTGGAGCACGGAGCCAACATCAATACGGACTGGAGCACGCACGAGCCGGCCAGCATCCTGCATGAGTGCGCCGTCCACGCCAACTACGAATCTGCGCAGTTCCTCATTGACCGCGGCATCGATATGACGATTCGCGATTATCGCTGGGATGCGACTGCGGAAGGGTGGGCACACCACGCCGCCAAGGACAAGAACATGGCGGAGTTCCTGGCGCGTGCCGAGATTGCACGGAAAGCCCAGCCTCTTTGAAAGGGCTCAATAACTGGCATTCGCGTTCCGGGCATGCTGGCAGCTGCCCCCAAACGCGTTGTGGGACAGCGTGAGCGGAGCGGCGGCCACTTCGGACACGGTCTCTGAATCGTGAGGAAAAGGCCGACCTGCGTCCACGCAGAACCGGCTAATTACGGCTGGTCTGGACCGCCCCGGACCGACTGGATCGGTTTCGATTTCGGTTAGCGTTACCAACTTTTCAATAATTTACAACCAGATCCAGCCTGCCGGTCTTGCTCGCATTCTAATGGTGCATCCCCTCGAATGCCGAATGAAACCGTTGCCTGGCCCCCCTGTTCGTATATCCCTTGACACGTATATGCTGTTTAGAGTATATTAAAACCGTGGAATCCGTGTTCGAAATCATTGCAGAGCCGAACCGCCGTGCGATACTGAGCCTGCTGGTCTCGTCCCAACAGTCGGTGGGAGAGATCGAGCGTCAACTTCGTATGCCGCAGCCGACCGTGTCAAAGCATTTGCGAGTGCTGCGCGATGCCGGTTTCGTCGAATCCACGGTGGATGCACAGCGCCGTCTCTACCGGCTGAAACCTGAACCGCTTCAGGAGGTGGATGCCTGGCTGGCTCCGTTCCGCCGGTTCTGGTCGGCTCACGTAGATGCTCTCGAACGCCACCTCGACCGCATGGGGCACGACCGCATGGGACACACCAAGGAAGTTCAATCCACGCCGGCGAAAAGGCAGACAAGGAGAAGAAGATGACCTATCGCGATCAGTACACACCGGGTCCGGCCAACGGGGCCGAGATACAAAAGGACGGAGAGAAGTGGACGCTCGTCCTGGTTAGAGAACTGCACCACTCGCCGAAAAAAGTCTGGCAGGCGCTTATCGACCCCGCGCAACTGCGCGAATGGGCTCCCTTCGAAGCCGATGGGAGCCTGGGTAAGGTTGGGAGCACGGTGAAGCTCACCACGGTGGGAGCGCCCGCGCTGCACGTTACCGAAACAAAAGTGACGCGAGCCGACGCTCCCAAGCTGCTGGAGTACAACTGGGGTGACCACGATGTCCGGTGGCAGCTCGAAGCTTTGGGTGGCGGCACGCGCCTGACGCTATGGACCAGCATCGGCCGGCCCTACATCGCAATGGGTGCTGCCGGGTGGCACATTTGTTTCGATGTTCTGGATCACCTTCTTAGTGGAACTCCCATCGGCCGGATTACTGGCCCCGAGGCCAGGAAGTTCGAAGGCTTCCAGCGGCTGCACAAGGAGTACGTCAAGCAGTTCGGTATCCAACCGCCTAACCGGCCGCCTCAGGCGGCTCAGAATTCGTGAATCAAGGGGAATCGCAAAACCATGCAGACCACCCTTTGGACCGCGCAAGTGTTGTGGGGCGTCTTTTTCAGCATCACCGGTTTCGGCAAGATCTTCTGGTATAAGCCAGCGCTGTGGAACCAGGCGCTGCAGGAAGTGCCTTGGCTTTCCGGCGTGCCGCAGGACCTGTCCATCTGCATCGGGATCTCGGAGTTTCTGGGAGGCGTCGGGTTGATCCTGCCGGCGATCACGGAAGTCAAACCGAAGCTCACGCCGATTGCTGCCATCGGCCTGACGCTGGTCATGATGCTCGCGGCTGTCTTTCACATCTTGCGGGGCGAGTACATCTTTTTGGCCATCAATGTAGTGCTGGGAGGGGTCGCCGCGTTCATCGCGTATGAACGGTTGTTCGTGCGGCCCATCGCGCCCGCGTCGATCAGCAGCTTCCGCGTACTGAAAGGGCTGACGGTTCTCGGCGCGCTGGTCTTGGTCGATTTTGCTCCGGTCTGGTACAGGTTGACACACATTCACTAACTGATGGCTCGGTTTCGCACAGAAATGACGCGGCCCAAGCCGCGAACGTGACAAAGGAGAAACGAAATGAAAATCAAAATAACCACCATATTTGTGGACGACCAGGCCAAGGCCCTGCGCTTCTATACGGAGGTGCTGGGCTTTGCCAAGAAGACCGATTTCAGTCAGGGCCCCTATCGCTGGCTGACCGTGGCTTCGCCCGAGGAGCCGAACGGTACTGAACTGCAGCTTGCGTTGAACGATAACCCCGCGGCCAAAGCGTATCAGCAGGCGATCTTTCAACAGGGCCAGCCCGCGGCCATGTTTTTCACCGACGACATTAAGGGCGACTACGAGCGGATCAAAGCCGGCGGCGGGGAGTTCACCATGCCGCCCACCGACGTGACCGCCTCGACCATTGCAATGCTGAAGGACACGTGCGGCAACGTGATTCAGCTTACCCAGCTGGCACGCCATTAAGGGCGCTCAGCAGGAGTGCGGCCCGGTGGACGCCGACGTCCGCGGGCTGCCGGGCCGCCGAAAAATGGAGGACACTAAGCATGAAAGATGCCACCCAACGTTGGATTGTTCGCGGGATTCACATCGTCTTTAGCATTCCGATCCTGGGGTATATTTATAGTCCCTTCGAAGAACTTCCAAACTACGCTGGCCGTGTTCGGTTTGTCGCCGTTCCCGTGATGCTGCTTTCGGGATTGTGGATGTGGAAAGGTCATGTTCTTAAACGGCTTCTTTCCAAGAGATCAATAACCGGGCCGGAATTCGAGGTATAAAGGTCCAATGGAGCCATCGGAACGTATTGACCAGCTGATCGCGGGACTCACAGACTGGCGTGGCAAAACGCTCGCCGGCATTCGCAAGAGTATCCTTGCAGCCGACCGGGAGATCGTTGAGGAATGGAAGTGGATGGGAAGCCCGGTGTGGTCTCGCGACGGAATAATCGCGGTCGGCAACGCCCACAAAGATAAGGTGAAGCTTACCTTTGCCCACGGGGCGAGCCTGCCAGATCCTGAAAAGCTCTTTAACAACGGCCTGGGAGGCAGGGTGTGGCGAGCGATCGATCTTTTCGAGGGCGATAAGATTAATGACCGTGCTCTAAAAGATCTCATCCGTGCCGCCATTGATTACAATCGGATCAAATTGAAGAGGAAAGCGCTTGCGCGTACTAAGGCACGCTGAACCACCCCCCGGACTTCATGCCCCAGGAATACATCGAGATCCGCGGTGCGCGCGAGAATAATCTCAAGAACGTCTCGCTGAGCATCCCTAAACGCAAGATTACGATCTTCACCGGTGTCTCGGGTTCCGGCAAATCGTCGATCGTCTTCGATACCGTCGCCACCGAGGCGCAACGCCAGATGAACGAGAATTTCAGCATGTTCATCCGTACCTTCCTGCCGCGCTACTCTCAGCCCGACGCCGATGCCATTGAGAACCTGAGTATGCCGATCGTGGTGGACCAGAAACGGCTCGGCGGCGGGTCCCATTCGACGATGGGTACCATCACCGACATCTACCCGGTGCTGCGCCGGTTGTATTCCCACATCGGCAAACCGTATGTGGGACATGCCAATGTCTTTTCCTTCAACGACCCGAAGGGCATGTGCCCGAATTGCAACGGCCTGGGCCGCAAGATGGGCGTGGATCTGGATCTGTTTCTGGATAAATCCAAAACATTGAACGAAGGCGCGATCCTGTTCCCTGAGTATGCCGTCGACAGCTGGGGCTGGAACTTCCTCGGCCGGTCGAAGCTCTTCGACATGGGCAAGAAGCTTTCGAAGTTCAGCGAAAAGGAAATGGAACTGCTTTTATACAGCAAACCATACAAGCTGAAAACCAACGTCGGCGGCAAGACCTTCAACTTAACCTGCGAGGGCATCATCAACAGATTTACGGCCAAGTACATCACGCGCGACCTGAAGACCATGTCTGAACGTACACAAAAGGCCGTGGCGCCTTACATCACGATGGCGCCGTGCACGGTGTGCAGAGGCGCGCGCTTAAGTCAGGAAGTGCTGAAGTGCAAGATCGACGGATACAACATCGCCGAGCTGGCCTCAATGGAAGTGGACCGATTGATCGGTGTAATCAAGACAGTCAAAGAACCGAAAGCCACACCCATTTTGAAAACACTGGTCGAACCACTGGCCCGGCGCCTGCAATATCTGGTGGATATCGGCCTGGAATATCTCACCTTAAATCGTGAAACAGACACGCTCTCCGGCGGCGAATCGCAGCGCGTGAAGATGGTCAAACACCTGAGCAGCAGTCTGGTAGATGTGATGTATGTGTTCGACGAGCCTAGCGTGGGTCTGCACCCGCGTGATGTGCATCGTTTGAATGAACTTCTTCAACAATTGCGGGATCGGGGAAATACGGTTCTGGTAGTAGAACACGATCCCGATGTCATTAAAGTGGCTGACCATATCGTGGACCTGGGCCCGCATGCAGGCAGTCAGGGCGGCCAGGTGATGTACGAAGGCGGGTTCAAGAACCTGTTGAGCGCGGACACCCTGACCGGAAAATACATGAAACAGCCCGTTTCCATCAAGAGCAATTTCCGTTCCCCCAGTGGAAAACTGCCGATCAAGAATGCAAAAGCCAACAACTTGCAGAACGTGAGCGTGGACATCCCGAAGGGTGTACTCACGGTGATCACAGGTGTGGCAGGTTCGGGAAAGAGCTCGTTAATTCATCAGACCTTTCTACGTCAACACACGGACTGCATTGTGATCGACCAATCCCCGGTGGGTGTTTCCAGCCGGTCCAATCCCGGCACCTATACCGGCATCATGGACGAGGTGCGAAAGGCCTTTGCGGCCGCCAACCAGGTGAGCCCATCCCTGTTCAGCTTCAATTCGGAAGGCGCCTGTGAGAACTGCCAGGGATTGGGCGTGATCTACACAGAGATTCCCGCGATGGGCGAGGTCAAGTCGCCCTGTGAGATCTGCGAGGGCAAACGATTTAAAGATGAAGTACTGGAATACAAGCTCAACGGAAAATCGATCAACGATGTGCTGGAAATGACTGTCCGGCAGGCGCTGGAATACTTCAAGATCGACAAGATCACGAATAAGCTACAGGCCATGAGCGATGTGGGCCTGGATTACCTGACCCTGGGTCAGCCGTTGAGCACGCTCTCCGGGGGCGAATGCCAGCGCATCAAACTGGCGAGTGAACTCCACAAACAGGGCAGCATCTATGTGCTGGATGAGCCCACCACTGGTTTGCACATGTCGGATATCAGTCACTTGGTCGGGATCATGAACCGCCTGGTGGACGCGGGCAACACAGTTATTGTGATCGAACATAACGCCAGCGTGATCAAAAATGCAGACTGGATCATCGATATGGGCCCCGAAGGCGGCACGAAGGGCGGCCAGGTGATGTTCGAAGGCACGCCCAAGCAGTTGCTCACTGCGAAGAATTCACTGACCAGTGAGTACATGCGGAATTAAGACGGGCGACGGGATCAGACTGACCGAATCGGACTTCGTGCGCGTATAAGAGGGCCACCTGCATCTACGTAGACTAAGCTGGTGACGACTGCAAACAGCACATACGCACCTCTAACGTTGCATTGAGATACCGCCGGCTGCTTGGGCCACCGATCCCGAAGTGGTCCGTCGGTTAGAGCAGAAGGGCGCGCTGCGGAGTTATCGGCTGGCCCCCGATTAATCGGTGTCGAGGAATCCTGCCTTGAATAGAGGCCTCCCGGCGAGTGCGGTGTATAAGCCGAACGAAGTCAGCGCGAGTACGCTTGCGATCGCGAAAAGAGAGCTGCCCGCGTACCAGGTTGATAAATCCGCAGTGAGCGGGAAATCATGCAGAATCGCGCTAACTGAGAACGCGACGATCAGTACCAATACTCCGAATCGAATCAGGACGAACACCAGAAGCGCCGCATATACCGGGATGGAAACCCAGTCGAAAAGACTCGTTCCGAATCCAATTGAACTGAAGATGTAGAGGGCAAGGACAACAATGGAGGCCGCGGCCGCGAGCCAGAGCCGCCGAAACACCGTGCGGAACAGGAACAAAAAGAGGAGGAAAAATAGTGACGCAATAGTCCAGTCCACTAATGTTCTATCAACGATCAAGGTCATGTGCCGCGCGTCTAGCAGTGAATCTAAATCCAGATCCGACATGAGGGCCCCAGATTGCTCACGATGCAGTCGAACGATAAAGAACCAGGCAGCGAATCCAATCCCGCAAGCGCCGCCGATCAGCAGATGTCCTCCGACTAAGGGATCGCGAACTCCGCCGCCGAGTAAGCGGCTCCAGGTAATCATGATCTGTGGCCAGCGTCGTCTCACATATGGCTCGATCGCCACATAGATGATCCAAACTAGACCTGCGCGCAAGAGAGCCCAGCTTAGTGTTCTGAAGAAGCTATCGACTTCGTGAGGAGTCGGGACGTGGCTCGCGCCGCACAGCCATAACAGCGTATTGAGACACAAAGTAAAGGCGGCCAGGCGCGCCGCCCCGCGAGTGTCTCCTCTTTGCAGGCGAATATTGCGCCAGGCCAGGAACGCAGCCAGGATCAACATGCAGATGAAAAAAGCTAGAAAGAAGCCTAGTCCCGCTGGCCACTGACTGGGCTGCATCCTTTCGGGTCTCGACCAGGGGCCAATCACCTGGAAATTCACAGGCCTTCCGCGCCAGGACGCGGCTTCGATTCGCAACGGCACCTCCGGTGCATGCGCGTACGAACCGGTCCACGCCGCCCGAGCGTCGAAACTTACCAACGGTATCCACTGTGGCTCAGCAGGCGCGAAGCGGGTCATGTCCAGGCCGGCTGCGGTCAACAACGCGGTCCAATCAGCCGGGCGCGGCGGAACCGGAGTTTCTTCCACCTGCAGAGGAACGGCGCTGAACTCGATTAGCCGACCCTGCGGATCCAGATTCAAGCCGACCATTCCTGAATAAGTCGGTGGCGGATTGCTGGGGGAAACGGCGGGAATGCGGGGGTCGCCGGTACTCGGGGCCTCGAGGTATCGCGGACTTTGGCGATACCAGAAATAGACCAGGGGCGGCTGCCCTTTCGAAAGTTGCGCCCGATAGGTGGTGGGCTTCTCCTGTGTCTCCGCGTACCGCTGGTAGTCCATCGCGTAAAGAAAACCATACGCGTGGTCGGTAGCCGGATCGGTGTATCCGAGACTCTGGATCACGTCCTGCGCCTTCTGCTCCAGAACGGCCGGCGACTTCGGGAACGGTGTCTTCGTGAGCAGATTCGTCTTGCCGCCCAACAAGGCAGCCAGAACCAGTCCAGCGAAGATGAGTACTATGCAGATGCCGATGGTGCGTAGCGAGATGCTATCCGCGTTCCCCGCCGCAGCCACCATCTCGGGCGATGGCGTTTCCCCCGCCGCCAGCGCAGCGGCCAGAGGGTCACCCCCCGGTAGTGCGGCCGCAACCTGCAGTGCCGAAGCGGGCCGTCTCGCCGGATCTTCGGCAAGGCAGCGGCGGATGACGCGGTCCACTTCAGTGGCCAGGTCCGGATGACTTGAATCAGGGGAGGGACGTTTGCCAGTGAACACCTCGTGCAGAACCACCCCCAGCGCATAAATGTCGCTGCGCGCTGTTACTTCCTGGCCGGATCGCTGTTCGGGAGCCATGTACCCCGGCGTTCCGCTGCGAATGTCCTTTACTTCACCGGCCACACCCGCCAGACCGAAGTCGGTGATGCGCAACTGGCCTTGCCCGTCCAGCATGATGTTGCCCGGCTTCAGATCGCGGTGCACCACGCCCTTGTCGTGCGCGGCGGCCAAACCGGCGCAGAGCTGACGGGCGATTTCGAGCGCCTTGTCCTGTGGCAACCGCCCGATGCGCCGCAGCAGCGATGCCAGATCCTCGCCGTCCACGTATTCCATCGATAGATAAGTGGAGCCCTCGGCTTCGCCGATGTCGTACACGCGGCAGACATTGGGATGCGAGATCTGCCGTGCGATGCGTACTTCGTTGCGGAAGCGTGCCAGCGTTTCCTCATGCGACGTCCATCGGGCAGGCAGGAATTTGAGAGCCACGGTCTGGGCCAGCAGCAGATCGTTGGCGCGGTAAACCTCGCCCATGCCACCGCGGCCGAGCAGACTCACTACCCGGTAGCGTTGCGCCAACAAAGTGCCTGGTGGGAAGCGGCCCTCGTCCATGTTCTGAGAAGAAGAGGGAGTGCAACTCCGCGCCCGGTATACGGTCTCGGTTGCGGCGCTTCGTGCCCCGTCCAGGGCCGTGCCGCATTTCCCACAGAACTCGTTGTCCGGTGGTACGGCGGTCGCGCACGACGGACAAAGCCTCAACTGGCTCTCCTCTCCAGCGCTGCTAATTTATCGGGAAAGATTGCTTCCGCGATTGTACAACGTAACCCCGCTGGTGGGCGGTTTGACAAACCCACGAACGCTGGGTCGCACGCTCTCGCTAGAACCAATGGCTGCGGTACGCTACCCACCAACTCACAAGGAAAATCGGGAAAGTCGCTCCGAGCGCCCGCCAGAATGGCAGAACGAAACCAGCGATCAGCCCCAGGATCATGAAAATGATCCAAAAGATTTTCCGTTCCACTATTTGAGTTTATAGGAGCGGGTTTCTGTGTACGCGGATAAGGCGCCTGAGAGCGTAATCGTGCGATACCGTTCTCGCCAAACGTGTTCGAAGAAGTTGGCGGGATTCCGCCCGAAGAGTCGGCTTCTCGTCACGTGGCCCTTCAAGTTTGACGATCGCGCTGCGACGCCGTCTGCTATGGGCCGATAATGAAAAGCATTCTATCGGGAGTGCTCGCGCGAACAGATCCTCGGGGACAAGAATAACTTCGGCGTGAGCACTGCCGATAGAATTCATTGAACTGAGCCGGTACGAGTCTACTGGGTATTGAATGGTGTTTTGGCGATGAATACGACACTCAGAATGCCTGAAACGGCAGAGTTGGGGTTGTCCGAAGGGATGCGAGCAACGATGAGAATGGCCGGAGATGCGGTAGAACAAGCCTGGACGCGCTGAGTTACGACGTGCAGGCAGAGATCGGGTGAAACCCGAAGTGGGATGTAGAAACTCGACGAGGAAAGGTCGCGCGAGGGGGTCATGAGGTATCCGGAGCCATAGTCCGTTCTGGGTGGATGACTTCGATCATGATCAACCGCCCGAGCTTACAGATCGGACAAGAGGAGCGATCTGGAACGTTGGTATCGGCGCGGTCGTGAGAATCGGATGGCGTGGACGGTTGGCAAACCGCGAGCAAAGTGCGACAGAGTTGCAGCTTTTGAGTGCGGAAGCGGTTGGCCAGAAAGCCGAACTGGCG
>DASYNU010000245.1:0-26697 GCA_036008345.1 Bryobacteraceae bacterium
TTCACGGCCAGTGAAAGCCACGGGCTTTCCGGCGCCACCGTGTCCTTCACCGGCGACGCTGTGATGAAATCCTGGGACGCGGAACCACCCGGCGGCAGGTAGAACACCAGATTACTCGGCACGGCTCCACCTACCATCGCCGTCACCACCACGAATTGCGGTGCGTCCACTGCGCTCGGATCCGAAATGGTTACCGTACCGGTATATGTTCCCGCTGCCAATGTTGAAGTTTGCAGTGCAATCGCAACCGGGATGCAGGGTCCTTTCAGCGAGCATTTGGTGGATGTTCCCACAGTTGGAACCAGCCAGGTCACCGACGAAGAAGCTGTTAGATTGAGCGTCCCATCCCCCAGATTCCCGGCATCCACGGTTTGGCTTGCCCCGTTCGATCCGGGAACCACCGATACCGTGAACGCCGTTTGCGTCAGAACCAGTCTGGGCGCGGCACTCGCTGCCGCTGCTCCAAGCAGAAGAAATAATCCATACTTCGCAAAAGAAAAGTTTTTCAGAACCACCTGATGTGCTCCTTCTTATCTAATTGATTTCTTGGGCAGTCATTAGCTATCAATCGCTAACGAAAAAAGATGACCCGGTGAGTGAGGTTGGACGCGTACGCCTCCACCGGCGCGAGTGCAGATTGGTGGCCACTCTCGCAAGTTGTGAACTCCATGCGGGCCGCCAACCGAAGCAGGATCACTCCTGCCACAAGTGGTGAGGCATCAGGAAACACCGCACCGAAGTCCTCTCTGCAGAATAACACCACGCAGCCAAAAAATGTTACACCTCTTACTTCGGTTCGGTCAGAACGAAATCCGGCTTCAGGAATTGCCAGTCCGGCAGTTCGTAGACCCGCAGCTTGGTGGGAACGTCGACGGCAACCGGCTTCATCTCCGACGGGCCGAGCGAGGGGATCTTGCTGGAAAAACTGATCAGAGGCGGATCGTCGGGCTTGGCCGTAGTGGTCCGTACATTCACATCCATTTTCACTTCGCCGATGTCGGCCTCCGAATGATTCACCACTCCAAAGCGCACTTCCAGATGCCCGGGGCTCTTTTCGATGATCCGGAATCCCACCAACTCCAGGTACTTGGCGAAGGGGTTGGAGCTCTGCGATGTTTGCGCCCCAGCGGTCGCGGCGGGCTTCGCCTGTGTTCGCGGCGTTGAACATCCCACCATCCCGAGCGTCCCGGCCAATACAATCGTCCACATCTTCATGACCCTAATCATACGCTGAAAAACTACACCAACCGCAAGATGGCATACTGATTTTTATGCGAGCAGTATCGGCTGCATTGATTTTTCTCGCCGCGGTCTTCGTCGCGGCCCAATCCCCCTCTGATCTCAAATGGACGGTTCCGCCCAGGTGGAAGCCACAAGGCGCGCGGCCCATGCGTTTGGCTACTTATCAAATCCCACCCGCGCCCGGCGACCAGGAGAGCGCCGAGTGCGGCGTCTACTATTTCGGGCAAGGCCAGGGCGGTAGCGTGGAAGCAAATGTCGACAGGTGGATAGGCCAATTCCAACAGACCAATGGCAAACCATCCAAAGACGTTGCCAAAGTCGAAAAACGGACCATTAACGGCCTTAAGGTCACCACCATAGATGTGTCCGGCGCCTACACCGGAATGGGAGGACCTGCTGCTCCCCAAGCCTCACCGAAACAAGGCTATCGCTTGCTTGGCGCTATTGTCGAAAGCCCGCAAGGATCCGTCTTCTTCAAGTTCACAGGCCCCGCGAAAACAGTAACCGAAAACCAAAGTGTATTCGAAAAAATGCTATCGACGCTAAAAACTCAATAACCAGTTCGGTAACCCTTTCTCAACACGAGGCATTCTTTCCGAACCGCGAGCGTAAGCGACCGGTGCTTTTGAATGGTTCATGGATTCTGAGGGAGCCGGTGCTCCAAGGTTATCCCGGGATTGCCGAATTCTGAATCCCGCGCCCCAATGCGATAATCAGAGATAACTGCCATGTTCCGAGCCTTCCGGGAACAAATCGATACCGTCTTCCGTGGCGATCCCGCTGCGAAGAGCGCCATCGAAATTTTCTTCTGCTATCCCGGATTCCACGCCATCCTGCTGCATCGGCTAGGCCACAAGCTGCACCGCGCCGGCTTTACCCTCACCGCGCGCATTCTTTCGCAGTTCATCCGCGCGGCAACGGGCATCGAAATCCATCCCGGCGCTCAAATCGGACGGCGCTGTTTCATCGACCATGGCATGGGCGTGGTGATCGGAGAAACTACCGAAATTGGCGACGACGTCATCCTGTACCAGGGCGTGACGCTGGGTGGGACCGGCAAGGAGAAAGGAAAACGGCATCCCAGCATCGGCAACAACGTGGTGATCGGCACCGGCGCCAAGGTCCTGGGCAACATCACTATTGGCAACTACACCAAGGTGGGCGCGGGATCGGTGGTGATTCGATCGGTCCCCGACAACTGTACCGTAGTGGGTGTTCCTGGCCGCGTCACGCGCACCAAAGGAGATGCCGGCGGTACTCTGGAGCATGGAAATCTGCCCGATCCGGAAGGGCAACTGATCGATGAACTGACGCGCCGTATCGATCAGCTCGAGGCTCAGGTCAGGATGTTGGCCGAGGAAAGATTGGCCCAGCGGCGGTGAGCGGCCTTCCGGCCGGTTGTTCGGTTATTCTGTTCATCGGTTCTTCGGTTCTGGCCGCTGGTGCCTCCCCGCAAACTTACACGTATTGGATCGAACCTTGTGAACACAAGGAATCCGTCTGCCAGGCGGGTGATCCACAGCTGGCTGAATGGGCGATGGACGCCTGGCAGAGCGCTGCGCCCGGAGCCATCCGGCTTCAAGCTGTGAAGGATCGCGAGCATGCCCGCATCCGGTTGTATTGGGCGACATCGGAACAGGGGCTATACGGCGAGGCCAGGCCGATTCTGGTGGATGGAAAAAAGGGCGCGGAAGTTTATGTTCGCCCCGCGCCGCTGGACACGCAAGCGGACAGGCTTTTGCGCGACGCGATTGTATACCTCACCTGCCTGCATGAAACCGGGCACGCCCTGGGGCTTCCACACACCGCTGCCTTCGACGACATCATGTACAGCTTCCAATACGGCGGCGACATCCCGGAATACTTCGCGCGCTACCGCCGCAAGCTGCATGCACGGCGGGACATTCAGAAAAATTCAGGGCTATCAGAAGCAGATCAAACTCACTTGTTGCAGACGGTCGATATACGCGAATGAAGTTTTTATCCGTGTCTATCCGTGTCCATCCGTGGCCAAAAAACTAATGCCCAGCCGCGGATTCTTCGCCACTAGCCTTCAACGGATATTCCGCCCCCGCGGGAATTGGCGCCAGCATCTGCTCCTTGCGATAGATCAGCGTCGACGTGTTGTAGCTGGCGATCTCAAACCCGTGGCCGTGCGTGATCGCGTCGGTGGGGCAGGCTTCCACGCAATAGCCGCAAAAGATGCAGCGATTGTAGTCGATGTTGTAAACCTTCGCGTAACGCTCGCCGCCGCTGATGCGCAGTTCGTCAGTATTTTCGGCGGCTTCGATGTAAATGCAGTCGGCTGGACACGCCGCGGCGCACAGGAAGCACGCTACACATTTCTCCAACCCATTCTCGTCGCGCTGCAACACGTGCACACCACGGTAGCGCTCCTGGAACTTGGGCGGTGCGTCCGGATAGTCTTCGGTGATGGTGGGCTGCATCATCTCACCCAAGGTGATCGCCATCCCCTTGGCGACGGATGCCACGGATTGATACGCTTCAGAAATTTTGGAAGCCATTGGTCACTCTCATTATCCCAGGTCCGCAGCGGACCTTTATGATCTTAGGTCCGGACCGGACCCTAATTTTTCGCCCCTCAGCCCGCCTTCCATTCCGGTACATTCTCGTTTGCTCGGAACGCCGGTACTCCGGCGCGCTGGCCCAGCGCGTCCAAATCGCGCTTCGAAAATCCGCTAAACGCGCTCGCGATGTGACCGTCCGGTTCCACCAGAAACATCGAGGGAACGTTGGTGATGCCGAACGAGTTGCTAGCCGGATAGCTTTCCTTTGCCGGATCCAGCAATGTGGAGAACGTCACTCCGAAGCGCTGGTTAAATCCCTGGGTGGCGCTGGCGTCGTCCTGCGAAATCCCGATGATCTGGATCGATGGGCCGGTCGCGAGTCGTTCCAGAAAAGGAAACGTGAGCTGGCACACCGGGCAACTGACCTTGTAAAACGCCAGTAGCGCCGGCCCCTTCGAAAGAATTTCTTCGAGAGAGACCGCCGCGCCGCCCAGATCTTTCAATCGGAACGAAGGAGCCAGCGCACCCGCTTCCAGCATTGCCTTCTTGTGACGGCCCCACATGCGTCCGCTTACCCGGCATCCTTATTTTGCTGGACGAAGCTCAAGATGTCGAAGTGTTTGATCTCGCGTTCCGGAAAGAAGGCGTTGACGGACTCCTGCTCCTCGGCGAAAATTTGAAAGATAGTGGACAGCTTGGTCAGCAGCATCAGCTCGAGGTTGCGCCGGTTCAGATTCACCAGCTTCAGGCCGCCGCCGATTTTCTGCAGCGAAGTGAAGCAAATCACCATGGAACCGAGACCGGTACTATCGATGTAATCGATATGCTGCAGGTTCAGGATTATTTGCTTGTGGCCTTGCGCAATCTGCTCGTTGACGCTTTCGCGTAATTGGGTGCAGGGCTCACCCACGGCCAGTCTGCCCTTCAGGTCGAGAATCGTGATGCCTTCTCTTTCGCGTCTTATGATTTCCATGCTCATCGCAGATTTCAGTGTACCTGCTCGGACAGGGGCAGCGCCGGACTCTCGCCCAGCTCCAGGTCCACCGGCCCGGCCGGCAGCGACACCGTGAAGCTGGTTCCCTTGTGCAACTCGCTCTCCACCGCTACCACTCCACCATGCGCCTTGACAATCCAGGACACGAAACTCAACCCCAGTCCCAGGCCTTTTTCGGGATCGGCGGAAGGAACCCGGTAAAAGCGATCGAAGATATGCGGCAGATGGTCGGGCGAAATTCCCACGCCCGTATCCTCCACTGTGAACTTCACCCAGCCGGCTTCGCCATTGAGCCGCGCAACAACACTTCCCCCGGCCGGCGTGTATTTGATGGCGTTCCCCAACAGATTCGACACCAACCGTTCAAGCTGGATCTTGTCGCCATAAATGCTGCAAGCGGCCGGTAGTTCGGCGGTCAGATCCACACCTTGCGCTTCGGCGGGAATCTGGTACTGATCCACCTGGTCGCGCAGCAGCTCAGCGAAATCGAGCTGCGTCTTCTGCAACAGCAACTGGCCGGACTCGGCCTGCGAAAGCATCAGCAGCGCCCGGACGATGTTCGAGAGGCGGTCCACATCCTCGAGTGCGTTCACCATCGCTTCCCGATACTGCTCGGTGGTGGTAGCAGTGAATAGCGCCACCTCCAGTTGGCCGCGAACCACCGTCAGCGGCGTGCGCAGCTCGTGCGAAACGTCGGTGGAAAACTGGCGAATCTGCTCGAAGGAACAATTCAAGCGCGTCATCATGTGATTAAAAGCCTGGATCAGCCGGTCCAGTTCGTCCCCCGTGCGCCGCAGCGGAATCTGCATGTCCAGATTGGAGTGCGTGATGCGCTGGGCCGTCTCGGCCACGGAGTTCACAGGTTCGAGCGCCCTGCCGGCTAAGAACCAACCCAGTACGCCAGTCAGGAAAATCACAATGGACACCACCGCGAAGTAGTTCCGCGTGAAATCCCTAACCACCTTATTGTTTTGGTCAATCGCCCGGCCGATCGCCAGGTAGTATTTGTTGCCGGTCTCGTCGATCATCAAACCGGAGCGAATCAGATAGGGGATGCCCTGCTTGTCATAGCCCATCCGGGTTGCGGTTTTGCCGGATTTCAGAATCGCCTTGATTTGATCCTTGGAGTCCTTGCCGATGGAATCGTAGATCACTGAACTCTGCAGGACGTGTCCCTCCGTGTCGGCCAGCAGGTAGACGCGATGCAGCCGCTGCACGGTGAAGGCTTCGTCGGGATCTTTAGGGTCGTGGAACCAATCCGGTCCCGCGTCGGTGGTGCGTAGATAACCCTTCGCGGTTACCCATTCTTCGTCCAGGATACTCAGGACCTGAGCTTGAAAAATGGAGGTCAGAGTCTGCCGGAAGATGATGCCCAGCAGGACCAACAGAATCGTGAAAAAGAACACATAGCTGAAGGCCAAGCGAAACCGCAGTCCGCGCGTGAACCGCAGAGCCTGTCCTAAGCCGCTCATGACTGCGGTTCAGCCTGCCCTTCTCCAGCCTTTTCGGGGGTGTCCAGCATATAGCCGATCCCGCGCACTGTGTGGATCATCTTCACCGGCCACTTGTCGTCGATCTTGCTACGCAAGTGGCGAATGTAAACATCCACGATATTGGTCAAACCGTCGTAATCCATGTCCCAGACATGCTCGACGATCATGGTGCGGCTCAGCGGCCGGCCGCGATTGCGCATCAGGTATTCGAGAATGCTGAATTCTTTGGGCGCGAGCTCCACGTTTTCATTCGAGCGCGTCACTTTGCGGCGGATACAATCCAGCGCGAGGTCGCCCACCTGCAAACGCTCCGGCGTGGGTTGTCCGCGGCGCAGTAGTGCACGCACGCGCGCCAGCAGCTCCACGAACGCGAAAGGCTTGGTCAGGTAATCGTCGGCGCCCAATTCCAGGCCCTTCACGCGATCGTCCACGGCGTCTCGCGCACTCAGGATCAGCACAGGCGGACTCGATTTTCGGTTGCGGATTTTCTGCAGGACGCTCAGGCCGTCGGTGTCCGGCAGCATAAGGTCCAGGATGATCAGGTCGTACTCGGTGGAATGCACCAGCTCGATGGCGGTATTGCCGTCCGCTGCCACATCTACAGCATAACCGGCGCTCTCTAGACCCCTGGAGAGGAAATCCTGGATGCGCTTCTCGTCCTCGACGATCAGTATTCTCATAGGCTTAGGCCTGCTTTGAGTATATCGTTCTTCGATTCAGTAGAACCGCTTCTTGGTGCCGATAAGAAACATGGCTGTCATGGAAACAATCACAATGACGAATGGCCGCTCGTTGGACGAGGTCCTGCTTAGCCATTCGCGCTGGACGGTGGATGAATCCTCAGGCTTTCGATGCGTCTTAGACCGTGAGACGTTGAACGAAGCCAAGTTGCCGGCAGTGAACCTTCAGAGCGCGATCATCCGGGGAACCACTTTCCTGGACGCCGAAATGGACGGAGCGAATCTGAGCCGGGCGGTGGTTGACGGTTCGGATTTCCAGCGTGCCATCCTAAGCGGCGCCGACCTCGCCGGCATTCAAATAGTGGACAGCCAATTCTCGCTCTGTTGGCTCACCAACGCTATCTTCTCGGACGCCCAATTACGCGCCGCCCTGTTCCATCAGGCCAGCATCAGCGGAGGCCGATTTCAAGGGGTCGCGATGGAGAACTGCAAATTCACAGGAGCGATTTTGAGCTCCACTTCCTTTCACCATGCCCGGATCGGCAGTTCGGATTTTTCCGAATGCGACTTGGAACAGGCACACTTCCATCGCGCTCAGGTTCGCCATTGCCGATTTGTTGACGCCAGCGGAGCAGGTGCGAATTTCAGCAACAGCAGCTTCAAAGAATGCCTCTTTTCGAGGTCGGCATTTACACGCGCCAAATTCTTTCAGACCGATCTGCAGGGCGCGAACTTCGACCGCGCCATTCTCAACGAGTGCGATTTTCGGGAGGCCTTGTTGAGCTGCGCGGACATGTGCCGTGCGGAGCTCCGCAACGTCCGGTTCCGGGGCGCCAAGATGATGGGCGCTGATCTGCGTGGCGCCGATTTGACAGGAGCCCGCGAATTAACTTCGGCGCAGTTGGGGCAAGCCCGGACTGACCAAAACACCACGCTGCCCAACGGGACTCAGGGCCCTTTCCTGCGTCATTCGGGAGCCGAACGGCCCATCGGAGCTTAAAAATTCGCGATTCCGTTCATCGCTGGTTCCGATCGAATTGGCAGTCGTCGTGAGCGGCTGGAGACTTCCTTCCGGCGATCTCCCGGCTGTTCATCACAATGGCCTGGACATCGGGTTCGTCCAACATGTCGGTCATTTCCACTTCCATCCAGTGCCACTCGCCCGCGCTATCACCCACTCGCAGTTCGACGGTAACCGGTTGGGACGGATTGTTCAGCAGGTGCGAGAACGCCTCCGTGGCCCGGGCCCGGTCAGCCGGATGAAACTTAGACAGCACAGGCCGTCCCGCCAGGTTGTCATCGTTATTCCCGAGCACAGAATGCACAACTTTCAAAAAAGTCATCTGCGGTGTAACCAACAGAAATCCATCGCGACTTTTCTCGAGAAGCGCTTCGAAGAGTCGGACATTCCTTCGGATAGTCTCATCCAATTGCCGAAGATTAGCGTTCTCGGCTTCGAGCTCCGCCACTCGCTCGCGAAGCTGTGGGACCGTGTTCTCAGGCCATTCCTGCGTCGATTCCGGGGTAGACGTGAGGTCGCCAGGTGATCGCATGGGATTAAGCGTAGTCGCGGGACATCTGCGCCGCCGTGAAAGCGTCCAATTGTTTCAAAAACGCGTCCAAGGGCGGGGTTAATGGATAGATCGACCAGATAGCCGAGATCGGAATCAGCACCGTGCGCTGGCCAACTTCGATTGTTTTGTCGAGCCTTAGGTCGGCAAACTGCCGGATCTCAGTGCGCACGCGGTCAATACGTTCGGATCTCTCGATCAGCCCCAACAAAGCCGGCCCCTGCCATCGAAAAAGCTGATCGCGAGCCGACAGGCCCTTCTTGAAATGCTCTGCGAGCGCTTGTAAAATCTTGTCTCCCACTGCATAGCCGAAGCGTGCGTTCACGGCTTGCACGCGGCTGCACACCGCAATGACCACAAACTTGCCTTGCGGCGATTCTATAGCTGCCCGGATAGCTCTATCGGCCTCCGCTTTGCCGTGGAGTCCGGTAGCGCCGTCCAGGTCTACCTTAACTTCTACGCATCCCATCAGTTCCTGCGAGCTTTGCAGCTCCTTCTTCAGACTCTCGATGGCATCCTGTCCATCTCTTTGTTGCCTCATGGCTTCATCGCGAACCGCCTCCAGACATTCGCTCAACCGCAGCTTGAGAATTTGGATATCCTCCACCGCCTGAGTGCCCTCAATGGACTTCTCGATGTTCTGCAACCGTTTTACGGATTGTTCGCTGCCGGCACCGATGGTAATGACGGTCTGGGTGAGCATGGTTAGCATGTGCTGCAGTTCCGTGTTTTGCCGGTGGACAAATTTGCTGGTGCGCTGGTTGTAATCCTCCATGGCCCGAAGCGCGCCGCCCACCACCACCAGTAACTCCGATACCGGGGTCTCCGGGGAAAGAACCGCCAGGCATTTCTCAATGTCTTCCCGAAACCGTTCGTGATCCGCCTTATCCCCTTCCACCGAGTGCAGGGATATTCCCTGCAGAAACAAGCCAATGATTCGCCGGTAAGCTGTCTCGGCCTCGGTATCGCGGGAAAGGTAGGACCTAAGGGAGATCATTTAAGAAGCGCGCTCCTTTTCCTTATCGGAAGAAGAGCACGGTTCTTCAGTTGTTCGGTTATTCGGTGGTTCAGTTTATCGGCGCCGCGATCCGCATGCCGAGTAAAGAGCCGTCTTCCTTCATTCCTCGGCTTCCTTGAATTCTTGAATTCTTGAATTCTTACTTCTTGCCTTCATTTCCGCCTTTGCCTCGCGATGGATATCCACAATCTTCGCCCCGGTCACCACTACCGCCACAAACCCGGCGAACAAAAGAGGCAGCGTAATCACTCCCCATAGCAACAGCGTGAAGCGCCGGGCCTCCGCCTGCTGAACGCCGAACAGCGTCAGGCCCAGGGTTGAGATCACTTGAAACAGTCCCACATTGCCGGGGGCCTGAGGCGCCACCGAGCCTAGCCGCAGCAACACCATGAGCGCCGCCGCGCGCGCCCAGGAGGCCTCATCCAACTCATAGGCCTGCATCAGGGCGTAGATCGGAACCACCTGCATAAGCAAATACGGGATGCTCATCAAAGCCGAAAAATACAAATAACGCGAATGCCCAATCAGATGCAGATCCTCGATCATGACGTGCACCCAGCCAAACATGCGGGCGTTCAGTAGCATTTCGAGCGCTTGCTGGCGCCAGAACATGGCGATCGCGAGCAGCGCGGCCGCTAACACAATCAAAACGGTGAGGAAAATGCTGCCGTCGGCGAGGATGCCGATGGCCCGCGCTTGCCCGTGATTTAGCGGCAGGTGCCGGACGTAGTCGAGCGAGAAAAATAATCCCACGATCAGAACAACACCATCAAAGATGCGCTCGATAAGGGCGGATGCCAAAGTCACCGATACGGGAATCTGTGTCCAACGCGCTTGCAGAAAACAGCGGATCAGCTCTCCGGCTCGCAAAGGAAACACTTCACTGGCGAATAATCCCACAAAGATGGCTCGCACCGAACTCCCTAGGGATGCGGGACCAACCGGCCGGAGCAGCAGGCTCCAACGCCAGCCTTGGATAACGTAGACCGCGACGTCGGCCACGCAGGCCACCGCCACCCAGCGCCAGTCCAGGTCGCGGATGTCCTCCCAAAGTTCGGACCAGCTAAGGCCGTGCAGCGCCCACGCCAAACAGGCCAGAGAAAGGACAATCGTTACGGCGCCGAAGATACCAGATCGTTTGGAACTGCTATCGGAGGGGGGAGGAACCATATCGCCCAGAACTATCATACGGCTTCGCCAGGCTTCGCTTGGCGAAGCCGGTTGCTCGGTTATTCGGTTATTCGGTTATTCGGTTGTTCAGTTCTTCCGTTCGGTGTTAGCCGAGGTCTCACGGAGATGAAGACGCCGCAAAAGGCAGAACCGAAGAACTGTAGAACCGAGGAACCTCACTACGCATTTTGAACCCCACGCTCCCTCGGCACTGCGGCCCTCAGATGTCGCTGGCGTCGAATCGGTTATTCGGTTATTCAGTTCTTCCGTTCGGTGTTAGCCGAGGTCTCGCGGAGCAGAAGGCCCCGCAAAAGGCCGAACCGAGGAACCGAATAACCGAGCAACCTCACTACGCATCGTGAACCCGACGCTCCCTCGGCACTGCGGCCCTCAGATGTCGCTAAGGTCGAATCGGTTATTCGGTTGTTCAGTTCTTCGGTTCGGTGTTAGCCGAGGTCTCGCGGAGCAGAAGACCCCGCAAAAGGCCGAACCGAAGAACCGAATAACCGAGCAACCGAATAACTAACGCCGTACTCTGCCGAAGGCGAGCACGGCGTTTAATCCCCCGAATGCAAATGAGTTCGACAGCGCGTACTCCACTTGCGCGGCTCGCGCCTGGTTCGGGATCACGTCCAGATCGCACGCCGGATCCGGCTCATTGTAATTTGCGGTGGGCGGCAGAATTCCATGGTGCAGAGCCAGAGCTGTGGCCACGCCCTCCAGCGCTCCTGCCGCGCCCAGCGTGTGGCCGTGCATCGATTTCGTGGAGCTCAGTCGAAGCTTTTCCGCGTGCCAGCCGAATACCTTCCGGATGGCCGCCGTTTCGGTGGCATCGTTGGCCTGCGTCGCGGTTCCGTGCGCATTAATGTAGCCGATGTCCTCCGGCGCAAGCCCGGCATCAGCGAGCGCCGCCAGCATGGCCCGCGCTGCTCCGTCGGGTGAGGGCTGCGTAATGTGGAATGCATCCGATCCCATGCCGAATCCAACCAACTCGGCGTAGATCCGCGCGCCTCTGGCTTCGGCGGATTCTAACGGCTCCAGCACCAGCATCGCCGCGCCTTCACCCAGAATCAGGCCGCGCCGGTCCTTGGAAAAGGGGCGGCACGTATCAGGCGACACCACCCGCATGGCCTCCCAGGCTTTGAGAAAGCCCAGACTAAAAACCGCTTCGCTTCCACCTGCGATGGCCATAGGGGCTGCGCCGTTGCGTACCATCCAAAACGCCTGCCCCATGGCATGATTCGAAGAAGAGCAGGCTGTGGAAACGGTATACGTCGGTCCAACGATTCCCATTTCGAGCGAAATCCTGCTGGCCGCCGCGTTCTCCATGGTGCGCGGAATGGTCAGTGGGTTCACACGAGGAATATTCTTGCGGTACAGGTTCACGAAGCCTTCATCCTCGGTGCATTGCCCGCCCACGCAACTGCCCGTCACGATGGCCGATTGCTGCTTCAGTTCCGCGGTCCACTCGATCGATGCGTCCGCTACCGCCTCTCTCGCCGCCACCACCCCGAATTGAGCGAAGCGGTCCAGCAGGCCGGTTTCCTTCTCGTCGAAGTAGCGCAGTGGATCCCAGTTACGGACTTCCGCTCCATTCTCGAATCGAAGCAGCCCGGGTTCGATAGATTCCAGCGGCGCTACACCCGAACGTCCTTGGGAAAGCGCCTGCCAAAACTCGCGGCTGTTGTGGCCCAGTGCGCAGACCACTCCGACGCCGGTGATAGCTACCCGCCGCGTCATGCAGGTGGGGCAGGCGCTTCCGCTTGCCAACCCCCTAGGACCTGCTGAAAAATTCCGTGGCAGGTGAAAGCGCCCGCCCCACAAGATGTGATCGTCACACCTGGACCGGCTCCTTATTACCACCCGGCCCTTCCGCCAGAAGCTTGGCGATCCCATCCACCACATCGCGCACGGAACGAATGCTCTGCGCAGCCTCATCCGGGATGTTGATGTTGAATTCGCTTTCCACCGCGAAGAGGATGTTAATCCCGTCCAGCGAATCGATACTGAGCTCCGCGAACGTACTGTCGGCCGTAACCTTTTCCTCAGGCAGATGCTGTGCGGTCGCGATAATTCTCCTGACTCGCTCGGTCAGTTCTTCGTTGGACATAGTATGTCGGTCACCCTTTCGAAGTGGAAACCGCTTTCTATCAATTTTGGCAGAACTTCGCGCACTGCCTCCAAGGTCGCGCGGATATTTGGCCGCGGCTCAAGTTGCCGGCCATCGTGCAAACAGAAAATTGCCCCGTTTCGAGCTCCGTTCATGAGACGGCGCGCCACGCGGGCAGCCGGCCACTTCCAATCCAGCGCGAGCGTGGTCCACATCACGCCCATTAGACCAAGCCTGCGCTGCGCATCGCGGAGTCCGAACCAGCGCGCGCCGTAGGGAGCACGGAACACCCGCGGCTGCTTCCCAGTGATCCGCTGGATGCTATCGCCGGCAGCCGCCAGTTCGCGATAAATGAAACCGGAGGATCTCAAATAGAGCCGGGCATGCGTATCGCTGTGATTGCCGATCTCATGGCCGGCCGCCGCCACATCCCGCGCTATCTCCGGTAAGCGGCGCACGTTCGCGCCGCACTGGAAGAAGGTGGCCGAGGCGCCAAAGCGGCCCAGGATTTCCAGCAGCTCCGGAGTGGACTCGCTGGGCCCGTCATCGAAAGTGAGCGCGATGGCCGGCCGTGTGGTCGAGCCCCGGTATACCGAGGGCGCCAGCAGCGTGGACCGGGGCCCGCGCACCGCATAGGCCATGGCGCAGGCTGACACGCCGATGGCCGCCGCGAAATCCGGGAATGAGTATCCTGTCACCGGATTTCTCCAGACACTTGCCCAGACACTTGCCCAAACCACGGCTCGCTGTGGTCGGCCGTGACGGCGCGGGTTTCTCGTGGCGAATGGATCTCGAAGAACGACCAGGGACCCGGAATCCAAGGATAGCGATCCACCACTCGTTCCTCTACTTCTATTCCTAAACCAGGCCCCTTCGGGACTATCAAATCGCCCTCCTCGATGCGCAGCGGCTGCTTCAGGATCTCCTCGGCCAATGGAAATGGATACATGCCCGCGCGCGACGCCGTTGCGTAACAGGGATATTCCAGCCACTCAATCACCTGTTCCGGCCAACACACTCCTAAATGTGCGGCTGCGATCACTTCCAGGGCCGTTCCCCAACTATGGAAGGCAAACTTCAAGGTGGCCCGCTCGATCTCTTTCAGCAGGCGCAGCGCCGCCGCATAACCGCCCTGGCAGACCACGTCCATTTGGACATAATCCACGCACTCAGTCAGAATCAGGTCCAGATAACCCTGCTCGTCGGGCTCATGCTCGCCGCTTGCGATGGGCAGCAGATCCAGTGACTTCAGCAGCCGATAGCTTTCGTGATCTTCCGGCGGCAGCGGCTCCTCCAGCCACGCGATGCCGTATTGGCTGAAAACTCCGGCCAGCTTTTGGATGTCGCCAGCCGAATAATTCCGGTCGCCCATGCGCCACCAGGTGTGCGCATCCACCATAAGGTCAAAGTCGGGACCCACTGCGTCGCGCATCAGGCGCACGGTTTCCAGATCCTCGGCCGGTCCCATCCCGGACCGCATTTTATAGGCGCGAAATCCCTGCTTCGCGATGGCCCGAGCTTCCTCGGCATATTGTCCCGGACGCATGTACATGCCCGCACTTCCGTACAGCCGGATGCGGTCCCGGACGCGTCCGCCCAACAATTCGGAAACCGGCACGCCCTTGGATTTCCCCACCAGATCGTATAATGCGATTTCGACCGCGCCGTACAGCTTGCGATGTTCTAGCGATATTCCGGGCATCTCGGCGAACTGCACACGCAAGGCGTCCGGATCGGCCAGCGCGCGGCCTTCGAGAAAAGGCGCCACCACCCGGTCAATGCCCTGTTTGGATTTTTCGCTGCCCTGCCCCGGCGCGTAGCCGACTAATCCGTTATCGGCTTCCACCCGAATCAACATGGCATCCCGTTTGAGGATGGTCCGCTCACCCCCGTAATAGGACAATTTCAAGGGAGTGGGAAGGGGCGAAGATAACAGCTGGGCTTGGACGGAGCGTATCCGCATCGGGCTACGCTACAGCGTAGCAGTTCTTCGATTGCCGGTTCTTCGGTTCTTCAGTTCTTCGGTTCCTCGGTTAAACGCGGGAACCCACAAAAGGGAGAACCGAATAACCGATGAACTGCATAACTGAACAACCGCGCGGCGAATGCCGTGCGAAAGCGGCGAATGCCGCGCGAAAAAAAGCCGGACGCTGGTCGGGCGCCCGGCGAGGAGCACCCACGAACGGCTCGGAGGGACCGTCCATGGTAGTGGAGGAGCTTTGTTAGGCTAGCAGACCGCCCAAACCCAGGCAAGCGATCTCCCACCCCGTAACATGATACCGCGCCAACATCGGCGGAAGGACTAAATCTACCACATTCGGCTTAGCGGATCGAAAGCACCCGGGCGCGGAGACAATGGGAACATCATCCTTATAGCCGAGCAGCAAAAGATTGCCGGGTTCCACAGGCGCCAGAAAGCGTTCAATCTGGCATCCGGCACGCAGCATGGCGCGGCCCACCACGTCATCTGGACCAGCGGGCGCAGTGGTGGAAGCAATCAGAATGGTGGTGGGCCGGCCACGCAGCAGGTGCTGCAGAGAACGTGCCACCGCGCCTTCTTCTTCAAGCGAAGCGAGCACGAATGTCGCAGAAGTTCCCATGCGCTCCAGCCGCTGGCGCATGATGTTCTCGAACAATTGGCGGGCCCGTTCCCCATTGAGCGGATCCGTATACAGAATCCCCACGCTGGGCGTCCGGATGGGCCGCGCCTGTAGGATGGGTCCGCGTTCTTTAACAATAGATATTACCGCTTCCAATTGGGACTTGGATACGGCAAATGGAATGCTTTTGACCGTGGCCACTCGCTGACCGGCCCGGGCATAAGAAAAATTCAATGAGGTTGCGATGGCGACGCTGGAGGTGCAGTTGATCTGCTTCAGCAGTTCGTCATCCACCAAAACACACGAGGATTCCGTGGCAAACAGATTGGCCCGCCCGCCGGCAGCCAGCCGGATCTCAAGCGATCCGCAGCCGATCTCGGTGGCTACCTCCATCACTGCCTCATCCTCGCCAATTTCACCGTCCTCCAGTTCGGTGACCCAGACCTCGGCCAGCCCCTCGGTCTCGAGCATTCGCGCATCTTCTTCGCTGATCACGTGTCCCTTCGCAAGCAGTTTCTTTCCGCCTGAACGAAAAATCGTGGAGCAAAGAATCCTCCCCGTGGCCCGCTTCACGTCTATGGTTTGAGCCCGCACAGTACCCGCCCTTCTCAAGGGTATTCCCTAGTATGCTGCCTATAGTACACCCATCAAGTGCAAAAACAAAAGGAAATTCTCGAAAAATAACTGCCTTTGTACCAGCCACATCCCCCTACTATCGTATCGGCCAGGTTTGAAAAATAAATTGTCAGATTTTGAATCGACTACCGTAAGGCGGTGCCCTATTTTTTTGTCGGTGTTTATCCTACATGGACCAAAGCGATATAAAACCCGGATCTCCGCCAGCGCCGCAGGCTGGTTCAATTCGCCAGATTGTTTCGGATTGCGTAATGTATGATCTCCGCATTCGTTTTCATGCCCATTTTTTCCAAAATGCGCGCTCGATAAGTGCTCACCGTCTTATCGCTGAGCTCCAGCAGGCTCGCGATCTCGCCCACCGTCTTACCAGACGCGATCAGGCGCAGCACTTCGAATTCGCGGTCGGAAAGGGAATAGTGACGGGGACGGTCGATGCCTCTTTCGAGGTCCTGCGCGAGTCTTTCGGCGGTAGCGGAGTTGACGTATCGGCCGCCTTCCATCACTTTGTAGACCGCCTTCACCAACTCTTCTCCCGGGCTGTCCTTGGTAATATAGCCCGCGGCGCCGGCTTGGAAAGCACGGCGTGCGTATTGCTCCTCGGAATGCATACTGAGGATCAACATGGGCAATGTAGAGCGGATCTGCTTCAACTCCTTCACCAGTTCCAGCCCGCTCCGATCTCCTAAAGCGATATCCAGCACCGCCAGGTCCCAATCCTCGTCGCGAACCAGTTTCAGCGCCTGGTCGGCGTCGCTGGCTTGACCGAAAACGATGTCCGGCCTGCTCGACTCGATAATTCTCATCACACCCGCCCGAACCACCTCGTGATCGTCCACGATCAGGATTTTCTTCATTCTCTTTCGGGCGCGGGTGTGCCTTCGCCCGAGATGGGGACTCGAACTGAAATGGTGGTTCCAGCCCCCTCCCGGCCATGGATCTCGATCTTTCCGCCCACCAGGCGGACGCGTTCTTGCATTCCCAGAATGCCCAGGCCGGATTTCTCGACTCCGGTTATGCCTCTCCCGTTGTCGCTGATGGCCAGGACAAATTCGCGAGCCTCCTGCGATATAGTGATGTCTACCCGGGTGGCATTTGCGTGCCGCAGGATATTCGTCAGGGCTTCCTGAAAAATACGGAAGATGGCGGTGGCTTGCACTTCGGTGAAAGCAACGTTGTCGATAAAATCGCTGCGCTGGCATACGATCCCAGTCCGGGCTTCAAACTGCCGCGCCTGCCATTCGATTGCGTCCACCAATCCCAGGTCGTCGAGAATGCTGGGACGCAGCTCCCAAGCTATCCTTCGAACGGTATTGATCGTACTCTCGGAGAGTTTCATCATGCCGGCGATCTTGGCGCTCAAAGCCGCTGCCGTGGCCGGATCCAGCGGCTTCGAAAGAGCTGTGTCCAGTCCCTCCAGATCCCACTTCAAACTGGTAAACGCGGAGCCCAGCTCATCGTGAATCAGCCGTGCTACCACGGTTCTCTCTTCTTCCCGTGCGGCCTGGATATTGGCCGAAAGCGCACGCAACTTTTCGGCGCTGGCCTTCAGCCGATGTTCCCATTGGCGCTGCTCGGTGATATCCCGTCCGAACCCGATGCTGCTCCCGTCCGACAAACGCGCGACCGCCCAAATCGTATCTAAGAGGCGGCCATCCCGTACCCGAGCCTTCAGCTCCTTCCATTCGCCGTTGGAGCTCGAAATAAAGTCCAGAACCTCCTGCCGGTCTTGAGGGTTGGGATAACACTCCGAGATAATATCCACGATATCCACGTTGTGCTCTCGTATCTCTTCCAAAGTCCGGCCCACCACGCGCTGCCATTCCCGATTGACTAGCTTGATCTTCCCTCCCGGATCTATGCAACTTATCATCACGGGGATGTGATCGAATACCTTTTCGAGTACCTCCTTCTGGCTCCTCAGCTCATCTTCCACGCGATTACGCTCTTCGTTCTCCTTTCTTAATTCCTCATTAGCGGCATGCATCGCCTGGGTGCGCTCCCCCACTTTCTGATCCAAACGCTGATTTAGTCTCTTAAGCTCGGCCTTAGCCTCCTTGAGCTCGGGGGTTTCGATAAACTCCCAGTCGCCCTTTCGCACGGTAGCGCACACAGGATGCCAATGAGTTGCTTCCAGCAATTCAGCCGCGCCGCTTCCTCCGATAGGATAAGTGCACAACATCGTGAGGGGGCCTACGGCAATCGCGTTATTCAACTGGCTCTCGAAATCGTGAATGCTCTGCCAATTACGCTGCTCCAGGGCGCCGCTATGGCGGCCCACTCGCAATCCGGTATGTCCTTTGGCCAAGGCTCCCGCCAGTTTGATATGCAGGAGGCCAACGATGCGGCTTAGATCATCGGGCCGCCCCTCGAAACACCAGCCGCCGCAGGAGGTCAGTTCGATAGACTGTTCGCTCAAATATCGGTCGATAGCCGGAATGGATTGACGCAAGGCCTGGGCGGCTTCTTCCATAGTGAGGGGCTCAGAGACAATCCAGAGGCACGCATCCCGGTGTTCCAACCCCGTTTTAAAAAATGACACCAGCGTGTCGAGCAGATCCTGTTTCGTCTCATAGAAGAGACAGCCGTGAGTGCCAAAGGGTGCGTCGGCCACCCCGCCGATTCCCCCGCTATTCACGTTCCCCGACATCACCCGCCCCCGTCCTCTGCCCGAGCTAAATCATACGTGATCAAGCCCGTTCACCCACAGATTCTTAGACCGAGACCGATATTATCTCCATATTGTCTGAACTTCAACTGAAAAATAGTGAGAATTCGGCGTTCTAGACGCTGCTAATCGCCTCTGGCAGCTCAGTATCTGTTCTCTTGCTGACAGTCGAGCGACGGTAAGGCGCTCCTTGAGCAGGCACTATCATTTAGGACTACAAATGTTCGGCTTCGCGTCCTACACCGGCCATGGGACTTTACTTCAACATAAACGTCCAATACGCTGAGGCCGTTTGTCCCCGCAAGTCCATAAAGCAGAACCCAGGACCCTTCAGTTTGGTCCATTCGAACTACGGATGGACACGGGCGAACTGCGCCGGAACGGAATACGAGTCAAACTGCAAGGCAGGGCTTTTCAAATTCTCCAGGCCCTTTTGGAGCGGCCGGGTGAAGTAGTTACACGCGAGGAACTCCAGAGCCGGCTTTGGCCGGGCGACACTTTCGTGGACTTCGAGAACGGTCTTAATACCGCAGCCAACCGGCTGCGGCTCACTTTGGGCGACTCGGCCGAGAATCCGCGTTTCATCGAAACTATCGCTCGCACCGGGTATCGTTTCATCGGGACCGTGGCGGTTCCCGCACTTCGGCCGGAGCGAGCCCTGGTTTCTTCCGAAGTTCCCGGCTCCAGGCTCTGGACGCATCGGGCAGGCTGGTTATTAGCCGGCTTCTTGCTGGTAGTGATGCTGGCGGCTCTGGTGTGGGCTTCACGCCAGACGCGGGTTCCTTCCTTTCGTCAAATAACATTCCGGCGTGGCATGCTGACCAGCGCCCGTTTTGGGCCGGATGGCCAAACCATCCTCTACAGCGCCCGGTGGGACGGCCGGGACAGGCAGTTATTTCTGGCCAACACCGTGAGTCCGGAATCGAAGGCGCTGGCTTTTAAAGCCTCGGGACTAGCCAGCGTCTCGCACACTGGAGAGCTGGCGTTGGTTCAGGAAGAAACGCTATCGCGCGTGCCCCTGAATGGCGGCGCGCCTCTTACTGTTGCCACCGGCATCACCGGAGCGGATTGGGGTCCGGACGGTCAGCGGCTGGCCGTGTATCATATTGACGCTCGCGAGTCCGTGGTGGAGTATCCGATAGGCCAGGTATTGTATCGGACGGCCGGCTGGATCTCCGATCTGCGCGTTTCACCCGAAGGCAGTTCGGTTGCTTTTCTGGAGCATCCTCTGCGGGCGGATGATGCCGGCCTGGTTAAGCTGGTGGATAGCCGGGGAATTGCAAAGGAACTGTCGGCAAACTGGGCCAGCGTGGGTGGTTTAGCCTGGTCGCCCTCGGGTAAGGAAATATGGTTTGCCGCCGGCGAAACTGGAGTTCGCCGCGCCGTCTATCGTGTCGCTTTGGACGGTACACTGCGGCACGTCGCCAGCCTACCCGGCGCTTTGACGCTCTACGACATCTCCAAGACGGGAAGTGTTCTACTGGGTATCGACCGCAGCCGCTTGGTGCTGGCTGTATCCCCAGCCAACGGGGCGTCCGGAGACGCTGGCGTTGAGCGCGATCTTTCCTGGTTTGACTGGTCGCACGTGCAGGATCTTTCCGCCGATGGAAGGCTGCTGCTATTCGACGAAACAGGGGACGGTGGTGGAGCCGAGCATAGTGTTTATGTTCGCAATCTGGAAGCCGACAGCGCGGTCCGTTTGGGCGATGGACAGGCACTCGGATGGTCACCGGATCTGCAATGGGTGCTGGCTTTGAACGCGAAGAGACCCATGCATCTCAGCTTGCTCCCGATTGGCCCGGAAGCTCCCCGCTCGCTTTCCGGACATGGCTTGAAATACAATTGGGCGCGCTATTTTCCGGATGGGCGGCGATTACTGGTCGCCGGCAATTTTCCCGGAAAGCCACTGCGCCTGTTCGTACAGGACGTGGATGGCGGCGAGCCTCGGCCGTTGAATCCGGATGTCTACTTGAGCAGGGCGGCGATTTCTCCGGACGGAACCCAGATCGCCGGCCTGGGCAAGGATGACAAGACGGTGATCGTCGAAGCTTCCGGCGGCCTGCCACGGCCGCTTGCGATCCCGTTTCCCGCGGTTCCCCTAAGTTGGACCGCGGATGGCAAGTCGCTGTTCGTGAGTGCGATAAACGGTCGGGAGAAGATGAAGATTTTCCGCTTTGACTTGGCCACATCACAGTGCCGCTTGTGGAAGCTGGTGGGTCCCGCCGATAACGTCGGCTTGGCCGGAATCCTGGGCGCGAGCATCAGTGCTGACGAACGAACCTTAGCTTATTCCTATATGAAGATCTTGTCGGAACTGTTTGTCGTGAATGGGTGGACCTGATTCAATCCGGGCGGCCTGGAATAGGTTACGGTATGCGGCGGGCGTCAGGCCGGAGAGCTTCTTGAATTGCTTCGAGAAATGACTCTGGTCCGCAAACCGGCACTTGGCTGCGATCTGGCGCAGCGGTAGATCGGTTTGGCCCAAAAGCTGATAGGCATAATCCAAGCGCAGCTTGCGCAGGTGCTCTCCGATGGTGGTCCCATAATGTTTTCGGAATTCCCGAATCAGGTGAACCCGATGCACTCCCGCCAAGGATGCCAGCTCAGAGAGCCGATACCCGCTGAGATACTGGTTATCGATCGCAGCCCGAACCCTTTTCAGCCAGAGGGATTCCCGGCCAGATTGCTCTTCCCGGCTGGATCTGACGGCCAGCGCCAATAGTTGCAAAATGATGGCCTCGATTCTTAGCTCTCGGGCTGGCTCGCGCTTGAGAAACTCGGCATAGAGGCGCGACGCTAGCCAAGGCGCCTCCCAGGTTTCGAGGCTCCTGGCTTCGCGAGGGCCGAACGTGTTCAGTTTTGCCCGGCTAAGCAGGCTTCCCTCCACCTGAACGATGAAACAACGGCAGTCTTGAACGATGTCCACGGCGTGGGTTTGGTCGCCTGGAAAAAATACGACGTTTCCGGGTGAGTATGTTACCGCGCCGTCCGACAGCGCGCCGTCCAGCAGAAAGCAAAAGTATGCTTCGCCGTGCCCACCGAACTTGAGCCGGACACGGGCCGGATAGATCCTTTCGGAGAGTTCAAATGCCATTGTCAAACGCTGACACACAGGCAGCGGGTTGATCAATGGATGGGACCTAACTTGTGTCCAACGTTGTAAGCTATTGGTTCAGCGGTGAATTTCGCCGGATCTAACGGCCACAACGGTGGCAGAATTGTTCCAATGACTCAATGAGCCAGCTCGCCCGCCGCCTGGGCCTGTTCGACGCCACCATGATTGTGATGGGTGGCATCATCGGCTCCGGCATCTTCATCAATCCGTATCTTGTCGCGCAGCAACTGCGCACGCCCGCGCTGATTCTGAGTGCTTGGGCGCTGGGAGGCCTGGTGGCGCTCAGCGGCGGCTTCATCTGGGCGGAGCTGGCCGCGCGGCGTCCATTACTCGGCGGGCAGTACGCTTACCTGCGCGAAGCGTATCATCCCTCCGTAGCTTTTATTTACGGATGGGCGTTGCTGGTAGTCATCCAAACGGGTGGAATGGCGGCAGTTGCCGTTACTTTCGCACGTTACTTTCTGAATGTGACTCATATTGATGCTGCCGATGGAGTCATCGCGATACTGGTGCTCGCGTTTCTTACCATCATTAATTGTCTGGGCGTGCGCGCCGGCAGCATCGCTCAAAATCTCTTGATGTCGATGAAGATTATGGCCTTCGTAGCTATCGTGGTTTGCGGGTTGGTTTTCGCGGGGCACCCGCACCCGGCGGCCGCCGCCTTGCCGCCGCTACGCTCCTGGGATCTGTTAAAGGCTGCGGGCGCGGCCTTGACGCCGATCGCGTTCTCGTATGGTGGCTGGCAGACATCCAGTTTCATGTCGGCGGAGCTGCGCGATCCAAGGCGCGATCTGACCCGCGGGCTCTTGATTGGCGTGCTGGGCGTGGTGATTCTTTATCTATCCATGAACTTCGTGTATATAAGGGTGCTCGGCGCGGACGGATTGGCAGCCACGACGACACCGGCATCGATGGCAATGCAGGCGGCGATTGGATCGCAAGGGGCTAATCTAACGGCCATTGTCATCGCCGTCTCTACGCTTGGATTCTTGAGCCAGGGAATGCTCACCGCGCCACGCGTCTATTTCGCCATGGCCGAAGATGGACTGTTTTTCCGCAGCGTAGCTTTCGTATCCAAGCGCACCCAGGCGCCGGTGGTGGCGATCGCATTGCAGGGTGCGCTGGCCATAGTGATCGCGCTGTCGCAGCGCTATGAGCAGATTCTCAACTATGTGATTTCGTCCGATTTCATATTCTTCGGGCTTACGGCTTCGACGCTGTTCGTGTTTCGGCGGCGCGCGCGCTCGCTTGAGAAGTCGGAACAAAATGTTGGATATCTGGTGCCTGGCCATCCCTGGACCACCGCGTTGTTTATCGCCGCATGCGCCGCCATCGTAATCGGCACGGTGTACAGCCATCCGCGGGAGAGTTTGGTCGGCTGGATGATTTTGGCGTCGGGAATTCCCGTCTATTTATACTGGCGCCATTTAGGTCGAAAGGGGAAGGCATGACGCGCGTGATGAGCTCGGCCTATATGCAATGGGCGAAGAAACGGTCGGGGTCCCGTTATAATCTGGCTACCAGCGGTCTTCGCAGCTATACGCTAGCGGGGCTTCCGGTGACGATCGAAGATTTGGATCCGCTGACGCGGGCGGGTGATTACGGCTATCCGCCGCTCACTGAAGCGCTGGCCGCGCACTGCGGCGTGGCGGCCGAAAATGTAGTGACAGCGGCTGGAACTTCCATGGCAAATATGCTGGCCATGGCTGCGATTCTGGAGCCTGGCGACGAAGTACTGGTGGAACATCCAGCTTATGAATTGTTGCTGGCGGCGCTCGGATATTTGCAGGCCGATATTCGGCGCTTTCCGCGCCGGGCCGAAGCCGGCTTTGCGCTAGATCCGGCGGAGGTGGAGCGCGCCATCACGCCGCGAACACGGTTGATTGTGATCACGAACCTTCACAATCCTTCGAGCGCGCTGGCCAGCGACGAACAATTACTGGCGATCGGCGCGATAGCGCGGCGCGTGGGCGCACGGGTTCTGGTGGACGAAGTTTACCTGGACGCTGTTTTCGATCTGAAGCCGCGGCCGTCGATTCACCTGGGGCCCGAGTTTGTAGTGACTAGCAGCCTCACAAAAGTGTACGGGCTGAGCGGCCTGCGCTGCGGCTGGATTCTCGCGGAGCCGGAGCTGGCGCGCCGTATCTGGCTGCTGGATGATTTGTTCGACGTCAACATGCCGCATGCCGCCGAACGGCTGAGCGTGATCGTGTTTCAGAATTTCGATCGGGTTCGAGAGCAGTCTCGCACGCTGTTGGATTCGAACCGGGCGTTGTTGAATCAGTTTCTGAGTGGACGAAAGGATTTGGAAGTTCGGCCGCTAGAGTTTGGGACAACTGTGTTTCCCCGCTTGTTAACGGGAGCGGTGGATAAATTCTGTGAGTTGTTCCGGAACAAATATGCAGGGACGGTTGTGCCGGGATCGTTCTTTGAGATGCCGGATCATTTTCGGATCGGGATTGGCGGGGAGACGGGGCCGTTGCAGGAGAGTTTAGAGCGGCTAGGCGCGGCATTGGACGAATTCGGGAGGCCGTGAAATATACGCGGGCTACGTTGGGTGGTCCGCCGTTTTGCCCCGAATCGCAGCCCCGCGCCGGTAGCCGAACCGCGAGCGTAAGCGACCGGTGCCTTTGAATTCCGCTAGCGCTGGATGCGCGCGGACCCACCCTTCGCCAGCGTGCGCACTTGTTCGAGGGTGGCCATGGTGGTATCGCCAGGGAATGTGGTGAGCAGCGCGCCGTGGGCCCAACCCAACTTGAGCGCCTGTTCGGATGATTCGCCTGACATCAGGCCATAGAAGAATCCGGACGCGAAGCCGTCGCCGCCGCCCACGCGATCGTAGATGTGAAGCTCCGCCGTGGGAGCGACGTAGTTCTGACCCTCTACCCAGGCTACGGCCGACCAATCGTGCCGGTTGGTGGAATGAACTTCGCGCAATGTTGTTGCGACAATTTTAATCCGCGGGTGCTGCTCGATGACCTGGCCGATCATGCCGAAAAATGCAGTAGGGTCGAGCTTGGACTCGGCTGTAATTTCCGGGCCCGAAACGCCCAATCCCTTCTGCAAATCTTCTTCGTTGCCCACCAGGACATCCACGTTTTCGACGATGCGTTTCACCACCGAACGGGCACGATCCTGACCGCCTGAATTCTTCCAAAGCTTTTCGCGGAAATTCAAATCAAAGGAGACCACCGCGCCCGCCGCCTTGGCGGCCTGCATTCCCTCGATAATCAGCTCCGCGGTAGTGGAGGACAGGGCGGCAAAGATGCCGCCGCTATGGAACCAGCGGATGCCGCCCGAGAAGATAGTGTTCCAATCGAAATCGCCCGGCTTGAGCCTGGCGCCGGCTTCATTCGAGCGATTGTAGAAAACCACTGGAGGACGCACTCCATAGCCGCGATCGCTATAAACCGTCGCGATGTTTGGTCCCGACATTCCATCGTGCTCGAAGCGTTTATAGAACGGTTTTACTCCCATGGCCTTCACGCGTTCGGCCACCAGATCGCCGATCGGATAGTCCACCATGGCGGATACAATTCCGGTGCGCATATGGAAGCAGTCCGCAAGATTGGCAGCCACGTTGAATTCGCCTCCACTGACGTGGATCTGGCACTCGGTGGCTTTGCGGAACGGGACGATGCCCGGGTCCAGGCGGTGGATGAGAGCGCCCAGCGAAACAAAATCGAGCGCAGCTTCACTCGGGATGTTCAACATTATTCTTGACTGATTTCCAGTAACCCTGCTTAGGCTTGATCTAAATCCTATTGCTTGAGCGACTTCAAATACGCCAGCACCGCTTCAGCATCCGGACGCGTCATCCGAAAGGGCGGCATGGGAGGATTCGGCGGAGCTCCGGTGCGTGAAATCCCGGTAGTGAGCAGCCGGACGAATTCTTCATCCGTACCCGGCGGACGCCCCGCCAGCCGCGGTTCCACCACCGCCCAATTCGGCACCGGATAGCTCGCCTGTATCTGCGTGGGCCCGCCCAGCAGCCAGTTGCTGCGCTTGCCTTCTCCGTTCTGGTTCCACGGCGTGTGGCAGCGGCCGCACATCGCTACCGATTCCACAATGTACTTCCCGCGCTCAATGGCGCCCGCATCCGCAGGCTTGGTCTTCTTGGCATCCTGGGCTACCACGCTCCGGGAAGGACCAACGGCGAATAGGAGAAAAACCGCGAGGGCGGTTCGAGCAATTATCTTCATAGGGAGGATTCTATCAAGTAGCCAGCCGGCAGCGCTAACATCGTAAGTTGTCCTTCGCGCCAAGAATTCGAATAACGCTGGCGGCACTCTTCGGCCTCGCGGCTCTCACCGCCCAGACTGCCGATCTCGAGGCGCAGCGCCGTCAGGCTTTCGAGGCCGGTGAAGCGGCCATGCACCGCAGCCAGTGGGCAGAGGCCGAGAAGCAATTTCTGAAAATTGTGGCCCTGGCGCCTGGTGATGTCGGCGCGCACGCCAACCTCGGCGTCATCTACATGCGTCAGCAAAAATGGAAGCGCGCGCTCGAAGAACTCCACGCTGCCGAAAAACTGGCTCCGCAGATTCCTGGCATCCGTCTGGACATCGGCCTGGTCCACTATCGCGCAGGCGAATATCACAAAGCTATCGCGCCTTTTGAATCCGTGTTGCGCGATCAGCCGGATTCCGGGCAAGCCCGGCATCTGCTGGGCCTTTGCTATACGTTCGACGAACGCTATGCAGATGCCACCGCGGTATTGGAACCGTTGTGGCCAACATCGAACAGCGATTTGAGCTACCTCTACGTGCTGGCGGTTGCGGCCGGTAACGCCGATCGGCACGATCTGGAAGACCGTGCCTTGGCACGGCTGATGGAAGTAGGCCAGAATTCGCCCGCGCTCCATCTGATGATGGGCAA
>DASYNU010000246.1:0-38416 GCA_036008345.1 Bryobacteraceae bacterium
CTCTTCGCGCGTGATCACCGTCGCGTCGATGATCGGCTCCTCAATCTGCTTGATCTCCGTAGGATTCGGAAACTTGGTGGGGCTCTCTACCTCTATCACGTCCCCGTCTGACTTGGTGATCCGGTAGCGCACGCCGGGCGCTGTTGTAATCAGATTGATTTCGAATTCGCGTTCCAGGCGCTCCTGCACAATCTCCAGATGCAGCAATCCCAGGAAGCCGCAGCGAAACCCGAAGCCCAGCGCCACAGAATTCTCCGGTTCGAAGCTGAACGCACTGTCGTTCAATCGCAGCTTTTCCAGCGCCTCGCGCAACCGCCCGTGCTCGTGCGACTCCACAGGATACAGGCCGGCGAATACCATGGCCTTCACTTCCTGGAACCCCGGCAGCGGCTCCGAGGCCGGATTCGCGGCATCCATAATGGTGTCGCCGATCTTGGCGTCCGATACCGTCTTGATGTTGGCGAACAAAAATCCAACTTCGCCCGCCGCCAGTTCGTCGCATGGAATCGGCTTCGGCGATTGATACCCCAGCCCTTCCACTTCATGCAAGGTATCGTTCGACCACAGCTTGATCTTTTGTCCTTTTCGCAGCCTTCCGTCCAGCACGCGCGTCAGGATGATCACGCCGCGGTAAGGATCGAACCAGGAATCGAAAATCAGCGCCCGCAAAGGCGCGTCGGGCGATCCGGTTGGCGCAGGCACCAGATGCACGATCGCTTCCAAAACATCTTTGATGCCCGTGCCCTGTTTAGCGCTCACCAGGATCGCATCCTTGGCCGGAAGCCCGATCACCTGCTCAATCTGCTCCCGAATCCGCTCCGGCTCAGCCGAAGGCAGATCGATTTTGTTGATCACCGGAATGATTTCCAGATTGTGCTGCAATGCCAAATATGTATTGGCCAGCGTCTGCGCCTCCACGCCTTGTGACGCGTCCACCACCAGCAACGCGCCCTCGCAAGCCTGCAAACTGCGCGAAACCTCGTAGGTGAAATCCACATGGCCAGGAGTATCGATCAAGTTGAGCTGATACATCTGGCCGTCGCTGGCTTGGTAATTCAATCGGACCGCATGCGCCTTAATGGTGATGCCGCGCTCGCGCTCCAGGTCCATCGTATCCAGCACCTGCTCCATCATTTCGCGCTGCGCCAGCGCGCCCGTTACCTCGAGCAGACGGTCCGCTAGCGTCGATTTACCGTGATCGATGTGCGCGATGATAGAGAAGTTGCGGATGAACGCGGGATCCATTGAGGTAGAATGAGGACCTGAAACCAAATTATCCCATATGTCCCAAGTGACGGAAGGAAATCTCGATGCGAGCGGCCTCAAATTCGCCATCGTGGTCGCCCGGTTCAACAGCTTCATCACGGATCGTCTGCTGTCCGGCGCCCTGGATGCATTGAAACGTTCAGGAGCGCCCAAGGTCTCCATCGACATCGTGAAAGTCCCGGGTTCTTGGGAGCTGCCTCTGACCGCGAAGACACTGGCCGCCACCAATCACTATGCAGCCATCATTGCGCTGGGAGCCGTGATCCGCGGCGACACTCCGCATTTCGATCATGTCGCCAACCAGGCCTCGAGTGGCCTGGCAGCCGTCGCGCTTGAGACCGGCGTTCCCGTGGCCTTCGGAGTTTTAACCACGAATACTGTGGAACAGGCTATCGATCGCGCCGGCGGAAAAAGCGGCAACAAAGGCTACGACGCAGCCATTACCGCCATCGAGATGGCCGATCTTCTTCGCCGTCTTAGAAAATAGCGGTTACGCGAAATGGCCGCACGTCATCGATCCCGCCAGCGAGCGTTACAGGTTCTCTATCAATGGGACATGACCAAACAGCCCATGGACCAGGCCATCGCCTCGTTTTATGACACGTTGTATTCGGGCGAGAGCGAGAGCGAAGGCCCCAGCGACACTGAGGATGACAAGCCCGGCCGCGACGAGTTCATGGAGCAGCTAGCCAAAGGCACCTCCGAAATGGCCCCCGACATCGATCAACGGATAACATTGAAATCGGAAAACTGGCGATTGGAGCGCATGCCTACCGTGGATCGCAACATCTTGCGCATGGCCATCTACGAGATGAGCTGCGACGAAACTCCCGCCGCCGTGGTAATCGATGAAGCGCTCGAGCTGGCACGCCAATTCTCGGGCGAAGAGTCGGTGTCTTTTATCAATGGAATTCTCGATGCGGTTCACAAGGGCTGATTCATGAGAAACGAGAAACGATGAACGTTCTAATGGTTGCATCCGAAGCCACGCCCTTCGTGAAAACCGGTGGGTTGGCCGACGTCATTGGCGGACTACCGGCGGCACTGGCATCGCGCGGTGAAAATGTTGCTGTGGTGATTCCCGATTATCGCGAGAACGTTTATCCGAATCCGCCCGCCATCGCTTATCGCAACCTGTGGATCCCCATCGGTCCAGGATTCATGGCGGATCTGTATCAGACGACCGAGCACGGCGTCACCTTCTACTTTGTCCATTGCCCGGCGTTGTACGATCGCGCCGGTCTCTACACTTCCGGAGGCATCGATCACCCGGATAACCACCTGCGCTTCGCCGCCCTCTGCATGGCCGCGCTAGGAGTGGCGCGTTATCTGTTCAGTCCGAACGTTATCCATGCGCACGATTGGCAGGCCGCGCTCGCCCCGGTTTATCTCCGCTCGCACTTTTCAAGCGATCCTACCTTTATCGGCGTCAAGACTCTCTTGACGATTCACAATCTCGGATATCAGGGCCTGTTCCCCCCGGAAGCTCTTTCCGAAATCGCTCTGGACCCCGGGATCTTCAATCCGGAACAACTGGAATTTTTCGGCAAGCTGAATTTCCTGAAAGGCGGCATCGCCTTCAGCAACGCTGTCAGCACCGTCAGCAAGGGCTATGCGCGCGAGATCCAAACTCCGGAATTCGGCTTCGGCCTGGACGGGTTCCTGCGCCGGCACGCGCCCATTTACGGCATTGTGAACGGCGTGGACTACGAAGAATGGAACCCCGAGCACGATCCTTACATCGCCCGCAAATATTCTGTCAACGACCTTTCCGGAAAACGCGAATGCAAGAAAGCTCTTCTCAAGGAGTTCGGATTTCCACCGGACTTGAATCGGCCGGTGATCGGGATTGTCTCGCGGTTTGCCTCTCAAAAGGGTTTCGATCTGATTGCCCAGATCGCGTCCGATCTGATGGCCGAAGACATTGGCCTGGCTGTCCTCGGTTCGGGCGACGCGGTGTACGAAACCATGTTCCGCAATCTCGCCGCCGCGTATCCTGGCAAAGTTGGTGTGCGAATGGGTTTTGATAACCCGTTAGGTCATCGCATCGAGGCTGGTGCCGACATGTTCCTCATGCCCAGCAAGTACGAACCGTGCGGGCTCAGCCAGATCTACAGCCTGCGCTATGGCACCGTCCCCATAGTTCGCGCTACAGGCGGGCTCGATGATACCATTGATGAGGATACAGGATTCAAGTTTGGGGATTATTCCGGGATCGCGTTGCTTGAGGCTATTCGCTTAGCCATAAAGCTTTATCCGCATAAGGACGATTGGACGGCTATGATGCGGCGCGGCATGCGGAAGGAGTTCTCCTGGAGTACCGCCGCCATCGAGTATGTCGAGCTCTATCATCGGCTTTTGGCAGGCTGAATCCTTTTCGCTGGTTTAACATCTATTGAGGAGAGAGATACAAAAATTATGTCTGGTGTCAATACCCTAACATTCACTGACGCGACCTGGGATGCCGAAGTGTTGAATTCGGAAGTTCCAGTGCTGGTAGACTTTTGGGCCGAATGGTGTGGCCCCTGCCGCATGATGTCGCCTACGGTAGACGCCGTTGCGGATGCCTATGTTGGCCGGGCGAAGGTCGGAAAACTAAATGTCGACGATAACGGCGCCACGGGCATGCGCTACAACGTGCGCGGCATTCCCACGCTGCTGCTGTTTAAGGGCGGCAAGGTGGTAGAGCAGAAAGTCGGAGCGGTAGGCAAAGCCGATGTGCAGAAGATGCTCGACGGACACGTCGGAGCAGAAGTGGTCCCGATCTCAGGGAAACCCGCCGCGGCCGAAGTGAAGGCTGAGCCAGCGGCCGCAGATCTAAAGGCCGTAAGAAGCTAGTGGGGCGGCGCCATGCGCTGCCATTCCAACATACTAAACACCCGGCGTCGTGATTGCCCCTTCCGCCGCCGACCCCACCAAAGCAACATACTTCGCGAAGACGCCTGACCGGTAACGCGGCTCAGGCGTTTTCCATTTCGCGAGGCGCGCTTCAATCGTCTCGCGAGGAACTTCCAGATCGATGACGCGCTTGGCAATATCCAGCCGAATTGTGTCGCCCTCTTCCACCGCCGCGATCGGCCCACCTACCGCGGCCTCCGGCGCTACATGGCCCACACAGAATCCGCGCGTAGCCCCACTGAACCGCCCATCCGTGATAAGCGCTACATTCTCGGACAAACCCGCGCCCACGATGGCGCTCGTAACGCCCAGCATCTCCCGCATTCCCGGACCACCGCGCGGTCCCTCGTAGCGAATCACGAGAATGTCGCCCGATCGAATGCGCCCCTCCATCACCGCGGCCATGGCTGCTTCTTCGGAATCGAAAACCCGCGCTGGTCCGCGCTGCTCCGTGCGCTCGATTCCCGTCACTTTGATTACCGAGCCCTCCGGCGCTAGCGTACCGCGCAGGATCACCAGTCCGCCGCTTTTCTTGATCGGATTGTTCAACGCGTGGATCACTTCCTGCCCCGGCGTCTCCTTCGCGTCGGCCGCTTCTTCGGCGAAAGTTCGCCCCGTCACCGTCATGGTGGAGCCATCCGCATACCCACCATCCACCAGCCGTTGCGCGATCACCGGAATCCCACCTGCTTTGTCCACATCCACGGCAACGAATTTACCGGCCGGCTTCAGATCCACCAGCAGCGGTGTGCGCTCACTGATGGTCTGGAAATCGTCGATGTTGAGCGGAATGCCAGCTTCACGCGCGATCGCCAACAGATGCAGCACCGCGTTGGTGGACCCGCCTGTGGCGGCTACGGACGCAATCGCGTTCTCGATCGCTTTGCGCGTAACGATGTCGCGCGGACGCAGGTTTCGCTTCACAACATTCAGAATCAGCTCGCCGCAGCGCTCCGCCACATCGCGCTTGCGTGGATCAACTTGTGGGACCGAAGCTGTGCCCATCGGCGAAAGCCCAATCAGCTCCATCACGGTAGCCATGGTGTTCGCTGTGAATTGCCCGCCGCACGCCCCAGCGCCCGGACAAGCGCTGTTCTCGATGGCCAGCAGTTCGTCGTCGGAAATCTTTCCAGCCGCATTCGCGCCCACCGCTTCGTAAACATCCTGGATGGTCAAGTCGCGACCTTTATAGCGGCCGGGCAAGATCGAGCCTCCATAGAGAACCAGGCTCGGGATATTCAGCCGGAGCAGCGCCATAGCCGCGCCAGGAATGGTCTTGTCGCAGGCCACTAGCGCCACCAAGCCATCGAACATGTAGCCGCGCGCCACCAATTCAATGGAATCGGCAATCACTTCGCGGCTGATTAACGAAGTCTTCATTCCTTCGGTGCCCATCGTGATTCCATCCGAGATCGCGATGGTGTTGTACTCCATAGGAGTCCCGCCGGCTTTGCGGATTCCCTCCGCCACTTTGACGGCCAGCTCGCGCAGCAGAAAATTGCACGGCATAGTGCCGATCCAGGTGTTCGCAATGCCTATGATGGGCTTCTTGAGATCTTCATCGGTGAAGCCGATGGCCTTGTAGAAGGAGCGGGCCGGAGCGCGATCCTTGCCCTGGGTGATGGTATAGCTATTGAGTTTCATCGGAAACACCAGTGTAGCTTGCTGACGCGCGGGGTTGGCAGGCGGAAGCGCCTGCCCCACTTTTGTTTCTCCAGCGTCCGCAGGCAGGTGGGGCAGGCGCTTCCGCCTGCCAACTGTTTTACTACAAAATATTCACCGCCCGAGCCGCAATCAGTGCCAGCGTCATCAGAGATATCGACGCTTGCACCATCATCATCACCTTCGCCCAGCGCGACAAAACTGGAACATCGGTCGGCGAAAACGCCGTGCTGGTATTGAACGCCAGAAACAGATAATCCACAAATCCCGGCCGCCAGTCACGATCCTGCTCGCCCCGCAAGGTCATTTGCGGAAACAGGAAGGCGCCGTCGCTATGATCCTTACGGAGATCGCGCTGGTTGGGTCCTCCTGCGTCCAGCCGCCAATACCAGGACGCAAACACCAGCACGTTAGCCGTCCACAAAGCCGCCGCCGCTAGCAGCAAAGTCTTGGGAGGATCGGTGTGCGCAGGCAATCGCGCAATCAGCATCCCCAGTGACCAAACCATCGACGCCGTCACGGTTCCCAAAACCAGATGCCCCAGCACCTGATTCAACTGACGCCGCCCGGTCCGGTAAGTAATCACAGTTGGAACCAGCAACACTGAGACCACAGCTAGTAAGAGCCAGTAAGGCCCAAAGCTGAGCGGCTCCGGTAAGGCCGCATTTAACCCACCCACCGCCAGAAGAGCCAAAACGACCGGCCACCTAGGCTCGGTACTTGGACGGGTCGACACCGCGGTATCCAAGAAGTCTTTCTTTTTCTCAGGCATGTGGGCTATACTGAATGTAGCAGGTCACCTCTCCCATGAAGGTAGTGGTACGTAGTAGGTCGTTGTGGTTTACGGTGCTATCTATTGTCCTGCATGTGCCAATCAGCAGGGTGAAGCGCAAGATGGATGTGGTCATAAGAAAGCCGGTAGTCCGCGTGGAAACCGCTCAGGAATCCAAGCACTGGAACCGCGTCGCCTTATAACCTTAGAGAATGCATGTTGCTTGCATTCACGCCCATCCTGACGATGCTGAAATTCTAGCCGGAGGTACGCTCGCTCTATTAGCGTCGTCCGGAAACCAAGTAACCATCATTAGCATGACCGCAGGCGATTGCGGATCCGGCTCACTCAACGGCAAGGAAATTTCCGTCATCCGCCAGCGTGAAGGTGCTGCTTCCGCCAAGCTGATCGGCGCCGATTATCAATGCGCGAAATTTCGCGACCTGGCCATCTTCAACAACGATGAATCCCGCCGGCGCGTCACTGAGTTGATTCGCAAGACCCGGCCGGACGTTATCCTAACCGCCTCGCCCGTCGATTACCATTGCGATCACGAAGCCACCAGCGTCCTGGTGCGCGACGCGTGCTTCGCGGCGTCAGTCCCCAACTACTCGACCAATGCGAAAGATCCAGCCCCGCCGCTGCACTCCATCCGGCATCTCTATTTCGTGGATTCCATCGGCGGCATCGATCGCATGGGCGCGACCATCCAGCCGGATTTTGTGGTGAACGTGAAGACCACGTTCAAGACCAAGCGTCAGATGTTGTCCGCTCATGAGAGCCAGCGCGAGTGGTTGAAGCGCCAGCACGGGATTGACGATCCCCTGCAAGTGATGGAACGCTGGACGCGCGCCCGCGGCAAGCTAGCCGGAATCGATTTCGGCGAAGGGTTTCGGCGGTACAACGGTCATCCGTTCCCGGATACTCCGCTTTTAGAGGAACTGTTGGGAAGTAAGGTGCTGGGGCTAGGGGCTCGGGGCTAGGGACTACCGCGATACACCTCGCTCCTGACCAGTCCCCAGTCCCGAGCCCCTAGTCCCCCGCCGTGGCGATGACAATCTTCCACAAAAGTTCGGTTCCCCTAGCCAGATTCCCCGGCGAAATCCTCTCATCATTCCCATGCGCGCGGCTCTCGCCGCCTTCGCGCACGAAGATCGGAACCCCATATACCGCCATTCCTTTTTGACGTAGATAAGATCCGTCGGTGGCGCCGCGCGACATGTAGGGAACCACCAGCGCGCTCGGATTCTCTGCGCGGAATATCTTCTCCATGGCCAGGAACAACTCAGTGGTCAGCGAACTTGGCTCTGTGGCGGGCATCTCCTGGCCGGGCTCTGGGGAAATGGTCACCGCCGGGTCGTTGATGATGTTGCGAAATCTTGTCTCGATCTCCTGCCGCGTTTCAGAAGGCAGGCGGCGCACATCCACCTGGGCTATTGCTCGGTTGGGGATCACATTCACCTTCAGTCCGGCGCTGAGCATAGTGGGTGTGGCGGACGTTCGCAGCATGGAATTCAGCTCGGGATCCACGGCTTCAATCTTGTCGGCTGCTGAGACTGCTGTCGATTCCTGTTCCAGCTTCCCCAACAGCGGCGCGAGCCAAGCGTAGTCGGGCAGCTTCGAGATGTCGGAAAAGTAGCGGCGGGTGGTTGTATTCAGCTGCACCGGCTGCGCGGCACCCGCGAGCGCCGTAACCGCACGCGCCAGGTGAACCACCGGATTGTCGGGACGCGGCAGCGATCCATGACCGGCCGTGCCTTTGGCCGTAAGAACCACCCGCGTTGGAACCTTCTCCGATGTTTGGATCTGGAAAATCCGCGTGCCCGAGCGGACGTCCAGCGATGCGCCGCCTTCATTCAGCGCAAACCCGGCATCGATCTTTGGATACGCGTTGTGCACCAGCCAATTAATGCCTGTCGACCCGGCCTCCTCGTCCGATTCGGACAACAGAATGACATCGCGCTTCAATTTCACCCCGCGGCGCTTCAGCTCCACCAGCACGGCCAGCTCGGCTGCGAGCAGCGATTTGTCGTCCTGTGCCCCACGGCCGTAAATATACCCGTCGCGCAGCTCGGCCGCGAACGGATCGATGGTCCATTGCGAACGGTCCGCCGGAACCACATCACTGTGGGCCATCAGCAGAAGCGGACGTGAAGTCCCGGAGTGAACCGCGGCAGGAATGCGAGCCACGAAGTTGAGACGCGCCGGGTTGTCACCCAAAAGTTCTGCGCTGATCCCGTTGGTTGATACCACGCGCTTCAAATACTCAGCCACGCGTGTTTCATTCCCGGGCGGATTGGTGGTGTCCATGCGAATCAGATCCACCAGGTAATGCTGGGCCCGGGCGCCCAGGCCGGCGGGTTCTTGAACATTTTGGCAAACCGCGGTGCAAGTGACCAGAAAGAAAAGGACGCTGTGCCGCATCGGCACAATCTTATCAGGTACCGGTACGGCCAGCGGACACATTTTGCGCTCTAGTCATTGTGCCGGAGCCTGCTTTCAAGGTAGAAGGGTATGCGGTGAATCCTCAATATGATCCACTCACTGAGTTGCCGAATCGTTTATGTTTCATCCAACTCCTCGCCATCGCCCTGGATGCCGTGCCAGAGGAGCTGTCCCTGCTCTTCATCGATCTCGATCGATTCCAGCAGATCAACGGCGCGCTCGGTTATGCAGCCAGCGATAAACTGCTGAAAGCGGTAAGTCTGCGATTGCGAAACGTGCTCGGCGACGGCGGGCTGGCCGGGCGCGCGGCCGGCGATGAGTTCGTCGTCGTAACCAGCAGAAGCCCACAAGACTTTTTGGACGCCCTGCGCGCGCCGTATCGAATTGAGGAGCACGAGCTTTTCGTTACAGCCAGTATCGGCGTCGCAATCTTTCCGAAGGATGGATCGAGTGCGATTGAATTGCTCCGCAATGCCGACCTGGCAATGTGCCGCGCCAAGTGGAGTGGCGGGGATGCGATTGAGATATTCACCCACGAAAATCAGGCGCCAATATTGGAACGGCTGCGCTTGGAGAATGCGCTACGCCGGGCGCTCGAAAACCACGAGCTCGAGCTGGTCTATCAGCCGGTAGTCAACATGAGCGGAACCGTGGACAGTCTGGAAGCTCTGTTGACGTGGCGGCATCCGGTTCTCGGATCCGTTTCTCCCCGGCGCTTCATTCCCATCGCGGAAGAGACCGGCATGATCATTCCGATTGGGGCCTGGGTGATCGAGCAGGCGTGTATGCAGGGCGCGCGCTGGCGCCAAGCCGGCTACCGGAACGCATGCATCTCCGTGAATGTGTCGGCGCGCCAATTCGAACGCCGCGATTTCGTGGCGCAGGTGGCGCACGCGCTCCAGCTCAGCGGGTTTCCCTCCGAATGCCTCGAGTTAGAGCTGACCGAAAGCTATCTGATGCGGAATCTTCCCGAGTCCGTGTACCGCATGCGCGAGATTCGCGAGCTAGGTGTCAGTATTTCCATCGATGATTTCGGAACCGGCTATTCGTCCCTGAGTAACTTGAGCAAACTACCGGTGGATTCTCTAAAAATCGACCAATCCTTTCTGCGGCGTTTATTAGAACCGCTGGGATCGCTTCCTGTCGTCCAAAGCATCGTGCGCCTGGCCCACGGCATGCATCTGACGGTGATTGCGGAGGGAGTTGAAACCGAGTCGGAGCTCGATCTGGTGCGAGTGCTCGGCTGCGACAAAGTGCAGGGGTACGTATATGGTCCCCCAGTGGGTCCGGACGCCGCCGAAGAACTGCTCTCTACCGGAATTTCGCCACACTTCCCTGTGGGCCCACCGCCCAACCAATGCCATCCGGCGTGAAACCGACAGCATTGAACGCCCCAGCATCGAACGGCTTCCAACTACTGCCGTTGTCGCTTGAAACATCGGATCCCGACGGCCCGCTAGCGATCCACACTCCGCGCCGCGTTAAGAAAGCTACTGCGGAACGAAAGCCGCTGGGATGCTGCCCCGAAGGTTCCGTCCAACTCCGGCCACCGTCGGATGTCACCGCGATGTTGTGCGATGCATCGGCAGGTTTCGTGTAATCACCTCCGACGGCCATGCCGTGCATGGCATCTGCGAATGCCAGCGAAAAAATACCGGCGCTCGCTGTATCATTACGAATCGGCGTGGGCGCGACGGTCCACGTCCGTCCGCCATCGCTTGAATGAAACACCCGGGCCGCACCCGTTCCGCCACTGGCGAACCACACCTCACGGTCACCGATCACGCTGAGGCAACTATTGCTCGCCGCGAACGCGCCTTCTTTTGGGAGCGCTTCGGGCGTCCGCTGCCGGACCCAATGTTCACCGCCGTCTTCGGTAGTTAGAATGACGAACCGTCCATCCACCGGATCTCCCAGCACGATGCCATGCTTTGGATTCCAAAATGCCAATGCATCGAAAAACCCCTTCAAATCGGGATTCGTAAATTGCAAAGTCCAATGCGATCCGCCGTCGGTGGTTTTGTAGATGCGCGACTTGTTGCCCTCGCCAATGCTCACGAGATAAGCGGTTCGCTGATCCACTGCATGCACGCCGCGAAAATCGAGCTGCTCCGCGCCGGGAACTACGGCTGCTCGCCAATTCGCTCCACCATCCGTCGTTTCGAGATACGTTCCGCCGGTTCCGCTGGCCCAGACAGTTTTGGCATCCACCACACTCACGCCTCTGAGCGATGCGTTGGTTCCGCTCGATTGAACTGCCCAGGTCTGCGCCTGCGCGATGCCCGCAAGAATGAGTGGTACAAGAATCCTCACAGTTTGAGTGTAATTAAAATTCGCACATCCCGACAGTTTTCTCTTGAATAGTTTTGCGAAGTTGCCTTACTATAAAAACCGGGCGTTTGAGCCCACGTCACATCCAAAAAATGACATTACACAACTTTAGATAAGTTGCCGGTAATGCGCCCTTCGCGCATGTTGCCGGCCCCGGTGCAAACCCGGTTAGAAAAGGCTGGAGAACATGCGATCAGACATGCACAAAGTTATTGTGGAGCGCCCGCGAATACTGCGCTCCAAATGGAAGAATCGAAAAACCGCGCTGCGCTTGAGCGAGAGTCAGCGCGCGCAAGCTATTTCAGACGCGGAAGATTACGACGGCGGCCGCTCGCGCGCTCCTTCGGCGCGCCATGGCAAGTATTTGAACGAGAATCTGGCGCCCTTGAAACGCTACCTGATGAGTCAGGTAGGAAGGCCCTGGGACAATGTCTACAGCGAAATCTGCCGGACCATTGACAGTCGGTCCGCCATCGGACTACATGTTCTGCAGCACGTGGAGGGCTTCATCGCCGTGGACACGTTCATTCAGAACGGCAAAGTTTGCGAACACAAGTGGCGTTGCGCCATGGAAGTTCACGGTTTGTACGTGCATCCGGTGACAGGAATCATTCGGCTGGCGAAGCGCCGGCGTTCGCAATCGGAGCACGCCGAGCTGAGTCTGGTAGCAGTGAGTGAGACGCTCGAATTCGAAAAGATCGATTGCCTCTGGTTTCAGATGGAGTATCGCCGGTGCGATCCGGATGAGTCAGGATTGGGAAGGATACTGGTTCGGAAAAGTCAGTGCGACAGAAAAACGATCCGCGAGATCGAACAAGGCAAGTTGGAAGCGAGTAACTAAAATGCAAACCAATAATCACGAAATCGTACTTAGCCCTGCTCAGGCCCAGGCACGCTCAGTGCTGGCGCACGGCCTCGAAGTTGGATCCATCTGCGTTCTTTCCGGCGAGACGGGTAGCGGGAAGAGCATAGTGTTGCGGCATCTCCATCGCGAGATCGGAGGCGCATTACTCAAAATAGCTGACCTGCTGGATGTCAGCTCCAAGCGGCATCCGCTGTTGCTCGAAAAAGCCCTCTTCGACGTCGTATTCGCGGCATTGAAGCAGCACGCGACGGTGATCGCGGACGATTTTCATCTGCTTTTCGATGCCTTCTGCTGCAATCACTTCTATCCACGCACCGGTTGGATGGAGGCGCCGGCTCTGGCGCTGTGCACTTACGCCATCGAGACCGGGAAGAAGCTGATTCTTTCCTCCGCCAGCAGTCTGCCGAACGCCATCGGAGAACGCTCGTTCCGCACCTCCATTTCTCGCTTCCGTGCGGAAGACTATGCAAGCCTTGTGACCGCTTGGCTGGATACTCATGCGGCCGCAGCCATCAACTTCGACAAGATCTACCGCTTCGCGCCGAAGCTCAACGCCCATCAATTGAAGTCCGCCTGCGACTGGCTGCGGCCCAACGGCGAAATCACCACCGACCTATTCATCGAGTATCTGCGCTCGCAGCGCCTGGCGAGCAACGTGGATCTGGAAGAGGTCCAACACGTGGATCTTCGCGACCTGATGGGCGTGGACGACGTGCTTCGCAGCCTCGAAATCAATATCGCCCTGCCGCTCGAAAACGATCAACTGGCGAACGAGCTAAACCTGCGTTCCAAACGCGGCGTCCTGCTGTATGGACCTCCTGGCACTGGCAAGACTACAGTAGGGCGCGCCTTCGCGCATCGTCTGAAGGGGAAGTTCTTCCTGGTGGACGGGACTTTCATCGCTGGAACGGGAGACTTCTATAACCGCGTGCATCATGTCTTTCAGGCAGCCAAGGAAAATGCGCCAGCCGTGATCTTCATCGACGACGCTGACGCAATTTTCGAAGATGGCGAGGAGCGCGGGCTGTACCGCTATTTGCTCACCATGCTGGATGGCCTGGAGAGCGAGAGCAGCGGACGTGTATGTGTGATGCTGACCGCCATGGACGTGAATCATCTGCCTCCGGCTCTGGTCCGCTCCGGCCGTGTAGAGCTATGGCTCGAGATGCGGCTACCGGATCGCAGCGCGCGGCTCGCCATCCTGCAACGCCACTTGAACGGGCTGCAGCAGTTGTTCCCCGGCTTAGACCACGCAGCATTGGTCGAAGCAACGGAAGGTTTTACCGGCGCCGATCTGAAGCGCGTGGTGGAGGATGCCAAGGGCCTGTATGCCTACGCTCGCGTTGCCGGCGATGGCGATCGCGGCTCCAGCGATTACCTGATGGAAGCCGTTAAAGGCGTGGCTGCGAACAAGGCTCGCTACGCGCAGGCCGAAGCCGCCTCCCGCGCCTCGTCACCGAACCGCGACCGTAAGGGAGTCGGTGCCTTCGGCGAGTCTTTCACGGCCTCGTGAACGCGGGGACAAAATCTGAACCTTTCGCGCGCCGCCCCCGTACCTCTATTGAACCCACGGGGAGGGGCACAATGGGAAATCTGTTCAAGGATCTGCGATACGGCGTACGGATGCTGCTGAACAACCCGGCATTCACCATTACGGCGATGGTTGTGCTGGCGCTTGGAATCGGCGCGAATACCGCGATTTTCAGTCTGGTGAACGCCTTTCTGTTAAGACCTCTGCTGATCCAGAAGCCCGAGCAGTTGGTGGGCGTCTACAGCAGGAACATTCACAAAGCAGATTCCTATCGGGCATTCTCATATCCGAACTACGTCGATCTCCGTGCAGGGAACGCCGTTTTCAGCAGCCTGGCCGCGCACAATGATGCGATGGTTGGCGTGGGGGAAGGCGATACCACCCGCCGCGTCTTCGCCGATCTGATTTCTTCCAACTATTTCTCGACGTTCGGAGTTCCGCTTTATCGCGGACGAACTTTTACCGCTGCCGAAGAACGCCCCGGCAGCGCCGCTGAAGTGGCCATCGTCAGTTACAACTTCTGGAAGAAGACCGGAAGCGATCCGGACCTGGTGGGAAAGACACTTCGCATCAACTCTCGAATCCTGACTGTAGTGGGGATCACTGCGGAGGGTTTCACAGGCACCATGGCCATGCTCAGTCCTGAAATTTACATGCCGCTGAGCCTGCACGATTCGATGACGAATGGTTTCGAGGGCGTGGGCCGCTCCCTGGCCTCGCGCGACAATAATGTCCTGATCCTGATTGGACGGTTGCGTTCCGGGATCGCGGCAAAGGCTGCGGATTCCCAGCTCGCGGCAGTGGCGGCCGGAATGGAAAAGGCGTACCCTGCCGAAAACAAGGACCAGACCTTTATCGTTCACCCACTGTCGCGGATGAGCATATCCACCAACCCACAGAGCGACAGCGAAGTCTGGATTCCAGCCGTTTTGCTGCTTTCAATGGCGGGGGTCGTGCTGCTGATTGCATCTCTTAACGTCGCCAATATGATGTTGGCCCGGGGCTCGGCGCGGCGCAAGGAGATCGCTATCCGTCTGGCCCTGGGTGGAGCACGAAAAACTATTGTGCAGCAACTCATCACCGAAAGCTTGCTCCTGGCCTTGGCCGGCGGCACCGCGGGTCTGGCGGTGGCTTACTGGAGCACCAGCGCGCTTATGCATTCGTTACCGCGCCTGGTACCCATCGATCTGGTTTTCTCGGCTACACCCGATCTGCGAATTCTCGCCGCGACTATGGGTTTCTGCGTGTTCAGCACATTGCTGTTCGGCTTAGGGCCGGCCTGGAATCTCTCGCGTCCGAATGTGGTCTCGAGTCTGAAGGACGGCGAGAACGAAGATGTCACCAGCGGAAAGCGTGGCCGGATCTTCTCGCGAAGAAATGTTCTGGTGATGAGTCAGGTCTCTCTCTCGCTTGTGTTGCTGACCTCGGCGGGGCTTTTCATTCGCAGCGCCCAACGTGCGGCCAACGTGGAGCCTGGATTCAGTCTAGATAATAGTGTTCTGGTGGAAGTGGATCCCAGCATGGCCGGATATGACGAGGTGCACGGCAGGCAGCTTCTGCGTGCAGTGACCGAGCGCCTGGGAAGCATTCCAGGTGTGAAGTCCGTGAGTTTGGCGGGCACCGTGCCTTTTGGAATGGTATCGTTGGGTCGCGACGTGCAGCGTGCTAGCGACGCTCCGCCTTCCTCCGCCGATCCTTCGAGCAAAGGCACCGTGGTGTCGATGGGCTTCAACATCGTTGGCACGGACTACTTCAAGACGTTAGGAGTTCCTCTCTTGCGTGGCCGGACGTTTGCGGCAGCGGAGGCCTCCGGTAACACCAAGACTGCAGTCGCCATCCTGGACAAAGCGGCGGCCAGCAAGTTGTGGCCGAACCAGGAAGCAGTTGGCAAACACATCCGGATGATCGTTGGCGAGGGCGCCAAGACACAGGATGCGGAAGTCGTGGGCGTAGCCGGCAGCATCCAGGACAGTATTTTTGGAAGCGGCTCCCGAGGTCGCTTGTACATTCCGTTTGGACAAGAGTATCAGGCGGACATGCAGATGCATCTCAAGGTGTCAGTGGCAGGCGATGCTGCCGAGACGCGCATGCTCGATACCATTCGCCGTGAGATCCGCTCCGTGGACAGCCGCTTGCCCGTTCTGGCGCTAAAGACCATGCGGCAGCATTTGGACAGCAGTATCGAACTGTGGGTGGTCCGCACGGGCGCCCAAATGTTTGTCATTTTTGGTGGAGTCGCCCTGTTGCTGGCAATGGTGGGGCTCTACGGCGTCCGAGCGTATACAGTGGCACGACGCACCCGCGAGATCGGCATTCGGATGGCGCTTGGCGCGAACGCGGGCGATACATTGCGAATGATTCTTCGGGAGGGACTGATAGTAACCTCCATTGGAGCCGGTGCCGGGCTGCTGCTCTCGTTTGGTCTGGGCCGGGTGCTGGCGAGCCTGCTCTACAAAGTGAGTGGCGCGGACCCGTTGGTCTTCACCGCCGCACCGATATTGCTGGCCGCCATTTCATTGCTCGCTTGCTATTTGCCAGCTAGAAGAGCAGCACGGGTAGATCCGATGGTAGCGCTGCGGTACGAATAGCGCACGCTGCGAGCGTGCGCTATTCAATCACCAGCAGCAAATCCTTGGCATCCACCTTGTCGCCGACGTTCACCAGCTTCTGAGTCACTTTGCCCGGCACTGGTGAGTAAATGGTGGACTGCATTTTCATCGCTTCCATGACCAACAATCGATCGCCCTTGGCTATCTGTTGTCCGATGTCCACGGAGATGCTGGAGACTGCGCCAGGTATCGGCGCGCCCACTTCGCCCGCGTTCGCCGGATCGGCTTTGGCGCGCGTGGGAACGGCGGCCTTCCGCGATAGATCGCGAATGGTTACCTCGCGCGGTTGTCCATTCAATTCGTAGAAGACCGTCCGGGTGCCGTCCGGTTGCGGATCACTGACCGTTAGGAACTTGAGTACCAGCACTTTGCCGGGCTCAATTTCCACCGCGATCTCTTCGCCCGTTTCGAGGCCGTAGAAGAACTGCGGCGTCGGCAGCACGTCCACGTTTCCATAGGACGACCGTGCCCGCGCGAACTTCACGAACACATCCGGATACATGAGATAGCTCAAAAGATCCGTATGCGAAATCTTGTGTCCTAGCTTTTTCTCGACTACGGCGGTGGTTTGCTCGAAATCCACGGGCGCCAGATGCTCGCCCGGACGGCCCGGCTTCGGTTTCGCGCCGCCCAGCACCACTTGCTGCATCCTCTCCGGCCAGCCGCCCTCCGGCTCTCCCAATGAACCCGAGAACATCTCGATCACGGAATTGGGAAGCGTGAGTCCATGGTCGGGACCCAGCCGCTCCAGATCCTGCACCGTCATATTGTGGGTGACCAGAAAAAGCGCCATGTCGCCGACCACTTTGCTCGATGGCGTCACCTTCACGATGTCGCCAAATGCCATGTTGACGTCGGCGTACGTGCGCGCAATTTCATGCCAGCGCGCGCCCACTCCCATCGATTCCGCCTGCGCCTTTAGGTTGGTATATTGGCCGCCCGGCATTTCGTGAATATAGACTTCCGCGGTGCCGGACTTCGGAGCTTCATCGAACGCAGTGTAGTAGGTGCGCACAACTTCCCAATAATCGGCGCATTGGTTCAGCGCAGCCAGGTCGAGCGACGTATCGCGCTCAGTGTTGGCCAACGCGGCGACAATCGAGTTCACATTGGGTTGGCTGGTAGTTCCGCTCATCGACGCGATGGCGGCGTCGGCCGTATCCACACCCGCATCACACGCTTTCAAGATGGAAGCCGCGTTTATTCCGCTGGTGTCGTGCGTGTGAAAATGGATCGGCAGGCCGATCTCTTCCTTCAAGGTCTTTACCAGCTTCCACGCTGCGTACGGTTTGCATAAACCAGCCATGTCCTTGATCGCGAGTATATGCGCGCCCATGCGCTCCAATTCCTTGGCCAAGCGGACGTAGTAGTTTAACGAATACTTCTCGCGGCGCGGATCTAGAATATCCCCGGTATAACAAACGGCAGCTTCACATATCCGGCCAGACTTGCGCACGGCCTCAATCGGGATGCGCATATTGGGTAGCCAATTGAGCGAATCGAAGACGCGGAAAATATCGATTCCTTGGCGGGCGGATTCAAGGATGAACTCTTCCACCACGTTGTCGGGATAAGCTGTGTAGCCCACGGCGTTCGACGCGCGCAGCAGCATCTGGAAACAGATATTCGGAATCGCTTCGCGCAGCTTTTGGAGCCTCTGCCAGGGATCTTCGTGCAGAAACCGGAGCCCGACATCGAAAGTCGCGCCGCCCCACATTTCCAGGCTGTAGAGATTGTGCAGCCGGTGGGCGACAAAATTGGCGATCGCCAGCATATCGTGCGTCCGAACACGCGTGGCCATGAGCGATTGATGAGCGTCCCGGAATGTAGTATCAGTGACGAGCAGCCGTTCTTGGGATTTGGTCCACTGGGCGAAGCCTTCGGCGCCGAGCTGATCCAGCAATTGGCGAGTGCCGGAAGGCGGCTGACTGGCATCGTGTGCGGGGATGGGAGCCGGGCGGATCTCGGCTGGCCGAGGTCGATTGGCCACTTCTGGATTCTTATTGACGATTACCTCGCCGAGATAGGTGAGCAGACGCGTGGCACGGTCGCGCCGGTTGGAGAACCGAAAAAGTTCCTGGGTCTGGTCGATGAACGATGTCGTGGTTTCGCCCGCTTGAAAGGCCGGATGCTTGACCACATTCTCCAGAAAAGGAATGTTGGTCTTGACGCCGCGAATGCGAAACTCGCGTAAGGCGCGGTCCATGCGCTGGCAAGCATGGGGAAACTCGCGGCCCCACGCAGTCACTTTCACCAGCAGCGAATCGTAGAACGGTGTGATCACCGCGCCGCCATACGCGGATGCGCCATCCAGGCGAATTCCGAATCCCGCGGGCGAGCGATAGGTGTGGATCTTGCCGTAATCGGGAACGAAATTGTTGGCCGGATCTTCCGTTGTCACGCGGCACTGCAGCGCATAGCCATGCACCACGACGTCCCGTTGCGCGGGCAGGTTCATTTCAACACCATGCAGAGCGAGGCCCTGCGCGATCTGGATCTGGCAGCGCACAATGTCGATTCCCGTCACCATTTCGGTGACCGTGTGCTCCACCTGCACGCGCGGATTTACCTCGATGAAGTACCAGCCGCCGGTGTCGGCGTCCACCAGAAACTCGACAGTCCCCGCGTTTCTGTATCCGGCGGTCTTGGCGAGCGAAACAGCGGCGTCGGCCAGCGCCGATCGGATAGAAGGAGCAAGTGAAACCGCGGGCGCCACTTCCACCACTTTCTGATTGCGGCGCTGGACCGAGCAATCGCGCTCATAGAGATGCAGGATATTGCCGTGGTGATCGGCCAGGATCTGAATCTCAATGTGCCGCGCGCGGCGGATATAGCGCTCCAGAAACACCGCGTCGTTTCCGAATGCCGAGCCGGCTTCCTGGCGGGCTTCGTCCATGCGCATCTTGAGATCGGAGGGCCTTTCCACTACGCGCATGCCTCGGCCGCCGCCGCCGAACGCCGCTTTGACGATCAATGGATAGCCGATCTCGCCGGCCAACCGCTCGGCTTCCGCGAAATCGGTGACGGCCTCGGCAGTGCCTGGGACCACCGGGATGCCCGCCTTGACAGCTAAATTACGCGCCGCGGTCTTGTCGCCCAGCAATTCGAGAAGATCCGCTCCGGGGCCGATAAACGTGACGCCGGCTTGCTCACAGGCACGCGGCAGTGCGGGGTTCTCAGCCAGAAAACCATAGCCGGGATGGATGGCGTCGACGCCTTTTTCGGCTGCCAGTGCCACTATTCCATCCACGTCCAAATAGGCTTGCACCGGTCCTTTGCCTTCACCGATCAGGTAGGCTTCGTCAGCCTTGAAGCGGTGCAGGCTCAGCCGGTCTTCCTGGGAAAAAACGGCCACCGTTCGTATCCCCAACTCATTGGCCGCCCGCAGGATGCGGATCGCGATTTCGCCGCGGTTCAGGGCGAGAAGTTTACGCATGTTGAATCAACTATTATCCTGGAACAAGGCCCCGCTAGTCTTCGTAGTAGCTTCCAAGGAGGTAGTAATGCGAACGTACCTTCGTTTGTTGCCCCTCGCGCCCGTCCTATTGCTGACCGGCTGCGTGGAGTTCGGCGACTTTGGGGATTCTGACGCCTATAAGGAAGACTTTCACCACACCTACCCATTGGACGCGGGTGGGTCCGTTTCGGTTGAAACATTCAACGGATCCATCGAGCTGACGGGCTGGGAGCAGAATTCGGTGGAAGTGAATGGTACCAAGTATGCCAGTACTCGATCGGCATTGGATTCGATTAAGATTGACGTGAGTTCGCCGTCGGGTTCGGTGCGGGTGCGGGCGTCAAAATTATCGGACTTTCACCACAACATGGGCGCGCGTTTTACTGTTCGCGTCCCACGGCGGACGCTGCTGGATCTCATTTCCACATCCAACGGCCACGTGCGGATTGAAGATGTAGATGGCAATGCGCGGCTGCGTACCTCGAACGGTGCAATTCGCGTTTCGAGGCTCAAAGGCGAACTGGAAGCGCGAACCTCGAACGGGGCCGTGGAAGTGGATTCGCTCGAAGGCAATGCGAAATTGCACACATCGAACGGGTCCATCCGAGCCGAAGTCACGCATGGACTGTTCGAAGCCACGACATCGAACGGAAGCATCACGGCGCGCTTGAACGATCCCACGACCACCTGGCCGGTCCACGCGGAATCATCCAACGGGCACATTGACATGAGAATTGATGCCAAGCAAATGCCGGAAGTGCGCGCGGAGACTAGCAATTCGTCCATCACTCTGCATTTGCCCATGGGTGCGAACGCCGACGTGCGCGCCCACACCTCGCATTCCTCGGTATCTTCGGAGTTCGATGGCGTGAACGTCAACAACGAGCACGGACGCGGCGAGATGAGCGGACGGATCGGCAGCGGCGGACGGTTGATTGAGCTCGCGAGCAGCAATGGATCGATTAAGATTCTGAGACTGTAACGCGAGACAGCGCATGGCGCTGCCCCATACTGCTCACACAGCTAGAACATATAGAGCGGGGTACCCGTTACTGGCACTGGCTCGTCACCGGGGGCGCCTACCGGTTGCTCCTGCAGCTCGCCAGCGATGGGGCGGCAATAAATGCCCGTGTCCCCTAGGTACACCTCCAGCTCAGAGGGCCGTGGCAGCGTTCCTTGGATCAGGGCCTCCGAGAGCGGATCTTCGATGTATTTCTGGAGCGCGCGGCGCAGCGGGCGGGCACCGTAGCTGCGATCCACCAGCGTCTTTTCGAGAATGTATTTCGCGGCGTCGTCGTTGACCCGGATCTTAATCTGCTTGGCCACCAGATTCACGTTGATCTGCTCCACCAGCAGGGTGATGATCTTCAGCAGGTCCTCGTCCAGCAGCGATGTGAACAGAATTACTTCATCCAAGCGATTGAGGAATTCGGGATTGAAGGCTTTTTTGACTTCGGCCATCACCTGGTCCTCAACTTTTGGGGGAACTCCGGTATTGGATGGCGCCGAGAACCCGATCTGCGATTTCTTATCCAGGAATCGCGCGCCCAGATTCGAGGTCATGATGATGATGGTGTTCTTGAAGTCCACCGTATTGCCCAGGCCATCGGTCAACTGGCCGTCTTCGAAAACCTGCAGCAGGATGTTGTAGACGTCCGGATGGGCTTTCTCGATTTCGTCCAACAATATGATGGAATAGGGCGCGCGCTTGACGCGTTCGGTCAACTGGCCGCCCTCTTCATAGCCGACGTAGCCGGGAGGCGAGCCGATCAATTTCGAGACCGAGTGTTTTTCCATGAACTCGGACATGTCGAAGCGGATCAGCGATTTTTCGCTGCCGAACAGGAATTCGGCCAGCGCCCGCGCGACTTCGGTCTTTCCTACGCCGGTTGGTCCAAGGAACAGGAACGAGCCTGACGGCCGCTTGGGCGATTTCAAACCCGCTCGCGACCGGCGGATGGCGCGCGCCAGTGCTGAGATGGCTTTCTCCTGGCTGATGACGCGCTTGTGCAGTTCTTCCTCAATGCGGATCAGCTTCGAAACTTCTTCTTCCTTGATGGCGGTCATCGGGACGCCGGTCCAGCGCGCGACCACGTCTTCGATGTCGTCTTTGGTTACTACGCCGGTGGACGTATCGTCCAGGTTGTATTTCTCGCGAAGCTGCCGCAGGTTTTCGCGCTCTTTGCGTTCTTCGTCGGAATAGAAGCGCGCCTTTTCGAATTCGTGATTCGCGATGGCGTTCTCCATGCGGTGCACGATGAACTTGATGCGCTTCTGGATGTCGGCCACTTCGCCGGGAAGTGTAGTCTGGCGCAGCTTGACGCGCGCGCCGGCTTCGTCGATCAGATCGATGGCCTTGTCGGGAAGGAAGCGGTCTGGGATGAAACGGGTGGATGTGTGCACGGCCGATTCGATGGCTTCATCCGTATAGGCCACGGCGTGGAATTTTTCGTAACGCTCCTTGATACCGAACAGAATGCGGACGGCATCGGATTCGGTTGGCGGCGGAACTTTTACCGCCTGGAAGCGGCGCTCGAGCGAGCGATCCTTTTCGATGGACTTGCGGTATTCGCCAGGCGTTGTTGCGCCGATGCACTGGATCTCGCCGCGCGAAAGAGCCGGCTTCAGAATATTGGCCGCATCCAGCGAGCCTTCGGCCGAGCCTGCGCCGACCAGGGTGTGCAGCTCATCAATGAAGATGATGGCGTTTTGATTTTCCATCAGTTCTTTCATGATGGTCTTGAGGCGCTCTTCGAACTGGCCGCGATACTTGGTTCCGGCAACGATGAGCGAAAGATCCAGCGCGAGAATGCGTTTGTCGGCCAGGAACGAAGGCACGTCGCCGTCGGAGATGCGCTGGGCGAGCCCTTCCACAATCGCGGTCTTGCCGACCCCCGGCTCACCGATCAGCACCGGATTGTTCTTGGTGCGGCGGCACAGAATCTGGACCACGCGTTCCAGTTCATAATCGCGTCCAATCAGCGGATCCAGCGCGCCATCCATGGCGGCCTGCGTGAGGTCGCGGCTGAACTCGGCCAGCAGGGAGCTTTCCTTGGGCCGGCTGGACGCAACTTTTTCCGAAGATGAGCGTTGGATCTCCTCGCGAACTTGCGAAAGCCGAAGTCCGCGCTCATGCAGGATCTCGGCGGCAAAACATTTTTCTTCGCGCAGCAGGCCAAGCAGCAAGTGCTCGGTACCGATGTGCTTGTGATTGAGCCGCTCGGCTTCCTCGGCGCCATAGGCCAGCACTCGCTTGCACTCATGGCTCAGGGGAAGGTCCACCGATGTGGAAACCTTCTCGCGGATAGTGGTGTGCGCTTCGATCTGCTTTCGAATGGATTCTATGGCCGCGTGTGACCGCAGAAACCGATTGGCCAGCGCCTTATCCTCCCGCAGCAGCCCCAGCAGAAGGTGCTCCGTCTCGATATAGGGGCTTCCAAACTGGCTAGCCTCATATCGAGCGAAGAAGATTACCCTGCGCGCCTTTTCTGTATAACGTTCAAACATAATTCCCGCCGTCTCCTAAAATCATCGGCTGTTCCGGTTCCGGCCGGGAGGGTAGCCACGCCTCGCCCGACCTTCCTTCGCCCGACCAGGGAGTAAGAATCCCTTTGTCTAGCTGCAAAACCCGGTCGCAACTCGCGGCGAACGAGATATTGTGGGTCACATAGATCGAAGTAAGCTGATGGGAGCGATGCAGATCGGCCAACAAGGAGACGATCATCTCGCCCGTCCGAAAATCCAGGTTGCCGGTAGGTTCGTCGGCGAGCAGAACCTTAGGATTGCCGGCCAAGGCCCTTGCCAGAGCGACCCTTTGCTGCTCACCGCCCGATAATTCTCCCGCGCGGTGTGAGGCGCGGTTTTGTAAGCCAACTTCATCTAACCTCGCCAGCGAAACAGGCGCTGCGTCCGGGACACTCACGCCCCGAATCAGCATCGGCATCATCACATTTTCGAGCGCCGTAAACTCCGGCAGCAGCGAGTGATTCTGCCACACAAAGCCAATTTCCCGGTTACGAAACTCAGCCAGCTCGGACTCCGAGAATTGTGAAATGTCCTGGTGTCCGAAGTATATCGTACCCTCCGAAGGCCTGTCTAGCGCGCCCAGCAAATAGAGCAGCGTACTTTTGCCGGCGCCGGATTCTCCGATGAGCGCCACGCGCTCGCCGCGCGGGACTTCGAAATTCAGACCGGCGAAGATGACCAGTTCGTTCGGGCCAGATTGAAATTTCTTGGCGAGATTGACACCGCGGATCGCAGCGGCGTCATCAGTTTGCATTTAGCGTTGGACCCTTCTGTCTATAGGCTAACACTGGGAAGCGGGGCTAGGGGCTTGGGGTTTGGTAGAAGTGTTAGACTGGCGATCCTATGGCGCTAATGAATGGGAAGGTTGTGGTGATCACCGGAGCGACGTCCGGGATTGGGTTGGTGGCGGCGGAGAAATTGGCTGGCATGGGCGCGCGGCTAGTGCTGGTTGCGCGTGACCGGGCGCGCGGTGAAGGGACGCTTGCGAAGCTGCGCGCGGTCGGTCCCGGGGCGGCGCATTCGGTGCATTACGCCGATTTGTCGACAATTGCGGAAATGAAGCGGGTGGCTGGGGAAATCGCGGCGGCTGAGCCGCGCGTAGATGTTCTCATTAATAATGCCGGCGCGTTGTTCAGCTCGAGACAAGTGACGGTGGATGGCCTGGAGATGACGTTCGCGACCAATCACATGTCGTATTTCGTGGTCACGCTTGGATTAGCCGAGCGGCTACACGCCACGCCGGGTGCGCGCGTCATCAACACATCATCCCATGCTCACAAAGGCCGCCATCTGGATTTCGACGATCTGCAATCGGCGAAGGACTACCGCGGATTTCCGGTCTATGGACGCTCCAAGTTGTGCAATATTCTGTTTACGCGCGAACTGGCTAGACGATGGGCGGATACCGGCGTGACTGCCAACAGCCTGCATCCTGGATTTGTCGCCACGCGGTTTGGAGATTTGAGCGGAGGGTTCTTCCAACATGGGATTCAAGTGGCGAAACTGTTCGCCATATCGCCGGAGAAGGGCGCGGAAACGATCATTTATCTGGCGACATCGGGCGAAGTGGCGAAAGTGAGTGGGAAATATTTCTATAAATGCCGCGCGGTGGATCCGACGAGCGACGCGCAGGACGATGCGTCTGCGCGACGGTTGTGGGAGGAGAGCGCGCGGTTCGCCGGGGGGTTGGGGGCTGGGGGCTAGGGACTGGCGGTTGGTCGCCGGTGACTCGGGGCTGGCAGCTTTGGCGGTCCAATCGTTACTTGCTGGCGAAGCGGTAAAGCTGGGCTGGCTTGCGGCCGGTTTGTTGCCAGGTGCGCGAGGCAAAACTGTTAAAGTACGGGCGATGACGCGCCAGCGTTGGTTCATTGCGTTGCGGTCGATTGTGATTGGGTGGGTCACGCTGGGCCTGCTGGTGTTTCTCCTTGAGCATACGTTGCTTAGCTGGATCGCGCCGGTCGTCGGAGCGCAGTGGATTGCGACCGCAGAGCTTGGGCTGGACTGCGCCGCGATGGCCGGGACCGGCTGGGTAGTTGGGCGTCTGGCTCGGCCGAGTACGATTCTAGGGGTGCTGGTTTTCGCAGTGACACTTACTGTGTGGGATTTGAGTTTCCTGATCGCGATCAATGTGCCGTGGTTGTTGCGGCTGGTGGTTCACGCAGCGAGCGGGGATAGCGGCTATTTGGATTCCTTGGTCACGACTGCGACGACTCAGGTACTTCTATTTGGGAGCCTGGTGGGCGGGGGATTGTTGAGCCGGGATCGGGTGAAGCCGGTATCGATTGTCGGCGATGTTTAGCTTTTGTGACCAAATGGCAACCTGCGGCGTACAAGAATTACCACTGGATCGTCGCGGATGCTTGTCCAGCGGGATGTCTTCGGAAGACATAGACCAGTCCTTCAATCGCGCTTTTCAACATGAAGCCTGCCCGAGAAGGTCGCGTTATCCGAACCGCGACCGGAAGGAAGCGCTACCACCAAGTAGTCTCAAACACCCACAACTTCGGTTCGCCGGCGACAGCACCTGCGCTATGGATCATTTGTTAGAATTCGACTATTCGGTCTTGCGGGCGCCATCTTGAAACGCTATCTTGATCCAGAACGACAGTCCGCGCTGGATAACTTGTTTAGCGCTGCTTATGAGGAGTTGCGTCGTCTGGCGGGCTCGGTAAAATATTCGCGGCCGGACGTCACCATTAGCCCTTCCACACTGGTACATGAGACTTGGCTGAAGCTGGCCAAATCGCACCAGTTGGCGCCCGAATCCGAGCTGCATTTCAAGCATATTGCTGCGCGAGCCATGCGTCAGGTATTGGTGGAAGCTGCACGCCGGCGGAAAGCCTACAAGCGTGGAGGCGGTGGTTCAGCGGTCATGGTCACATTTGACGATTCCATGCATGTGCCGGTGGAGTGCGATCAGGATCTGATTGCGCTGGATGCAGCGCTCGAAGAACTTGCCTCGGTGAGTCCGCGTCAGGCCAAGCTGGTGGATATCCGGTTCTTCGGCGGGCTGGACGCAGCCGAGACCGCGGCCTTGCTGGACGTTTCCGAATCTACCGCGCTTCGCGAATGGCGAACGGCCAAGGCGTGGCTGGCGTCCCAGATACTTCGGACGCGGTAAATCGCGATGGACCAAGCACGCTGGGATCGAATTCAGACTCTTTTTCAACGGGCGATTGACATTCCTGCATCCGAACAGCACGATTTCCTGCGCACTGCTTGCGACGGCGATGACGTGCTGATGGACGAGGTGCTCGCGATGCTTTCCGAAGACGCGCGAGGCACATCGTTACTGGACGGCGATCTTCCCTCTGTTGCAGACGCAATGCTGCGGGGCGTGCCCCCATCCTTCACATCCACCGAGTTCGGCACTTATCGAATCAAGAAGCTTCTGGGCGAAGGCGGAATGGGAGTCGTGTACCTGGCTGAGCGCCAGGACATCGGTAGCGTGGTGGCCATCAAGCTATTGCGCGATGCGTTCCTATCGCCGGCTCGAGTGGAACGGTTCGTGATCGAGCAAAAGACGCTTGCGAAACTGGAACATCCCTTTATCGCAGCGATTCTGGATGCGGGTGCGCTGGCCGACGGTACGCCCTGGTTCGTCATGCCGTACGTGGAGGGCACGCCTCTTACCGAGTATTGCCGCGTGCACGAATGCTCCATCGCGGAGCAGTTGCGTTTGGTTCGCGCGGTCTCCGAGGCTGTTCAATACGCGCATAGCCAGGCGATTATTCATCGCGACCTCAAGCCGTCCAACATTCTGGTGAAAGCGGATGGAACCGTACGGCTGCTGGATTTCGGAATCGCCAAGCAAATGGAAAGCGCTGAACCTGCCGATCGCACGCAAACCATCTGGCGCGCTATGACGCTGTCCTACGCGGCGCCGGAGCAGATCCGCGGTGAGCGGTTGGGCACGCAGGTGGATGTCTATTCGCTGGGCGTCATCCTTTATGAGTTGTTGACCGGAAAGCTTCCTTTCGATCTTTCGAATCTGAGCCACGCGGAAGCCGAGCAGACGATTCTGCAGCATGAGGTGCAAGCGCCGTCTTCTGTCGCTAAGGGCAGTAGCGAACTTGACGTGCTCTGTTTGACGGCCATGCACAAGGATGTAACCAGGCGCTATCAATCGGTGGAGGCGCTGATTCGCGACATCGATCATTACCTGAAGAGCGAGCCTCTCGAGGCTCGGCCCGACACGCTGGGCTACAGGCTGCGAAAGTTCGTGCGGCGAAACCGGCGCGTGCTTTCGGCGGCCCTTGCGGCGGGCGCCATCGTCGCCGCTCTGGTGATATTTTTTGTGGTGCGGCTAGCGCGGGCGCGCACCACCGAGCTCTCCGAGGCCAGGCGCACGCACCGCATCGAGAGATTCATGCTGAATCTTTTCGATGGCGGCGATAAGGCGGCCGGACCATCGGGAAGTTTGCAGGCGGTGACGCTTCTGGATCGAGGTGTCGAAAGCGCTCGGACGTTGCGTGCGGATCCGGCAGTACAAGCGGACTTATATCAGACGCTCGGAAACATGTATCAGAAGCTGGGCAAGTCGGACCAAGCTGATAAATTGCTGCGCTCGGCGCTGGAGCGGCGCAAGTCCATCGCAGGGCCGGACAATCAAGAGGTGGCGGATGGTCTGGTGGCGCTCGGATTGTTGCGGCTGGATCAATCGCAGGTGGCGGAAGCGGAGCGCTTGATCCGCGAAGGGCTGGCTATGGACCAGCGGCATTTGCCGCCCAATGATCCCTCCGTGCTACGAGCCGAGTCGGCGATGGGGCGGGTGCTGGAGGATCGCGGCGCTTACGACGAAGCTGTCAAAACACTGGATGAAACCGTGCGGCTGCAATCGGCACAAAAAGAAATAACGACGGATCTTTCCGATAGCATCACCGAGCTGGCCACCGCTCATTATTATCTCGGCCATCTCAACCTTGCGGATTCGCTGAACCAACGGGCGCTGGCCATCGATCGCCAGCTTTTCGGGGCGGTTCATCCACGCGTGGCGGACGATCTGTATAACCTGGGCTTGATCCAACATGATCTGGGTCATGATGCGGCCGCCGAACAGAATTATCGCCAGGCACTCGCGATCAAGCAGGCTTGGTACGGTACGGAACATCCGGACACCGCGCTGATCATGGCGGCCGTGGGCCAAGCACTGATTTATCAGCACCGCTATGATGAGGCCGCGCCGGTGCTCGAGCAAGCGCTTGCGATCCAGGAGCGTCTGTTCGGAAAAGTGCATGCTCAAGTGGCCATGGGGCTGAATGTTTTGGGCATGCTGGAACTCAAGCGCGGACATCTGAGCGATGCCGAGAAGGATTTTCTTCGCATGGCGGATATCAATCGCTCGGTTTACGATGACCGGCATTATCTAGTCGGCATCGCGTTGCTAGGTCTGGGCGAGGTGTATCTGGAGGAGAAGAACACTGCCCGAGCCGAGCACTCCTATCGCGAAGCGCTGGCGCGTTTCACCGAAAAGCTTCCTGCGAATCATCCCAACACCGCGGTGGCGCGCATCCGGTTGGGGCATACCTTGGTTTTGGAGCGCCAATATAAAGAGGCGGAAGGGCTGTTGCTGGCTGGCTACACAGTGCTGGAAAAGCAGCCTGGCCAGCAGGCTGCCCGGATCCAGGTCGCGCGCCAGGATTTGGTGACGGTTTATGAAGCTCTGAAGCAGCCGGAGAAAGCTGCGAAGTTCCGGGTGCTGGCTGCGAGCTCCGCCAAGCGGTAGGGCCGCTTTCCCTTCTGTGCGGTTCTGGATGTGCCCAGGCTTTCATGTGGTTCCGAAAGCGGCCGGCTCGTAACCTGGGAGCCGATGGCGCCTTCGCCAAAATTGGTTCTGCAGCGCATCCGGCGTGCCGTAGCCACTGCGCGTCCTTGCCCACTCTAGACCGGGAAGGGTAGAGTGGATGACACGTCCGCGACGGCTTAAGCCGTCAAAAGGCTCTGTTTTCCAGTCTCTAAGGATGTCCGCCTACCGCGCGATACGACTGAAAAACAGGCGTCGCTAGAGGAGCACTGGCAGAAAATCTTGTGTAATATAAAGCACCTTCAGGTAGTATCGTGTCCAGCGAAAGTCGAATATGGCGTCTCGCGGGGTTTCTCGAATGCGAAAAGGTGAAAAAAAGTTTGCAATGGATGCGATGTAGTGTACAATTGCTGGAAACTTCATGCCGCAATCGAAGTCGCGCCGCGACAACTCTCATACAAATCGCGCCCCAAGGACCCTAAAGATCCGATAACGCCATGCGCACCCCACTGAAAAGGAAGACCAGTATCTGGTCATGTGCTCTTTTGCTTCAAAGCTGTCTAGGAAATTTTCTTTATTGCGCTGATCAAAAGAAGCCACCGGTTGCGGCAGAACAAGCGAAACCAGACTCCGGAAACACCAGCACGCCGCCAAAAGATACACAGGCGCAAGAGAACAAGGACAAATCGCTGAGAGACCTCGAAGGAAAACTTTCCTCAATCCTGGACTCGTCCGCCGCTCAATCTGGCGACTACTTCCTTGTGTATTCTCGCAGCACGATCTCCTAAGCATGCGCGCGAGGCCGGAAGCCGCAACGTTAAGTTCTGGGGATTCCGAGGACCTAAAGGCCAAAGTGATAGCGGAAGCGTTCGCGCAGGATTCTAAGGGCCTTAGTCGAGATGCTGCAGACAGCTTTGCGAGAACGCTTGGGTGGTATCCTCTCGAGGGACTGAAGCCGGGCCAGGCGCTAACCGTGGTCCTTAACATCCTTCACGACGCCGCTAATCAGAGCTCACCGGCAGCTTCTCTCTACATAAGTACCGTAAGTTCGCCCGGAGTAGGCGCAGATCAAGTTCAAGCCCCTATCGACAAGGAACGAGCGGACATCTTTAAGCAACGAATCAAATCCGACGTTGGAAAAAAACTTGCGACCGGAGGAAAGATTTCAAAGAATCTCCAACCGCAGCTTGATTCATTCAACCAAATGGTAGAGAACCTTCCTATTGAAGGCAAGACACCGGATTTCGCAGCGGCGTTCACGTCAGCCGCGCTGGATAAATACGCCGATGATTTGAAGCCGAATCTGGACCCCGTCGCTCAGGAGAGTGCGTCCAGCAAGGAAATCGTTGGTGCATCTATCAAGGAAGAGGCTGGCGCCTTTCAACCTACGAGCGCCTCCGCAAAACTAGCGATCGCGGATAAAGCCCGCTCCACTATCAGCAAGTTTGAGCGCCCCCCCGACGTTGGCTGCGCGATGTCCATCCTTTCTTGGAGTGAAACTCGATATGCTTTTGGCGCAGTTGTCGCGAACGAGTACATTGCTGTGCAGGTAGTTGTGCGCAATCTAAACGCGACTCAGGACTTCTTGCTACACGATATTGAGATGGCGGTTGATGCGGATCCTGACGGGCGCCATGGGCGTTTTTTCTCAGGGCGCGACAGGGTCATTGCACGCGCGCTGAGCGTAGCCCAGCAAGATTATAGCGTGCGGAACCTTATCGTCCACTCATTGGAGGGCGTCGGTACCCTTATGAGCGCTGTTATTCCAATAGCGGGAACAACGTTTTCTGCTGCGGCCGGAGTGTATAACAGCGGTTTTCTGACAGGCCTGAGATCGACCTGGAAGGACCTGACCACGGATCAAGTGACTCTGATAAGCGACTATGGATTCTCGGCGTCTAGTACTTATAAGACATTGGTCCCTAAGTCCGGTTCTGCAATGCTGGTTACGTTTATTCCGTCCAGGCAGTTTGAGGAGGGTTGGTGGACCCAGCCCTGCGCCCAGTACATCTTTGTCGATCAGAAGCCCAAAGACAAGCTGTCCAATGTCTCCTCGGTAGGCCTCGATTTGCATCAAGCACTAGGCGCTTGCCGACAGGAGGCCGGCCTGTCGGGAACCAAGGCGCCCCAAGGCTACTTGGCACCAGTAAGGAAGCGTTACAAGGACTGGACGGGGCTATCGGCAGCCATTTTTCGCGAGCTCAGCTTTGCCGTGGTTGCGGGTACCCATATTGAGGAGCAGACGCAAACTCAGCCCACGATTAGTGAGCTGGACTGCCCGACCGATGCCTCAGGTAACATCCTGTTCAGCAAGGCAGTGGGGGATTCGGTCATCTGTTCGGTGACTGGGCTCAATCTCGACAAGGTCTCCAAGTTGAAACTGCGAAACGCTCAGGATGCGACGGACACCGCAACCGCGGAGGGCACGGTTACAACGAGTGGTGACCCAAAATCCGCTAAAGTAGCGTTTCCGCTCGCTCAACTCGGGCCTTTGAACAAGCCTGCCTACAAGCTCTACAGCGTGACGAAAGATGGAGTCGAAGCCGTCACAAATCAGACGGTCCATCTGGACTTGAACCCGTTCTTAACCGTAATCGATCCGACGCAGATTGCGGTCGACGCCTCGCCGCAGCCATCTTTGACGATAAATCTGTCGGGATTTCATCTCGACAAGGCTAATGAGGTGGCTCTTTCCGACCCCACGCATTCCAAAAACGTATCAGTCGACCAACCGGCGTCCGCGGCCGACTCCTCCGGCAAGGCCTCTTTCAAATTGGATTCGACGGTCATCTCTTGGTCGCCCACGACGCTTTCCATCGCCTTGGTGACGAAGCCCTCCACCGGGACCCCGACAAATATCACGACGGACAAGACGCTGAAGCTCACGGGCAAGCCTCCAGCTGCGGCTCAGGCTCCGCCCGCCGCGCAACCGCCTCCCGCACAAACACCTCCCGCGAACCCTGGTCCTGCGAAAACGCCAGGGACAAAGGCGCCAAAACCGAAATCAAAGCAACAGTAGTCAACGCGGACCGATGAACTCAAACAGGGGCGGATCTGGTCCCCTGCCCAGAACGAGTTCTGATGGCATCCAAATGTAACGACGTTTTTCGCTGGGCTTTTACGTAATCGTTTGGTGACATGGAGGGAACCAGATGATTCGAAAGCTGCTGCCAGTGTTTGTGTTTACTGCCAGCTTATACGGACAGACCCAATTAACTTCCGGTACGCCCGCTCAGTTTCTGATAAATACAATCTATGCGGTCGTTCTAAACGGAAAGAACGGCTTTGTCATCCCGATTCCAGCGGACCCAATTCAACTGCAAGTAGATGTCGAGCTGGCGCCTTACAACTCGTCCGTGGATATCTTCGTCCGATGTGGGAAGGATATTGGCGGCGCGAACGACAACGACCCGGTTTACGACACCATGGGATTTACAGTTATCGGCAAGGCGACTGTAGTGCTGAATCGTCCCGCCGGGGGCGCGGATGGAAATTGCTACATCGCCATGGAGCCAACCGCGACTGGCCCTTCTGGAAGCACCGGCGGACGGATCACGGCTACGATTGAACCCTTCCCATCCGGAGGAACGCCGGTTGCTGTTCCAAGCCTGGGATCTATCTATCTGGCCGGCCAGCCTCCTGGGACCAAAATCGGTACGCTTTCAGTTCCCGCGAACTCGCCGGCGCAAGTTCCAATTTCGCTTACTGCCGGTCAAGGTCTGAGCATTTTAGCCGCGGGGTTGATCACAGCTCCGGGCGAGTTTGGCGGAATCCCTCCGGATGGCGCAATATTCGTCCCCTACGGTACCGATGCTTCCGGTGCCGCTAACCCAGCGTTTGGACTCTCCGGGATCGGGGTGCGCGCTGTCTCGTTGGTGGGCGTGTTCGTGGGAGACAGTGTCGACAGCACCACGACGCCGCTGGGCTTGGACTTCGGTTTCGATATCACGGCAACGCCGACCCTTTACCCGGCGCTGCAGCAAGTGTTTTACGTCGGCAATGGTGTAAGCACGTTCGGACAGGACCGGGTCTTTGTGGTTCCACCGGGCGCCACGCGGCTGTTCCTCGCCAGCATTTCCGGAGGCTTTACCGCGAGCGGATCCTTCACCGCGTCGGTGTCGGCGGTGCCGATTCCAAGCGCTGCCCCGGCCATCAATCCGATCACCATTTCGGCAATGGCCAATCTCTTCCTGGCCGATCAGCCGAAGGGCGTTGGAATCGGATCGAAGATAGCCTCGTCGTTTACGCCTTATAGCATTCCGCCCGCGGTTCCAATCCAGCTCACGGCCGGGCAGAACCTGCACATCATTCCGTTCGAGGATGCCACGCTGGGGTCGCAATCCTATTTGTTTGGCGTTAACGGGCTTTCCACTATCCCGTTCGCACTCGGATTGGACGGCGTATTTCTGGCCGACACTATTGACCGCGCTCACATGCCGGCCGGCCTCGGTACGCTTGAAGCGCAGCAAACAGTGGCGCCATTACTTCAGCAGACCTTTTATATCGCCAATGGCTACACAACGAAAGGCGAGCTGAAAAGCTTTACTGTCCCCGCTGGGGCCACCCGACTGTTGTTGGCGAATGCAGGCGGTGGGACGGTGGCGAGCGGCTTCGTGGTAGCCAGCGTATCTCCGGACAGTCCCAACGCTCCCACCATCAGTCCGGGTGGCATCGTGAACAACGCCGGGTTTCCCAAGGGCCCGGTTGCTCCGGGTTCGATGGTCGCGATTTTTGGATCGAATTTCGGGCCGCAGACCTTTCCGTCTACAGTGCCGCTTCCCACCAACCTCGGAGGCACTCAAATTTTCTTCGATTCAGTTCCGGCGCCGTTGGTATTTGTGAGTCCCGCGCAAGTGGTAGCGCAGGTTCCGATGGAGATGTACGGGTTCACCAAAGCGCTTGTGACGCCGGTGAACAACGGGATCGCTGGAATCGCGCAGATGGTCGACATCGCACCGTTCGCCGCCGGGATATTTACTACCGGCACGGGCGATCCGGTGATCATCGACAACAACACCGGGCAGCTGGTTTCTCCGTCGGCGCCGGCGTCGATCGGCGACGTGCTTATCATTTGGGCCACCGGACTGGGTCCAACGCTGTTGGATCCGCCGACGGGCCATCCGGCTCCGGAGACGGCTTCTCCAGCGCTGCTGCCGATTCGAGTGACGTTGAAAGGCGCTTCTACAGGCGCGACCATCAGTCCACCATTGCAATATGCAGGCCTGGCGCCAGGATTCGTTGCTCTATATCAAATCAATATGCAGATACCGACGACGGCTCCTACCGGAACAGTGATCGTGGAAGTGAGCAGTCCATCGCTCGCGGCGGCGAACCCTGTGACCATTGGAATCAAGTAACTACACGCCTTGGAACGCAGACCCACCGTCCCTCATCTAACTTACTGGGGATTGAAGAATCCCCGGAGGTTGTGAAATGAAAAAGGCATTGTTGGTCCTGGCAGCGGCAGCGATGATGATGTTGATTCCGGCCAGCGCGTCGGCGCGAGGGTTTGGTGGACGCGGATTCGTCGGTGGTGGATATTGGGGCGGTCCGTATTGGGGAGGCTATTGGGGCCCCTACGCTTATGGTACTTACTGGGGACCGGGCTACTATGCATATCCGTACACGGGTGAAATCAAGCTGGACACCAAAGTGAAGGACGCCCAGGTGTTTATCAATGGCGCCTTCGCCGGCAATACGCACGACGCCAAGAAGATGCATCTGCGTCCGGGCACTTACGACATTCAGATTCGCGAAGGTGGCAAGACGCAGTTTGATCAAAAGGTTTATGTAGCAGGCGGCAGGACGGTGCATTTGCATCCTGAGTTGTAAGGCTGCTGAAACCGAACCGCGACCGGCAGGAAGCGCTACCACGAATCTGGAACTAGCGGGATCGTGGTAGCGCTCCCTCCCGGTCGCCGCTCGGTTTTGTCGCGGCTCGGTTTTAAGGGCGTAATATATATTTTGTTGAAGTGTAGAATTTAAGCCCTCCCGAAGAACATATAGAGTAGGCCCGCGCAGCACTTGCGTCGGAGACCCTATGTGACCCTCAAAATTGCTTTTCCGTTGTTTGCTGCAGTTTGCGCCAGCGCGCAGTCTGTCTGTCCGCCGATTAATTTTCTAAACGCGAAAACAATTAATCTGGACGCTACCGATTCATCGCACTTGGTTGCGTTGCGGCAGAGCGATGGGTCGTACACCGCCTTCGAGCTTGAGAATACTTCGCCCTACCGCGTTTTACACACCATCCCCCATTTCGAAAAAGTATTCTCGAATTGCCTGCCTCGCCACAGCTCTGCGGCCCTTGCCAAAGCTGCTGCGCCAGTGGTCACGAGTACAGTCGCGCAGCCGGCTGCCTTTGCTGTTCTGGACTCAGGGAATTACTTATTCGTATCGACGGAGCAAGGCAACAGCCTGGAAGTCGCTGTATTCGATCAGCATCTGAACCTGATCAGCTTAAATGAAATCGGCGATCTGTCGACTGACGAACCTCCTGGATACGCTAACGCCTACCTTTCGCTCATTCTTGCGGACGTCAACGGAGATGGCAAATTGGATTTGATTGCCGACTCTGCGGTTTTGCCCGATGGCGCTTCTGGTTTCGGAGGGGCTGTTCAGGTTTTCTTAGGAGATGGGACGGGCGGCTTTCAACCAGCCGGCGGTTTTCCCTTAAGTGGATTTGTGAGCGGAGCAATGGCGGTAGCCCACCTCAACGGCGATGGCAAACCAGACCTTGTGGTGGGCTCGCCACAGGGTTCACTTCAGGTTTGCGGTGCGGGTGCTGGCGCAGGCAACATTGTCGTCGCGCTCGGCAAGGGGGATGGGACTTTCGTGCCGTCCACCATCCCCACGCCAGGCAGCGTGGGCCCGGTGGCGATCGCGATCGCCGATCTCAAAGGAGATGGAAAGAACGACCTGATCTTCTTGACTTGTACGCTAACGGCGAGTGTTCCCAATCAGGTAGTGGTCATGCTGGGCAAGGGCGATGGAACCTTCTCAACGCCGGCAGGTTTCGCTGCCGCCGGTTCGAGTAGCGACTTCAATTCTAGCGCCGTGGTTGCTGCGATCGCGGTGGGGGACGTGAACGGCGATGGAATCCCCGATATCGTCACCAACGGCATCACGATTCTTCTGGGAGATGGAAAGGGCGGCTTTCCCACGCGCAAGGACTTCTTGAACACGGCCGGCGAGTCCGTCATCCTGACCGATTTCGATGGAGACGGAAAAATAGACGTCGTGATTGGCGGGGGCAATCCACTGGCCCTTAGCGCGGGACCTCTGCTGACGCAGCAGCAAAATCCCTTCGCCGAAGATACTCTGACGGTCTTTTTTGGCGACGGAGCCGGCGGTCTGGATTCAGCACCGCTTGTGCCAGCGCCGGTTCCGCCCACCCAGAGGTATTCCAATGTAACTTTTCCGAACCTGAATCAGGATGTCGCCATCACCGCTGGGGATTTCAATAAGGACGGTATTGCCGATCTCGCATTGTTGAGTTCGTTTCAATACGTGTCGGTTTTTCTAGGGAGGGCGAACAACACGCTAACACCGGTCTGGACCCACGATTTCGCCGCCGTGGATCCGCAAGCTTTTCCGACATCCGTGGTTACTGGCGATTTCAATCAGGACGGCATTCTCGATCTTGCAGTGACGGTCGCACGTCCATCGTCCGGCGGTAGCATCATGGTTTTCTTGGGCGTGGGGGACGGTACGTTTTTACCTCCGGTCTCGAGCGATGCGCCGGGCTCCATTTGGTCGCTGGTCACGGGCGATTTCAATAGCGATGGCCACCCAGACCTCGCGGCAATCAGTGGTGCACCAAGCGCAGATCAAGTGGTGGTTTTCCTGGGAAAAGGAGACGGGACGTTCGCGGCGCCGCAAATCTACCCCGCGGGTGCTTCCACCGTAGCGCTCGCCGTGGGGGATTTTAATCAGGACGGGTTCGATGACATCGCGAATGTTGGCCTCACTGGAGGGGTTGGTATCAGCTTTTTGCTCGGAGCCGCTGACGGGAAGCTTACGCCGGGTAAGAACATCCCGTTCCCGACGAGCACGCCGCTCGGTCAATACATCGCGCTGAGCTTGGCCACAGCCGATCTCAATGGAGACGGCAGGCTGGACCTGGTGGCGGGCGTCCAGCCGGAGGGCGTCGCGGTTATGCTGGGAAACGGTGACGGGACGTTCGGCCCGCTGACAACTTATCCCACCGGTCCGAACAACGCCAGCGGTCTGATGGCAGTTGTGGTGGGAGATATCAACGGCGACGGTATTCCAGACGTATTCGTGAGCGATGGCAGCTTATTGATCGGCAGCGGAGACGGGACATTCCAATTGCAAGCCACTGACGCGCCCCCTCTCTATGGGCCCCCGATCGCTGCCGACTTCAAGGGGGATGGCAAACTAGATGTGGCGAGTGGCTTCTTCACGCCGCCGGTTGGCATTCTTCCTCAGCCTGGGGCCACGGTCTTCTTCAATCTTTCCAATTCCGGCGCAGTTTTCAACGTTGTGTCTGCTGCCGACTTTTCGCTGGGGCCTGTGGCGCCCCACTCCATCGTGTCGGCGTTCGGCAAACACCTGGCTTTGACCATGGCTTCAGCGACACCGCCTGCGCTGCCCACGACCTTGGGAGGAGCGTCGGTGAGCGTAGAGGATCAGACCGGAGCGGTAAGCCCAGCTGAAATCTACTTCGCCTCACCGGAACAAGTGAACTTCGTCGTACCCCCGGGTCTGGAAGCGGGCACGGCGCTGATCACGATAGCGACTACGGATGGAAGATCCGCGAGAAGTCAAATTCAGATCGCTCCGCTAGCGCCGAAGATATTTCAGGTGGATCCGAGCGGCATCCCAGCGGGCTATGCCGTGCGGGTTGGTCCGGACAATGTGCAAACCATTGAGCCGATCTTCACCGAGCAGGGCGGGAGCATTCAGGAAGTGCCCATTGACCTGTCGACAGGCGATGTCTATCTGGTTCTATTTGGAACCGGTTTTGATATCCCCGTCGGCGTAGCAGCGCAAATTTATCCAACGCCCCTTACTGTGACTTACGCGGGGCCGCAGAGCCAATTTCCAGGCCTCGACCAGATCAACATGTTATTACCGAAGTCGCTCGCGGGGATGGGCGCCTCGACCATCTCCCTATATTTTGGCGAGCCAAAGACGGTTTTAGTGAACATCACGATAAAGTAATGAGCCTTCCATGAACATCAAGATTATTTTTCCGCTGCTGGCCGCGGTTTGCGCCAGTGCCCAGCCCGCGTGTCCACCGATTAATTTCCTAAACGCGAAGACCATTAATCTGGATGCCACCGGTTCATC
>DASYNU010000247.1:0-47558 GCA_036008345.1 Bryobacteraceae bacterium
GTGCGCCAGCTCGGTTTGATCGGAACGCAAGAACTTCTTACGCGCCGGAACATTGAAGAACAGATCGCGGACCGAGACAGTGGTACCGGCGGGGCCGGGAAATTCGTCGCAGCGCAGCAGTTTTCCGCCGGCGAATTCCACCGCGGCGCCGGTGGTCTCATCCGCCGAACGGGTTTCAAGCAGCAGGCGCGAGACCGATGCGATGGAGGGCAGCGCTTCCCCTCGAAACCCGAGAGTTGCGATGGAAAGCAGATCCTTCACATCGCTCAATTTGCTGGTGGCGTGGCGCTCAAAGGCCAGCAGGGCGTCATCGCGCAGCATGCCGCAACCATCGTCCGCGACCCGGATCAACCGGCGGCCACCGCTGTCGATATCGATGCGGAGCTGGGTAGCGCCGGCGTCGAGCGAATTTTCGATCAGTTCCTTGAGGACTGATGCGGGACGCTCAACTACTTCTCCGGCGGCGATCTTATTCGCGACCGTGTCGGAGAGGACTCTGATTTTGCCCATCGGGACAGCAGGCTACGTGCTCATGGCGGACAGGAATTCGCCGTTGCTTCGGGTCTTGCCCAGTTTGTCGAGCAGCAGTTCCATGCTTTCAACGGGTGACAGCGGGTTGAGCACGCGGCGCAGGACGAAGACCCGGTTGAGCTCTTCCTTGGGGACCAAAAGCTCTTCCTTGCGCGTGCCGCTCTTGGTGATATCGATGGCGGGGAAGACGCGTTTGTCCATCAACTTCCGATCCAAGTGGATTTCCATATTGCCGGTTCCCTTGAATTCCTCGAAGATGACGTCATCCATGCGGCTTCCGGTGTCGATGAGCGCGGACGCCACGATCGTCAAAGAACCGCCTTCCTCGATATTGCGCGCGGCGCCGAAGAAGCGCTTGGGACGCTGCAGGGCGTTGGAATCCACGCCGCCCGAGAGAACCTTTCCGGATGGCGGAACCACGGTGTTATAGGCGCGCGCGAGGCGCGTGATGGAATCGAGCAAAATCACTACGTCGCGTTTGTGTTCCACCAGGCGCTTGGCTTTTTCGATTACCATTTCGGCCACCTGGACGTGGCGCGAAGCGGGTTCGTCGAAGGTGGAACTGATTACTTCGCCTTTCACCGAGCGCTGCATGTCGGTGACTTCTTCCGGGCGCTCGTCGATCAACAGCACGATCAGAGACACTTCCGGATGGTTCGTCGTGACTGAATTGGCGATGGACTGCAGCAGCATGGTTTTGCCGGTACGCGGCGCAGCTACAATCAGTCCGCGCTGTCCCTTGCCGATTGGAGTCAGCAGATCCATTACCCGGCCGGAGTAGTTATCGCGGGCGGTTTCCAGCTTCAGCCGTTCGTTCGGATACAGCGGCGTGAGGTTATCGAAGAAGATTTTGTTGCGGGCTTCCTCAGGCGGCTCGAAGTTGATGGCGTCCACCTTGATGAGCGCGAAGTAGCGTTCACCTTCCTTGGGCGGACGGATTTGTCCGGAGATGGTGTCGCCGGTGCGCAGATCGAAACGGCGGATCTGCGATGGCGAAACGTAGACATCGTCGGGCCCGGGCAGATAATTATATTCGGGGGCGCGCAGGAATCCGAATCCATCAGGCAGGCATTCAAGGACGCCTTCCGAGAAGATGAGGCCGCTTTTTTCGGCCTGGGTCTGCAGGATTTTGAAGATCAGCTCCTGCTTGCGCAGTCCGGCGGTGCCGGTGACGCCCAGATCCTTGGCAATCTGGTTGAGCTTCTGGATACTCATATCCTTGAGCTCCACCAGGTCGAGTGTGCCGTTCTTCTGGCCCTGGCCGGGAACGCCGCCGCGATGCTTGCGGTGTCCACCAGCAGGCGGTGGGCCTTGATCCGGCGCTTTGCCTTCCGCGGACTTGGCGTCACCCGCTTTGGCGTCGGCGGACTTTGAATCCGCGGCTTTGCCGTCTTCGGATGGTTCGGCCTCTTGGCCTTCCGGCGCAGAGGCGGCCGGCGTTTTGGTGTCTGGTTTTTCTTCGGTGGGAGCAGCTACTGCTGCTGGGTCTGGATTTTCGATATCGCTTGCCAAATTTCCCTCACTCCCCGGCAGGTAGGCGCCGAGAACGGCAGAGGCTCACTATCCGAATGACTTCGGATGGCGGCCGTTTGGAGCCGTTGTTCTTTCTGACCTTTCAACTTGTCTGTCTTCGTGGCGATCACCATGTACCGCCGGTTATGGACCTCAAGCCAACGCTTGAGTTCCAGGTCCTGATCCATCCATCCCCGACGCGCGTCGAGTATCAGGAAGCAAAGCTCCAACGACCTTCGATGTAAAAGGTATTGTTCGATAAGCTGCTTCCACTGGAATGCTACTTCCTTGGGGACACGAGCGTACCCATATCCCGGCAGGTCGACGAAGTGGAATTGTCCGCCGACCCGATAAAAATTAATCAACTGAGTACGACCCGGTGTGGCACTCGTAAACGCCAGCTCTTGTTTCCCGATCAGGCAATTCAACAAGCTGGACTTGCCGACGTTGCTCCTTCCCAGAAACGCTATCTCCGGGAGGGATTCAGCCGGAAACTGATCCGGCCGGGCTGCACTCACTACAAATTGCGCGTCCATCAGGCCCCTGAAGCAATTCACCGACTCCCTGAAACCGGCTCCCTTACGGTCGCGGCTCGGTTAGCCGGTCGCGGCTCGGTTAGCCGTGGAAACCGGCTCGGTTACGGTCGTAATCGCTGCCTAATGTGAAATCCGTTCTTCGCCCGACGGCTGGCGTACCAATTCCGGCGGCGGCACAGTGCCGGCCAGCGGCAGTGCGACGATCTCCCGTTCCAGAGCGATCTTCAACACTTCGTCCATGGTTGTGACGAAGTGGAGATTCATTTGATTTCGAACATTTTCCGGGATATCGGGGAGATCCTTCTCATTATCCTTCGGCAGAATCAATTCGTAAATCCCCTGGCGGTGGGCAGCCAGCAGTTTCTCCTTAAGGCCGCCAATCGGGAGCACCCGTCCGCGGACGGTAATTTCACCCGTCATAGCAATGTTACAGCGAACCGGGATATTGGTCAACGCGCTGCAGATGCTGGTTGCGATGGTGATTCCCGCGGACGGGCCATCCTTCGGGATGGCGCCTTCCGGGACATGCACGTGAATATCGAGATTGCGGTAGAAATCCCGCGCAATACCGAGCAGGTGGGCGCGGGAGCGGACGTAGCTCATAGCGGCATGGGCCGATTCCTGCATGACGTCGCCCAGTTTCCCGGTGGTCTGCAGTTTGCCTTTGCCTTCCATGACCGCGGCTTCGGTAGTGAGAATGGAGCCGCCCACCTCCGTCCAAGCCAATCCAACCGTGGCGCCGACCTCGTTCTTCTTGTCGGCCTGAAGATCGCGGAATTTCTGAGGACCGAGGAAATCGGAAACCGTTTCGGGTGTGAGAATTACCTGGTCCGGCTGGGTGGCAGCGGATTTCTTACCATCACCCCTGGCATTGACGACTTTGCGCGCTATCTTGCGAGAGACGTTTCCGATTTCGCGTTCCAGGTTGCGCACGCCGGCCTCGCGAGTATAGGACTGAATCAAACTCTGGAGACCTTCGTCGGTGAACTCCAAATTCACCTTCGCCACTCCGGTACCTTTCAACTGTTTCGGAACCAGGAATCGCTTGGCGATTTCGAGTTTCTCCGCCTCGGTATAGCCGGACAAACGGATCACTTCCATGCGATCTTGCAAGGCCGGCGGGACGGTGTGGAGGACGTTGGCGGTAGCGATGAAGAACACCTGACTTAAGTCGTATTCGACGTCCAGGTAGTGATCCACGAACATATAGTTCTGTTCCGGATCCAGAACTTCGAGCAGCGCAGCTGACGGGTCGCCACGGAAATCCATCGACATCTTGTCGATTTCGTCGAGCATGAAAACCGGATTGCGGGTGCCGGCTTTTTTCATCATCTGGATGATCTGGCCGGGGAGCGCGCCGATGTAAGTGCGCCGATGGCCGCGAATTTCCGCTTCATCCCGCACACCACCGAGCGACAAACGGACGAATTTGCGGCCAGTTGCCTTAGCGATGGACATTCCGAGCGAAGTTTTACCGACTCCGGGAGGTCCGACAAAGCAGAGGATGGATCCCTTGGGATTTTGTACCAGGCGCCGGACGGCCAGGAATTCGAGGATACGCTCCTTGATTTTTTCGAGGCCGTAATGATCGGTCTCAAGCACCTGCTGCGCGAAGTTGAGGTCGCGGATTTCCTTAGACTTCTTTTTCCATGGTACGGCCAGGAGCCAATCCAGATAATTCCGCGACACGGTGGATTCGGCCGACATGGGCGGCATGTTTTCCAGGCGCTTGAGTTCGGCGTTGGCCTTCTCATGCGCGTCCTTAGTCATGCCGGCTGCGTCGATCTTCTTCTTCAGCTCGTCGAACTCGCTTTTTTCACCGCGGCCGAGCTCTTTCTGGATGGCCTTGATTTTCTCGTTGAGGTAATATTCTTTTTGCGCCTTCTCCATCTGGCGCTTGACGCGGCCCTGGATGGTCCGGTCGACATTGAGTTTTTCGATCTCGATATCCAGCATTTCCGCGACGCGGGTGAGGCGGTCCACGGGGTCGAAGATTTCGAGCAGCTCCTGCTTTTCCTCAATGGTCAACTGCAGGTTGGCGCCGACGGTGTCGGCCAGCTTGCCAGGCTCATCCACGCGGATGGCGGCGATCATGGTTTCGTAATTCAGGTTCTGGCTGAGCTTGACGTATTGTTCAAAGAGACCGGTGACACGGCTCACCAAAGCTTCGAGCTGAGTGCCGGCGTCCACTTTGAAATTGAAAGTTTTGACCAGCGCCCGGAAGTAGCCTTCATCTTCGCTGACAGAAATGATCTTGCCGCGTTCGACGCCCTCCACCAGGACTTTGATATTGCCGTCCGGCAGTTTCAGACTTTGGACGATATTGGCGATGGTGCCTACGCTATAGATTTCGTCCGGCCGGGGTTCATCCACGGAAGCGTCATGTTGAGTCGCGAGGAAAATTTTCTTATCCGCTGCCAAGGCTTCTTCGAGAGCGCGTACGCTGGACTCCCGTCCGACGACGAAGGGCGTCATCATAAACGGGAAGATGACAACGTCCCGTATGGGCATCATCGGTAAGCGTTTGGTATCGGGTTTTTCTTTGGAGGTAAGCATTCGGCGGTTGTTCGGCTATTCAGTTGATCGGTTGATCAGTTCGCGAACGGAATAACCGAACAACTGAATAACCGAGGAACTCTTATCCGGCCTTCTCTAACAGGGCCATGTTGATCTTCTGCGTCATGACCATCTCTTTGGTCACCAGGAACTCGCGGACCTTTTTGTAAGATGGCAGATAATACATCAGGTCCAGCATCAGATCTTCGAGAATCATGCGCAGGCCCCGGGCCCCAACCTTCCGCTCCATGGCGAGGGCGGCGATGGCCTCCAGGGCGTCGTCACTAAACTTCAGTCTAACATTTTCAAATTCAAAAAGTTTCTGGTACTGCCGGACGATGGCATTCTTGGGCTTGGTAAGGATTTGCACTAGCGCTTCCTTGCTCAAGTCTTCGAGGACAGCCACCACGGGCATGCGGCCGATGAATTCCGGAATGAAGCCGAACTTGATGAGGTCGACGGGCTGAACATTTTCGAGCATGTCGGTGTCCCGGCGATTGGGGTTGGGACGCAAGGCGGTTTCGCCGCGATGCGTTTCTTCCTGGGCGATGAAGCCCATGGATTTTGTTCCAACGCGCTTGGAAATCACTTTCTCGAGTCCGACGAACGCTCCGCCACAAATAAACAGGATGTTGGTGGTATCGACTGGGGTGAATTCCTGGTGGGGGTGCTTGCGGCCGCCTTGGGGAGGAACATTGGCGACGGTGCCTTCCAGGATTTTGAGCAGGGCCTGCTGGACACCTTCGCCCGACACGTCGCGGGTGATGGACGGATTCTCGTCCTTGCGGCCGATTTTATCGATCTCGTCAATATAGATAATGCCGGTCTGGCAGCGTTGGACGTCCCAATCCGAATTCTGCAGCAGGCGCAGGATAATGTTCTCAACGTCCTCGCCGACGTAGCCAGCCTCGGTGAGGGTGGTGGCGTCGACAATGGCGAAGGGGACATCCAAAATCCGAGCCAGTGTCTGGGCCAGGAGGGTTTTGCCGGTGCCGGTTGGTCCGATCAAAAGAATGTTGGACTTGGAGAGCTCCACTTCAGCGCCGCGCTGCTTGTTCATCTGTATGCGCTTGTAGTGGTTGTAAACGGCCACGGCGAGCTTCTTCTTGGTGGGATCCTGGCCGATCACGTATTGATCGAGATACTCCTTTAGCTCCAATGGCTTGGGAAGCTTATGCGGAGCTCCATAAGGTTGATCATGCCGATCATCCTCGAGGATCGAATTGCATACGGCGATGCATTCGTCACAGATGTAAGCTCTGGGGTAATCGTTGGGGGAGGAGATTAACTTACCGACTACGTCCTGACTTTTGTGGCAAAACGAACAACGCAACGCGTCGTCGGATCCAGTACGTTTCACGCGGAATCTCCGGAGGCTAAGAATCTACACTGCATCCAAGCAAGATCGGACGGTACCCTGAAACCCTATTATAACAGAAGGCATCTAAGCCGACCCCGGAAAACGCAACTTTTTGCTGGGGAGGGTACTACGCTACGGTTCGGAGTCTTAAGTGACGAGTGTAACAGAAGGATGAATTGGATGCTAGAGGGAGAGTGAGAGTTGATTGAAGTTGTTTGATTTGTGGATCTTAAAGGTAGCTTGGTCCGGAAACTGGGTTCGTTTCGTCAAGGAAGGACGAACGTACGATCATGCAGGCACTAAAGCGAAAACCCTGGCAGGCGCACAAGAGCGCTGATGCTGCCCGCTCTAGCGTGTGTACCGCAGCTGACTGACACGTGGCAGTTTGGTAACTGACGGGTTCTCGCTAGAGGCCAAAGGCGCCCGATCACAGGGCGTCCAGTGCACAGGACAAGTTGCTCTATGTACAAGCGGCCGATGCAACGCGCGACACGTTTCTGCTAGTGGCGGATCGGTTGTGATTCCTATTGCCCGCCCGATGTCTCTGAGGATTGCGTTGGTGCGGCCAGCGATAGCGCCATGGTGGCCCAGTTCGTTCCTGCAGCAGAAATCCATTGATCAAAGCCGTGAGGGAAGCCGGCATCGAAATACGGCTGCAACGCCATCGCGCGCGACTTGACGTACCACGAGCCGTCCTCTTGTTGCGTACTCAACAGATACCGGACCGCACGCCGATAGGCGGGATCGGACGCGGGCAGGCCCGCGGTCTGCAGGGCGAACAGAGATTTTCCGGTAGCGTAGGCACCGCTCTCTATGGAGTCAAGATCGGACCAGCCCCCATCGGGCCGCTGCTTGGCGAGGAGTTCCCGCATGGCCGCCTGAGTGGCATCTTTGTTCTTGCCGTACCATGCCAGCCCCAGCAACCGGAAGTTGAGATCTTCGTTGTTCGTCGATTTCGCGTTCTCCAACCAAGTTGCGGCGAGTTCGATCGACTGCTGGTAAGCTGCCTTTTGAGTTCGAGGCGCATACAGCTGAAGTGCTCGCATGGAGATTGCGGTCTGTCCGATATAGTCGGAACAGATTGGAGGCCTCGCGTCGGCGGCGGTATAGATCCACTGGCCATCCGGCGATTGGCGGGATTTCAGGAACATTGCCGCGGCATCGGTGTTGAGATCGGGCTGGTAGTGCTCCGCGTCCAGCCCTATGAGGATGTAACTCACGACAGAGGCCGCAAAGTAATCCCCCACTGGAGTGAAGAAGCCCTGGTGCAGGTTGTCGCGGAGTTTTTCCAGACCGAACACGTTGGCTTTGACCTGCTTGGCGGCGGTTTTTTCATCCACCGGGATTCCGCTCTTGCGGGCCAATCCCACCGCCATCGCCGCGAAGCTATCGTTGTGGCAGGAAATGCAGGCTGCCTTCGGAACGAAATTAGCGTCTGCCCGCTGAATAAGTGGAAGACTTCCCTGAATGGCGCTCTGAATGGTATTCTCCCTCCGCACTTTCAGCACGAGCGCGCTCGGGGCGCTACCTTTTGCGCCGGACTTGATTAACCACTGGACCACCGGGGTCTCGCCATGCAGCCGGGCGATGTCGAGCACGCTGAGTCCGGAATCGCCGCTTTGCTTGTGGCTGTCTTTGGCGTTGACATCGGCGCCGCGTTCGATGAGGAGCTTGACCACATCCAGGTCCAGAAGATCGGATGCGGCCGCGTACATCAGCGGCGTGCGGCCGAGCGGATCGACGGCGTTGACATCCGCGCCATGGTCGAGCATCAGCCGGACTGCGTTGACGTCGCCAAGAGCTGCGATGTTCGGCAGCGCCATGGTGTACTCCCCCTTGCTGAGACCCTTGGCGGCCAGCATGGCCGCGCATTTCGAACACCGCATCCCGATAGCCATCTCGATGGCGGGCTCCCCGGCTTCCTTCACCTCCGCGCCGTGGCCTAGCAGCAATTCCACTGTGGCGGCATCAGCCGCTTCTGCAGCTTCAATCAGGGGCGCCGATTCGGAGAGCGGGTGCGCATTGGGATTGAGACTCGCCCCTTTTTCCAGAAGCAGCTTGACGGTGGCGCTATTACCGGGGCGGCGGGCGGCGATCATTAACGGCGTTCGCATATCGCTGGAACGCGCATTGACGTCCGCGCCATGGGCTACCAGGACGCGCGTTTTCTCCAGGTCCGTCGCCGCCCACATCAGAGCCGTCGCGTTGGCGTCATTCCTTTTGTTGGGATCGGCGCCCTGTTTCAATAGAAGTTCCAACGTAGGCGCGCTGGTATAAAGCACCGCGTACATGAAGGGAGTAGAGCCCTCCGGTCCGCGCGCGTTGAGTAGCTTTGGATCCTGCGCCGCGGACTTCATGAACCCCGGCAGATCACCGGCGCGCAAGGTCTCCACCATGGCCAAGGCCTTCGGATCCAAGGGCGGTAGTTCCACTTCGTTGGCGAGTGCATCCGGCCAGTCTGCGCCTTGATCGATCCAGGTCTTGATAGTGGCGATCTGTTCCGGGCGGAGTGGACCGGTGGGGGGCATCTGAAGGCCGAAGTCATTGCCTGATATGCGGTGAAACAGAAAACTGTTATCGCTACTGCCGGGAACCACACCCCGGCGGCTGATGACCACGCTTTTTCGGTCGAGTCGCATTCGGTTGCTCTGCTGCGCTGGCCCATGACAAGGCACGCAGTTCTGCCTTAAGATCGGCAGCACATCCTTTGCGAAGTCGACCCTCGCCGGGGTTTGAGCGGATACTAGCCCGACCAAGATACATGAACAGAACAACGACGCGATTTTAGTTCCCCACATACACCCTCCCCAAGGTGGAACCAGCATGGGCGCAATCGCCGGATCGTAAAGCAACATTGCTCCTGCCCAGCATTCGCCACGGGGTTTCCATTACGTTCCCCAGAATCCTATTTGAATTTTCCAGGATGGCTTATTTTATATCATTCTCATCCAAGTAGCCATACCCAGTCTGGCGCCAGTGCTCGAACGAATGGCCTCCGTTACCTCAAGAGAGAGAAGGCCCTGCAGAATCTCAAAGAAGCTTTCTTTCGAAGCAGCCGGGCTACGGCAAACGGAACCAGAAGGTCGCCATACCGAGGTGCTCAGGGTGCAACGCGTGATTCTCGCGCTCCCCCCGACGCATGCCGAAGGTGGGTCCCAGGCGTCGGAACTCCTAGCTTCGAAATAACTTGCGAGTTGCGCCGATTGGCAATCGGCGGCAGGTTGGCAACCTGCCCTACTGCCTCGCGGCTAACACTTCGCCTGATACTGGGTCGACATAGCTGGTGCTGAGGTGGAGGGTTTGCACTAGCTGGGTGTCTTTCTCGGCTAAGACGAAACGGGTGAAGCCGGCGGTTCCGTTCCGAATGTCGAAGGGCTGGAACCAATCCAAGTGATCGAGCGACTTGTAGAAGTTCAGGCTGGGAAGCAGCATCCAGGATACGCTTACTTGCCAGTTCTTATCGGGTTCGGCCTGGTGCTGTCGTTGAAGGACGGAAACAATGCGCTTGGTGCCGGCATCGTAAGACCATTCGCTGTACTCGCTGACGTTGAGCTGGCAGGCGAACCAGAATACGCTTCCTAACAGGAAGAGCAGTACGGGCCATCGTATTATCCGCGTCGTCGCGAGGCCCAAGCAGGTGAGCAGGAAGAAGACGATCCACGGAAGGCCGGTTCTGGTTACTGGATACAGCAAGCCCGCTGTTTTGTAGGCGCCGTAACTGGATGCAATCGAGAAAAGTAGCGCGCCCGCGCAGAAGAAGAGAAAACGATCCGGCTGCTGCTTCAGAAATGCCCTTTTGTGAACGGCCGCAATCCAGAGGAAGCCCGCCAGCAACAGAATGGCGGGGATGAACCACGCGGAAAGGAAATTCTCTAGAGGGTCGAGGCGGTTGTAGTAATGATGGTGCATCAGGGAAACATGAACCAAACTTGCGGCGCTCCTGGCTAGAGAAGGTAAACCGAAATAGAAAGCCATGCGGTGTCCGTTTCTCATTGTTCCGCCTATAAGGATCAGGGTGAGAACGATTCCGGGAATAATGAAATATGTTGCGGCTTGAAGCGCAACCCGCACCATTTTGTCGCGGCTGCTGGCGAGTAGCGCCACCATGAAGAGACAAGCCAGTCCCGAATCCACAAAAAGAAAAGTGACATTCGAGGATACCGACAGCGCCAGCAGGATCGCCAGCCGGAGCAGGTCGTAAGGGGAATGCGGCGGACCCTTCAGCATGTAGTAGAGCGCCCAAATGCATAACGCGAGGGCCAGCGCATAGCCGCGCGCCGCTGAAAGAAGATCCAGCAGCAGGGGGTTCAGGCTGAGGACGCAAACCGAAAGAAGGAAAAGACCGGCTTCGCCGAATACAAGGCGGCAAATGCAGTAGATTGCGGTGAAGTAGAGGAAGCCGGCTATTAATGTTGGCAGGCGTAGCGTGAATTCCGACAGGCCAAATATAGCGACGAAGACTTTGGCAAGCAGAGTTTGCAGGACGTGATTGCCGGCGTCGTAGTCCACGAACATCCGCGACAACGGTTGCGAAATCCAAAGCTGATAGCTGTACGCTTCATCGCAAGTTATGGATTGGGTCTTGGCGCGATATACGTTCGTGACCGAAAGAGCGATCAGGATAAGGATGGCGAGGAGGTTGAAAAGCCGCCTGGTATTCATCGGGCACCGGCTCCCTTAGAATCCGTGAAAAAATCCGCAAAGGCACCGGCTCCCTCACGGTCGCGGTTCGGTAACACGTGTAAATATGACAGTCTGTTCTTATGATGAACGACGTGATCCTGAAAAGGTTTGAGACGCCGGACGAGGTCCGGGAGTTCGAGAAAGGCAAGTTCGAGCTGCTGAAAATCGGTGGGATGACTATTGGACGTGCGACGTACGCGCCGGGCTGGAAATGGTCCATCCATGTTGGTCCGCTGGTTGGCAAGAAGAGCTGCGATGTGGAACATGTCGGGATGGTGATCTCAGGACGGGCCGTGGCCGCGATGGATGACGGGCGCGTCGTTGAGATGAAGGCTGGGGATGTCTTCTATATTGGCCCTGGGCATGATAGTTGGGTGGTGGGGGACCAGCCCTATGTTTCAATCCATTTTCTGGGCGCCGGGGCTTACGCCAAGCATTGACACCTTGACCTTCTACACGTCTTGGTTTAACATGTAGAAGATCGAGGTGTTCATATGGCAGCTAAATCGGACCTTCCGCAGGGCACGCTGGACCTGTTGATTTTGAAAGTCGTGGCGCTGGGACCGGTGCACGGCTACGCGATCGCGCAGAGGCTGCAGCAGGTATCGCGCGACGTGGTGCAGGTGCCGCAGGGGTCGCTCTATCCCGCGTTGCATCGGCTGGAAAATCGCGGGTTACTGGCGGCCGATTGGAACGAGACGGAGACGGGGCGCGAAGCCAAGTTCTATAGCCTGACGCGCAAGGGCCGGGCGCAGCTTGAAACCGAGGCCGCCAGTTGGGAGCGATTGACTACCGCGGTGGGCCTGATTCTCGGGATGTCGGAGGGAGGCGCGGAATGAGCTGGTGGTACCGCCTGTGGCATCCGAGCAAGCTGGAAGACCAACTTGAAAAGGAGCTGCGGTTCCATCTGGAGCAGCACGCGAGCGAACTGGTGGCGCGCGGCGTTGATCCTGTGGAAGCGCGACGCCAAGCCCGGCTGGCGGTGGGTGGCGAGGAACAGGTGAAGGAGGAGTGCCGCGATGCGCGCGGTACACGCTGGTTGGAAGATCTATGGCGGGATTTTCGCTATGCGGTGAGGACATTGCGGCGGCGGCCGGGATTCACCGCCGTTGCGATCATTACGCTGGCGCTCGGGATTGGCGCCAGCACGGCCATCTTCAGCGCGGTGAATCCGATCCTGTTTGAAGCGTTGCCTTATCCGCACGCAAGCCGGCTGGTGACTTTGTGGGATTACGGGACGGAAGGCTCGCGCGCGTACGTAACGTTCGGAAACTACCGAGAGCTGGCGGAGCGAAGCCGTTCCTTCGACGGGCTGGCGGCATTCAAGGAGTGGCAGCCGACGTTGACTGGCTCGGACGTTCCCGAACGGCTGGATGGGCAAGCCGTGAGCGCGAGTTACTTCCGCGTGTTAGGCGTAGGGCCGGCGCTAGGGAGAGATTTTGATGCTTCCGATGACCGCGTGAATGGTCCCAAGGCAGCGATCGTCAGTTATCGATTGTGGCAGCGGCATTTCAATGCTGATCCGGCGATTGTCGGGCGCGCTTTCACGCTGGATGACAACCTCTATACGGTTATCGGAGTGATGCCGCGAACATTCGAAAATGTTCTGGCTTCCACGGCGGAGATTTGGTCGCCATTGCAATACGACGCATCGCTGCCGGCGGACGGCAAGGAGTGGGGCATCATCTGCGGATCGCCGGGCGGCTGCGGGCGGGCGTGGGGCGGGAGCAAGCGCAACGCGAAACGGACGTGATTGCACGAACGCCGGTGCGCGAATTTTCAAGGCCTGCCTGGGCGGCCATGCGGCGGGGTCTGGTGCTGAATTCGCTGCAGGATGATGTGACGCGTGGCGTCCGGCCGGCGCTTCTGGCAGTGCTGGGCGCGGTTCTGGCGCTACTGGCGATTGCGTGTGTGAACGTGATGAACCTGTTGCTGGCACGCGGAGCACAACGGCGCGGGGAATTCGCGATGCGCGCGGCGCTGGGCGCGGGACGTATGCACATGATCCAGCAATTGCTCACCGAGAGCTTGTTATTGGCTGCGCTGGGCGGCGCGCTGGGGATGCTGGTGGCGCAGTTCGGAGTGGGTGCGTTGATTGCGCTGAGTCCACAGGAGGTGCCGCGTGTGAGCGCGATTGGCGTGGATGGAGCCGTGTTTGCTTTCGCGCTGGGGATCACGGCGCTGATCGGGATTGTGATCGGGTTGATCCCGGCCATGCATGCGTACCGTCACGATCTGCATATCGGATTGCGGCAGAATTCGAGGAGTACGGTTGGCGGTCATCAAAACACACGGCGCACGCTCGTGGTCGCAGAAGTAGCACTGGCGCTAGTGCTGCTGGTGAGCGCGGGATTGCTGCTGCGGAGCATCCAACGGGTCTTCGCGATATCGCCGGGCTTCAACGCTTCGCATGTGTTGACCATGCAGGTGCAGACGGCCAGCCATCGCTTGGATGGCGACAATGCCAATCGGCGATTCTTCGCGCAGGCTTTGGATGCGGTCCGCCAGGTTCCCGGTGTGACGGCGGCCGCGTTTACCAGCCAGTTGCCGCTGAGCGGTGATCAGTTCGGAGCGTATGGAATCCGTTTCGAATCGAGTGCGCCGGGCAAACAGGCAGGGAATGAGAGTGCGCTGCGGTACTCGGTGAGTCCGGGATATCTGGAGACGATGAACATCCCGCTGCGGCGCGGCCGGCTGCTGGACAGGCACGATATCGCGGGTGCGCCGGTGGCTGTCCTGATCAACGAAGGTATGGCCAGGCGCAAATTCGCAGACGGAGACGCGGTGGGCCGGCGGATTCACGTTGGCCCGGACGACTGGGCGTGGGCCACAATCGTCGGGGTGGTGGGTGATGTGAAGCAGACGTCGCTCGCGGCGGGCACCGAGGATGCATTTTATATGACGATCGCGCAGGGGTGGTTTGCAGATAATCCCATGTCTTTGGTGGTGCGCGGGCGTGGGGATGCGGCGGCTCTGGCTCCGGCAATCAAAAAGGCGATTTGGAGCGTGGATAAAGATCAGCCAATTACGAAAGTGTCGGCCATGGATACTTTGGTGGCGCGGTCGGAGGCGCAGAGAAGTTTTGCGCTGATTGTGTTCGAGGTGTTTGCGTTTGTGGCGCTGGTGCTGGCGGCGACTGGAATATACGGCGTGTTATCGGGCGGCGTAACGGAGCGAATGCGCGAGATTGGCGTGCGATCGGCGTTGGGGGCATCGCGGGCTGACATTGTGGCGCTGGTGGTTCGTCAGGCGATGACGCTTACCGGGTTCGGCGTGGTGCTGGGCTTGGCTGGGGCCGTGATGGCGAGCCGTGCGCTGATCACGCTGCTGTTTGGTGTTTCGCGGCTGGATCCGATTACGTATTTGGGCGTGATTGGAATGCTGGGGAGCGTGTCGGCGATAGCGGCGTGGGTGCCGGCGTGGCGCGCGGCGCGAGTGGATCCAACGACTACATTACGAATGGAGTGACACATGTCGACTTGGGCGCAGCGGCTATTTCGAAGAAACAAACTGGAAGAGCAACTCGATAAGGAGATGCGTTTTCACCTGGATGAACACGCGAACGATCTGATGGCGCGTGGCTATAAGCCTGAGGAAGCGCAGCGGGAGGCGAGGATCAGCCTGGGTGGGCCCGAGCAGGTGAAGGAGGAATGCCGAGACGCGCGAGGCACGCGCTGGCTGGAGGATCTGTGGCAGGATTTTCGCTATGCGGTTCGAACGCTGCGGCAGAAGCCGGGGTTTGCGGCAGTGGTGCTGTTAACGCTGGCGCTGGGGATTGGCGCCACAACGGTGATGTTCACTTTGGTGAGTGGCGTTCTGCTGAAGCCGTTTCCTTATGCGGATCCAGGCAGGCTGGTGAGGTTACAGGAACAAACAGATTGGAGCACGCACTGGGGTAATCTGTGGGGTTTCACGTATCCGAATTACCTGGATTGCAAACGCGAGATCCGGTCTTTGGATATGGCGGCATTCCGCTTCAACACAGGTACGCTGAGCCAACCGGGCGACGCCGAAAACATCAACGCTTACGGAGTCTCGTCCGAGTTGCTACCGGTGTTGGGCGTTCCAGTTTTTCGAGGCCGTAACTTTCTGGCTGAAGAAGACCGGCCGAGTGGAGCGCCGGTGGCCATCATCAGCTTCGCATTGTGGCAGCGCCATTTTGGTGGAAGCGCGGGCGCGATGGGGGCGCCGCTGATCTTCGACGGGAAATCCTATACGGTGGCCGGCGTGATGCCGGCAGGCTTTCGCTTGGGGACGGCGGACGTGGACCTGTTTACGCCCATTGGCCAGAACGCCGGGGCGTTCATGCACAATCGCGAGTCGCACGGGATTGGAGTATGGGCGCGGCTGCGGCCCGGCGCGACGCTATCCCAGGCGCAGAGCGAGCTGGCAATGCTGGGGCACGGCCTGGCAGAGCAATACCCGAAATCGAATAAGGGCCGCACATTCATCGCCGGGCCGCTTCGTGCGAATGTAGGAGACACGCGCGACACGTTGTGGTTGCTGCTGGGCGCGGTCAGCCTGGTGCTGTTGATTGCGTGCGTGAACGTCGCCAGTCTGCTGCTGGCGCGCGCGGTATCGCGCGAACGGGAGCTGGCCATGCGAGTGGCGTTGGGGGCGGGCCGCGGCCGGTTGGCGCGCCAATGCTTGACGGAAAGCGCGGTGTTGGGAATTTCCGGAGGCCTGATCGGCATTTTGCTGGCGGCCATGAGTATCCGGCCGTTTGTGGTTTGGTGGCCGGGCGGCTTGCCGCGCGCCGAGGAAGTCCAACTGGATTGGCAGGTGCTGTTGTTTGCGCTGGCGGTCTCCCTCGGATGCGGACTTCTTTTCGGGTTGGCGCCGGCTCTACGTGCGCCGTCCCGTGATTTGGAACGGACGCTTCGCGCCGGAGCGTGGACGGTGGGAGGAAGCTCACGCCGGATGCACGGATGCTTTGTGATATCGGAGATCGCGCTGGCGGTGGTTCTGCTGGTGTGCGCGGGAATGCTGGGGCGCACGCTGCTGCATCTGGCGTCGCTCGACCCGGGGATAAATGTCCATAATGTACTGACGGCCAGGGCGGCGCTTTCAGCGAGCACGCTGGCGAACCCGGCAAGGACACGCGCGGCCTGGCAGGACGTGTTGGATCGGGCACGGCGCGTGCCGGGAGTTCGGTCCATTGCGATGGTGGATACGGTGCCGCTGCGCGAGGGCAATAACCAGATCGGCTACTGGACCACTCCAGTTGAGCCGCCGCCGGACAAACAGCCGCTCACGCTGGCATCGAGCGTGACTCCGGATTACTTACAGGTGATGGGGCTCACGCTACGCCAGGGTCGATTCTTCGGCGATCAGGACCGCCTAGGAAGTGAGGGAGTGGCGGTGATTGACGACGTGATGGCGCACGAGGCCTTTCACGGAGAAGAAGCCGTCGGAAAGCACCTTTGGATCGGCATGGGGTCGGATCCAGTGCGCGTAGTGGGCGTGGTGGGGCATGTAAGGTACTGGGGGGCGGGGGAAGAAAAGCAAACGAATGTGCGTGCGCAGCTCTACTATCCTTTTGCACAGGTTCCGGATCAATACGTGCGCCGATGGTCCGAACTGATGTCGATCGGGGTCCGGACCAGCGTGGATCCATTGAGCGTGATGGAGACACTGCGGCGGGCAGTGCGGGGAGCAAACAACGACCAAGTTATCTACGAAGTGAATACGATGGAGCAACTGGCGAGTGACTCGCTGGCGCGCCAACGTTTTCTGCTGTTGTTATTCGGCGTGTTCGCGGGGCTGGCCTTGCTGCTGGCATCGATCGGGATTTACGGCGTATTGGCATATTTGACCAGTCAACGGGTGCCGGAGATCGGAGTACGGATGGCGCTGGGCGCGAAAACCTGGGACGTGATTTGGTTGATCCTGCGCGGAAGCCTGGGGATGATTTTCGCGGGTGTGGTATTGGGAACGGCAGCGGCGCTAGGTGCGGGACGCGCGTTGGAGCAGTTGGTGGAGGGAATGCAGCCGGGTGGAGTGGGGACATTTGCGGTCATGATTCCGGTGTTGGTGGCGGCGGCGATGATCGCCAGTTTCGTGCCCGCTCGGAGGGCTAGTAGGGTGGATCCGGTGAAAGCGTTGAGGCAGGAATGATTTGGCCGCGAATGAACGCGAATGAACGCAAATAAGAAAACGCTCAGTAACGCGGCAGTTGGGTTATGGTTTTAGCTTCGGTGCATTCGTAGGAGCCGGCGGAGAGATTTTTGTATTCTTCGGTGCGGCCGCTCGGCCATTCGATTACGAGGCGGTCGGCTTTGTCGCGCTTTCCCAGACCGAACGTTAGGGGTAGCTCGGATTGGGAGAGGTAGCTGGAGCCGGTTTTTACCATTCTGCTTTGCGTGCCGTCGGGCGTGGTGAGATGGACGACCGCGCCGATGCCGTCGCGGTTTGATTTTGTTCCCGTCAATCGCAGGCGGATGGAACGATTACCGTTTGAGATATCGTTGCGGTAGAGAGCGGCTGGACCGTTGTTAGTGGTGATTAGAATGTCCACGTCGCCGTCGCGATCGAAATCGCCGTAGGCTGCGCCGCGGCCGACTTTGGGGGACGCGAAATCCTGGCCGGCTTCCTTGGCAACATCGTGGAATGCGCCGTGGCCGTCGTTCAAAAACAGGTGCGGAGGCTGCGCGTATCCGATGTTGCTTTTGATATTCCGGACGGTTTCATCGATGTGGCCGTTGACGGCCAGCAAGTCGAGACGTCCATCCAGATCGATGTCGAGGAACATGCAGCCGAAGCCCAAGCTGGCGCGTGAGGCTTGCGCGATGCCGGTTTTGAAGGCTGCATCAGAATAGGTGCCGTTGGGATTGGGGCGGTAGAGCGCGATCATTTCGTTATCGAAATTGGTGATGGCGATGCCGGGCGCGCCGGAGTTGTCGAAATCGGCAACGTCGATCCCCATACCCGCGCGCGGCCGGCCGTCTTCGCTGAAGGCCACGCCGGCGCGCACGGCAATGTCATCGAAAGTGCCGTTGCGCTGGTTGCAATAGAGCTTGTTCGATTGCGTATCGTTCGCGACCAGAAGATCCGGCCAGCCGTCGCGATCGGTATCCAGCATGGCGACGCCCAGCGATTTGGACGTCGTATCGAAAATGCCGCTCTTGGCGGTGACATCTTCGAAAGTTCCGTCACCGCGGTTGCGAAACAACCAACAAGTGGATCCGCGATAGGCTTCCGGAGTGCAGTAGGATTTGTGGGTGCCGTCGACGGTGCAGAAAATGTCGTGCTCCGGGGACCATTTCACGTAGTTGCAGACGAATAAATCCAGCAGGCCGTCGCGATCATAGTCGAACCAGAGGGCCGAAGTGCTGAGGGAACTGCGCCCGCCCAGGCCGGCTTTTTCGGTCACGTCTATGAAATGGCCTTTGCCGGTGTTCTGAAACAAACGATTCTGGCCCACGGCGGTGACGAGAATATCCGGGAATCCATCATTGTTGTAATCCGCAATGGCCACGCCCATCCCGTACAGTTCCACCGCGAGGCCAGCTTGGCGGGTTACATCTTGAAACGTTCCGTTGCGGCTGTTGCGGTAGAGCTGCAGCGTGGTGGATCGGCGTTTGTGACCCGGCCAATCCATTCCGTTGATAAGCAGAATGTCCAGCCAGCCGTCGCCATCGTAGTCGAGAAAGGCGCAGCCGGAGCCGAGAGTTTCGGGGAGATATTTTGCGCCGAAGGCTCCGGTGTTGTGATGAAAGTCGATACCGGCTGGGGCGGTGACGTTGGTCAAACGGAAACCAAGATCCGGCGCGGCGGCACGGAGCGGCAGAGATCCTAACAGGAAAGTCCGGCGATTCACGCGATGCTCGCCAGGCCGTGCTGTATGGCATAGACCACGAGCGCCGCCGTGTTGTGAATATCCAGCGTCTGCATGATATTGGCGCGATGCACGGAAACCGTATTTGCGCTGAGACCCAGCACGGCGGCGATTTCTTTGTTGGATTTTCCATGCACGATCAGTTGCAGAATCTCGAGTTCGCGCGTGGTCAAGGTGGGCTTGGCGGGTTCATCCGCCAAGCGTCCCAAGCGTGGATCCAACACCTGTTCGCCCGCGGCTATTTGCTTCACCGCGCCGATCAGTTCCAGATCCACGGCATTTTTCAGGAGATAGCCTCGCGCGCCCGCATCCAGGCAGGTGCGAACGTAACTGGCTTCCGAATGCATGCTGAGCATGAGGATCTTGGTTTGCGGCGCCGATTTGAGAATCATGCGCGTGGCCACGGCGCCATTCATGCTGGGCAGCGCGAAATCCATCACGATGACGTCGGGGCGAAGTTCGAGAGCTTTCTGCACGGCCTCGTTGCCATCGCTGGCCTCGCCTACAATTGCGATTTCCGGATCGTCCTCCAGCATGCGGCGGAAACCGCGGCGCACCAGGCTGTGGTCGTCCACCAGTAATACCCTAATATTCGGAGGGATGCTATGAGGCATGGGTTTCCTCCACACCGAGCGGCACCGTCAGGCGGACGAGTGCGCCGCCACCAATCCGAGGAAGAAATTCGATCCGGCCATTTACTAGCTCGGCTCGCTCACGCATCGAGATTAGTCCCATTCCTTGATTCTCCTTCACTGGCGGAAATCCCACACCATGGTCTTCCACTTCGAGCACGACATTTTCGGCCTGGTAGCGCAACCGCACCTCGGCCTGTGCCGATTTCGAATGGCGCGCGACATTGGTGAGAGCTTCCTGCAAAACCCGATAGAGGTGGATGGCCACATCGCGGTGGACATTTCGGCTAGACCCGCACTTCTCGTATCGTATTTCGATTCCGTGCTGTTTCTCAAATCCCGGCAGGTAGACGTTGAGCGCGCCCTCTAAACCGGCGTCGTCGAGCACCACCGGATGCAAGGCTTGCGAGAGTGCGCGGACTTTATCCAGCGTGGATTGCACGATGCCGCGCACTTCTTCGAAATCCTCGCGCAGGGCGGGGTCGAAGGCGGTGGTGCGGCGGCCGGCACGCTGCAGCATGGCGCCGATGGCGGTGAGGATCTGGCCGAAATCGTCATGCAATTCGCGCGCGATATATCGAAAGGTGTTTTCCTGAATCGAGATCAGTTGCTGCGCCAGCTCGCTGCGGCGCTGGGAGAGCGCGGCTACTTGTTCGAACAACTTGCGGTTGTAGTTGACCAGATACAGGCTGGTGGCAACGATCAGAACCAGCATCGCGGCGAGAAACAGATAAGCGTCCTGTTCCACGCTTGCGTGGATCTGTTGTGCTTGCGCGGCGGCCTGTTGCTCGTTGGCATTGTTTTCGACCAGCAAACGAGCCACTGCGGTGGTTAAGCCTTCCTGGCGAGCTTGCAGCGAGAGACGGATTCGGGTGCGCGCTTCTTCCTCCTGACCGCCGGCGGCTAGGCCAAAGATACGGTCGAGAGCATCCCAGAATTGGGTTATGGAAACTGCCAGATAGCGGCGCTGATCGGCGGTAGCGGGCGAGACCTTTTCCTCGCGAGCCAGGGCGTCGTCTAAATCGCCGCGGATTCGTTTGAACTGCGGCTGCCACGCAGTGAGCGGATAGGGCTCGCTTTGTTCCAGCATGTCGCGCATGGTGAGGGCGAGCGAATTGAGATTGTTCTGGATGCGCAGCAGGAGCAGGGAATCGGTGCGGTTGCGATCGATGGTTTCGGTTTGCAATCGGCGCAGGCTGCGGAGCTGGACGATGGTGTAGCTGGAATAGACGGCAACGGCGGAAAGGGTGACGGCGAGTCCCGCGAGCAGGCCGATGGTGGGGGTGCGGCGGGTCATGGCTAGATTTCATTATCGGGGCTGGGGGCTGGCCGTTGGTGGCTGGTGGCTGGTTGCTGGTGGCTGGTTGCTGGTGCTGGCTGCTGGTTCCTCGACCGGTGCCTGATTTTCTAGCGCCAGTTGGGGAACGGGTTGGTTCGACCGCTTTGGCTTGATCGGATCAGGTCGGGGACGCGTTTGCGGCGGGACAGGAGCTTGGTCAGCATGTTTTCAAGAGCGGCTTCGTCGCCTTCCAGCCATTCGGGCGGGATCTGTTTCAGGGCCTGGTCCACGATCTCCTCCGGGAAGTGGATTACCTGGCCGAGCCAGGGTTCGAAATCGTCGAAGGACCGGACCTGGACGTAGACGCTGGGCCGAAAGTAGAGGCCCTGGAGCGGCGAATCCGTGAAGGTCCAGTGGGGGCCATCAAAGACGTAGCCATGATCCATCATATGAGCCACGAAACCTTGCTTTTGGCGGCTATCGGGGACGCGCTGCTCGAGGCGGGCGCGGAAGAAAATGGATTGTCTCGCGTCGGCGTTGCCGATCCATTTGTCGAACACCAACGCGCCCAGGAATTCCCTCCGGTTGACGACTTTGTCCAGCAGAAGGTCGGGGATGAAATCGTAGACCACCACTTTGGCGGGATCTCCCGGATAGCGGGATCCGAAATGCCAGCCGGGCTCGATGGGTTGGCGGCGGGAGCCGAGTTGAATGTGAATTTCGGAGTTACCAGCCAGGAAATCGGCGGTCAAGTTTACGATGGCGGTTTCGGGCGTCGAGATTTGCAGGTAGTTGAGGAAGGCGGAGGCGATCCATTCGTTGACCAGAATCCGGCGATGCTGGGGATTATTGCGGAACTTGACGACGTAGAAGTGGCCGTCATCGCACTCGAGCAGGTGGGCCTGCGCACCGCCGCGCATTTTCCGGATCAGGCGCCTGGCGTGGACGGGCATGGTGGGCAGGTGAAAGCTTCATTTTAGCCCCCATACGGCGGTTGATTTTGCGAGGTGCGGGACCGCTGTGGGACCCACGCGGCGTGCTACTTGACTTCGAGCGTCTTAACACCTTCGGTGGCGGCGCTGGCGCTGACGTATCCGATGGCGCCCTTGGTTTTGGCGACATAGGCGACCACCTCCGTGTCGGCGGCCAGCGTTTTTGGCATAGAGGCCTTGCCCGTGAACACTAAGCTGCGGTAGTAGGTCTGCAATGCGGTATCGGTTTTGCCGAGATACGACTTCACGAAAGCTTCATGCGTGGCGCCGCCCTTTTCCAAAACCGGTTCGGCATGGCCGCCGCCGAATGAGTTCTTGGTGAGCAAGAAGACGTCCTTGAGCTCGTCGGCAGAGATGGAAGAAGAGCTGACGCTCGAGTTGGCGATCACTTTGAAATCCGCCGGCAGCGCGACTACTGCGGCGAACAAAGAGCATGCCCCGAGAAGGATAGATGTGCGTTTCATGTTTTTCTCCTGTATTGGGGTCGCCTTAGAAGTTCCAGCCGGTGCGGATCACCAGCAAGTTGGTTCTGGGCTTCAAGCCCGCCGGGTTATCCTGCGGATAGAATCCCCGGAATGAGTAGTAGGTACCGTAGCCATCCATGAAGTGGCCCTCGATTTTGAGATCCCAGCGGCCGACTAGGTCGATTTTAGCGGTCGCAACGGTGTCGAACATGTGATTGGCCGCCCCTTGGCTCGCGGGCCACAGCGGATAGAAGCGGGAATGATAGGTGCCGAGCTCCAGCCGTTTCGATACGCGATAGGCCGCTGATGCGTACCCACCCCGCCCATCTTCGCCGAAGAGGATCGCCGGAAGCGGACCGACATTTTCTGTACCGGTCAAGATCTGGCGCCGGTATTCGCCGTCGAGGGTGAGGTTACGGAATTTGTACTCCCCATAGTAAGCAGCGGTATTTTGTTGGTCCTTTATCCCGAACGGAAAGATCACAGTGGGCGCCACCTGGATGGTTGCGGTAACGCTACTGGTGGGCGCGTGCAGATAGGAAACCCCAAACAGCAGGCCTGGGAGAAGATTGTTCCAGCGCAGGTCTACGCCATATTGCTTGGCTGCCAGACCCCTGAGGGTGAGTCCGTCATTGACCAGACCGTAGACGTATCCGCCGTACTTATCGAAGGACTGCAAACCGGCGTAGCCGGTATAGGATAGGTCGCCAAATTTCTTCAGCCGGATGTTTCCATACACGTCACCGCCGGTGTGCGCAATGGTGGAGGCGCGCAGGTCTAGCGGATACATGGACTGCGGAAGAATGGCCCAGGTGTGGAGAAACTCCATGTCCTGGGTGTCGTTGAATAACCCCAGAACGGTTTTTACTTTCCCGGCCCGGACGCCGAACCAGTCCGCGAACTTGTAGTCGCCCATGGCCCAATCGAGCTGTGGATGCCAGTTACCCAGGTTGCCGAGATTGCGATCGTAGAACTGCGCCCCGACGCGGAATTTATCGGTGATCTGGGTGGAAATGTTGACGCCGAAATCGGTGAAGGCGAAGCTGCCGTCACTCGACTTGGTGGTGAGATAGTTATTGTCGTTCGAGCCCAGGAAACCCTGCGACACAAAACCGTGTATCTGGACGGTACGGCCGTCCACTTGAAAGGTCGTGTAATTGGAGAGGTCTTGTGCGTGTAAGCCCGCCGAAGCGGCGCAAAGAACCGTGATGAGCGTGAATAACCTCGTTTTTGTGTGCATATTCCCCTTTAGTCCTAGCCCTCCGATGTTGGGCGGAAAATGCTGCTCGGAAGATCCCACCACTTCATTTCGATGTTCCGCGCGATGTCCCACCGGGGCTTAGAATTCTCATCGGCACGCAGGGCGAGTTTTAGAGGTTCGAAACAATTGTTTTCGCATTGGGGTTTTCGTCTCGGGCCAGCGAAATGCTAGAGTCCGTCCGCACTCGCCGATAAGGACACAGGAGCCACACTGAGGCAGTCAAACCGGGCCGTGGCGGGTCCGAGGGGTCGAGTTCGAAGAAAGTTGGGGAGCGATGAAGCGCTTGGGTATAACGGCCAAGATCTGGCTGAGCATTGGAGTATTCGGATTGGGCTATGTGCTCACTACGGTACTGGGGCAGATTCAGGGCTTGGGTACGGAGGGTACGCTCCGAATTACATCCGAGGCGCTTTTTCCGGTGGCGCAGCGCAGCCAGGAGGCCGAGTCGGCGTTTCAGCAGATGGTGAAGGGTTTTAGCGATGCAGTGATGGTGCAGGATGCATCCGGGTTGGCGCATGCGGCCGAGGATGGGCGGCGCGTAGTGGAGAATCTGAATACGATGGCTTCCGTGAACGGTCTATCGGCCCAGCGATCCGAGGATGTCAGGAAGCTGGCCGCATCGGTGGAACAGTACGTCAACGACGCCCAGAGCATTTACGGCGCGGTATTGGCGAATCCAGCCAATATGACGGCCGATATGCAAGAGCGAATGAAGGGATTGGCGGGTCGCAACGATAGCATCAAGGCGTCGTTACAGGCAGCCAAAGAGCAGGCCTCGAAGGATCTGCATGACCAATTGAGCGCGGTGCAGAGCAGTTCCGCCCGGCAGCGCTGGCTGGCACTGGTGGTATTTGGCATCACCCTGGTATTGGCGGGGGTGATTGTGAATCTGACTATCCGGCGCACCATCACTGGTCCGATCCTACGAGCAATTGACGGCGTACAAGAGGCTGCCGAGCAGGCGGGCGAAGCCTCCAGCCGGATGGCGGAGTCCGGCCAGGTGGTGGCCAGAGATTCACAGGACCAAGCAGCTTCCATTGAGGAAACTTCGGCGGCGCTGGAGCAGATTTCCGCCACCACTCGTGAAAACGCGAGCCGGGCTGGTGAAGCGGACCGGCTGATGCGTTCGGCCACGGCCACGGTAGATAAGGCAAACCAAGCGATGAACGACCTGCAGACGTCCATGAGTGACATAGCCAAATCCAGCAAACAGGTGTCGGATGTGTTGAAGAGTATTGACGAGATCGCTTTCCAGACCAACGTGCTGGCCCTGAATGCCGCGGTGGAGGCGGCGCGTGCGGGACAGTCGGGCGCCGGGTTCAGCGTGGTTGCCGACGAGGTACGTTCGCTGGCTCAGAGGGCCGCCGATGCGGCGCGCCGCAGTGGCGAGATCATCGAGAAAACCATGGCGGACGTTACCAAAGGCGTGAAGTTGGTGGGCGTAGCGCATGGCGCGTTCACGGAGGTGTCGGCCACAATCGCCGGCGGCAGCCTAGCGGTAAGCCAGATTGCCACTAGCAGCGACGAGCAATCGCGTGGAATTACGAGTATCGGTGAAGCTATTTCGAGGATCCAGTCAGTGACTCAAAGCAACGCGTCCAACGCGTACCAGACGGCGGAAGCGGCTGAGAACATGAGTAAGCAGGTGGAAACTACGCGCAGACACCTCGATGAACTGGTCGAAGTGGTAGGTTTGCGGCAATCCTGATGGTCTGATACGGTTGAAAGGCGGAGGAACGCAACGGTATCCATGAAGACCTGTACTCTCCTTTTTCTGCTGGCTGCGGCACTCGGGGCGCAAGTGGATCCGGCCTACCAGGTGCGATCGCTGCGCGTGGAAGTGCTTTCCACTATGCTGACTTCCGATGCAGGAATCGGAGAGTGGGGCTTCTCGGCTGTGGTGGAGGCGGATGGCCACCGCATCCTGTTCGATACCGGGGCGCGGCCAACCACAGTGCTGAACAATGCCAAAGAGTTGGGTGTGGATTTGGCGAACATCACCGAAGTAGTGCTCAGCCACAATCACTCCGACCATACCGGTGGGTTGATGACACTGCGGCGGGCCATGCAGCAGAAGAATCCGGCGGCGCTGTCGGAGGCTTATACCGGCAAAGGCATTTTCGCCGCGCGCCGGAGTGGTCCGGGCAAGGCGCTGGAGTTCATGGTCAACACGCGGCGCGACTATGAAGCTTCGGGCGGGCATTTTGTCGAATACGATCATCCCGTGGAGATCTGGAATGGTGTGTGGCTCACGGGACCGGTGCCGCGCAAGTATCCGGAGAGGAATTGGAGCGGCCAGACCGAGATCCAGACCCCGGACGGATGGAAGGAAGACACCATTCCAGAGGACATGTCGCTCGTGATCAACACCGGCCAGGGTTTGGTGGTGGTGTCGGGCTGCGGCCACGCCGGAATCATCAACACGCTGGAGTATGCGCGCTCGGTGGTGCGCAACGCGGGGATCCATGCGGCTATCGGCGGCTTCCATCTATACCAACTGGACGACGAAAAGCTGCAGTGGACCGCGGGTAAACTGCGCGAGTTTGGGCTGGGGACTTTCCTAGGCGCTCACTGCACGGGACTTGAGGCGGTGTATAGGATGCGCGATCTGACGGGGCTGGATCGCAAGCGATGTGCGGTGGGAGCGGTGGGGGCGGTGTACGATCTGAACAAAGGGTTGGATCCGGGCTCGATTGCGCGCTGACGAGCGGTTAGCAGCGCATGGCGCTGCCAAGCGCTTTCCCAAGACACCGACTCCCTTACGGTCGCGGTTCGGTAACACACCCTAAACATGCGACGTTGCGACCGGTGGTTTTGTTTTTTTGCGGTACGCTGAAACCATGGCTGAAGACACACACGAGATTTCCCTCGCCGCGCGCACTCGCGACGAGACTGCCCTGGAGATGATGAAATTCATCGCAGTGACAACCGGTTACGGAAAGGGAACGGGCGCCGCGGGTTTTACCGGCAAGACCACCAAGACGCCCGAGGAATATGCAGACGCTCTACTGCAGTTGTTTGAACGATGCCGGGCCGTGATTGGTAAGGAAAAGGATTAGACTACAGCGGGCAGGCGGGTTTGGAGCCAGCCTGCCCGAACTGGAGAACTATTTCTTTTTAGCAGCCTTTTTCCCACCTTTGGCTTTCTTAGGGGGAGCTTTCTTCGCAGCCTTCTTGGCTTTCTTGGCGGGCGCTTTTTTGGCCGGAGCTTTCTTGGCCTTTTTTGGGGCAGCCCGCTTGACGGCAGCCTTCTTCACGGCCTTCTTCGCGACTTTCTTTTTCGCGGGAGCTTTCTTTGCGGGAGCTTTTTTGGCCGGAGCTTTCTTGGGCGCAGCTACCTTCACCGGGGCGGCCTTGGGAGGGGCCTCTACTGGGGCTGGTTTTACGGTGGCTTTTTTCACCGGTTTTTTCTTGGGAGGCGCCTCGCTCGGGGGCGCCGGGGTGGGTGGCGGCATGGACGGCGGAGCGTGGTGCTCCGCGGTTGCGGGATGCGGTGGGGTTAACTCGTCATCGTCTTCGTCTTCTGGACCATATTCGTTGGCTCCGGGCTGAACGTCCAAGTGTTCTTCCTCGTACCCGAAGTCGTCCAAATCGTCGTCAGCGGCGAAGCGAAAGTTGTCAAACATTAATTAGGCCTCCTGTTGGGCTAAACCACACTTTAGAATAACCCGTTTTTTTGGGAAGGCAATAGTAAAACTGTGGACTTTTTTGGAATGTCAAACTGGAACTAATTTGCAGCGGGACGATGTTTGACGGCCAACGCCGCGGTCTTGTAGGCACCGGCGGTCGACGTACGGGATGCCGCACCCGATGCCGCACGGGATGCGGTGCGGGAGGCAATCGTATGGTGCGCGGCGCGATGGCGAGCCGTTGAAGTGGATGAATGCACGGCGGCGCGTTGCGGATAGCCGGCCGGAATCACCAGGAGGTCGCCAGCCTCGGGGGAATGCACCTTTTGGTTGACGGCGGAGATGGAACTCGCGGGTGTAGCATAGCGATGCGCTATGGCATCCAGAGTTTCCCCTTGCAACACTCTGTGGATACGCCAGGACGCTCGATGCGCGGCTGGTACAGTTTCCAGGGTATTGCGGACGGCCGCGGACGTCCCGGGAGGCACCCGCAATTGATACCCGGCGGGAGCCACTGGTTTCAGCAAGGCAGGATTGAGATCCTGGATTTCAGAAACCGGGCGCTCGGCTGCATCCGCGATCAGCGCCAAATGCGTGGGAGCATCGATATCCAAGCTGTCGTAGCGGATAGGCTCATCCAGATCCAGACCCTCCAGGCCGTAATCCTTCGGGTTCTTGGCCATGATGGTCATAGCGATAATCAACGGAACGTAGTTGGCAGTTTGCTTGGGCAATACATTCAACCGGCTCAGTTCCCAGAAGTCGGCATAGCCGGTGCGTTGGACGGCATGCTCCACGCAGTAGGGTCCGCAATTATAGGCGGCCATGGCCAGATACCAATCTCCGAAAGTGGCGTACAAATCGTGCAAATGGCGGGCGGCGGCCCGGGTCGCTTTTTCCGGATCCATGCGGTCATCCGAGGTCGGGGTCTGATTCAAGCCGTACTGGCGACCACGGAATTGCACGAACTGCCACATTCCGACGGCGGCCTTGTAGGACCTGGCGCGGGGCAAGAAACCCGACTCGGCTTGCGCCAGAAAGATGAGCTCTTGGGGCACGCCTTCTTCATCCAGAATCCGCTGGATCAAGGGGTGGTAGCGGCCCGCACGGCGGAGGCCTCCAACCAGCGTTTTGTGGCCGCGATCGGTGGAAAAATAATGAATGTAGCTTAAGACTGCGTCATTCTCTTCGAGCGGTAACTGGGAGACGGTGGCGGCGATTTCTTCCTTCACTTTGGGGCGGAGGTTCGGATCGGTGGGGAAGGTCAATTGCAGGATTTCGTCGAGAGGCGTTTTGTCGTAGACTACCTGGGATTCGGTGGCGCCAGAGCCGAAGCCTTCCAGGTCATACCGGTAAATGGTTTCGGCCATTTGATCCAGCCGGTGTTCCAGGCGTTGGCGGTCCGGAATGTTCTCGGGAGCCGATAGCAGGACGTCGATGGCGGCGTCGAATTCATGGCGAGCCCCTAGGAGGTCGCCTTGCTGGTAGAGCTTTCGGCCGGTTTCGAAGTGCCCTTCCGCTTTGAAGATTCGGGAATCCGTTTCGGCGGCGCGCGGAGGAGCAGCCAACACCTGCTGCACGAGGTTCGGCGTCTCGTTGGAATAGAGGTTGGACGGGATGTGCGGCGGTTCCTCGAAGGTGGAATCCGGAGGCGCAGGCGTGGCAGGCAGAAACGACAGTTTGAATGCCTGAGACTTGCTGGACATGCAACTCGCCAGCGGGAGCGCCAGCACGATCACGGATGAGGATAGCAGGAGACAGGAGCGGTGACGGCCCGTCATCGTTTTCCTTGTAATCGGATAGTCAATCTCAAATCTCTACGACTTTATACTACTCGAAGCGGCGCGTCAAGATCGGGCATCCGCCTAAGACAGTAAGATATCACACAGTTTCTATAAGTGCACCGGCTCCCTCACGGTCGCGGTTCGGTAGCTTCCAATAGTACCTGAGTAATCGGGTGAATGCCGTATATCCTTTAGATATGCGCTGGAGCATCGTCCTTGGAATGCTGGGCTGTTTAGCGCTGGGCGCGCAGGAAAAGCCGGCGCGTGTTTCGGGACACGTGCGGCGCGCGGACACGGGAGAGCCGCTGGCGAAAGCGATTGTGACGCTGCATCCGCAGGATGAGGCGACCGCGCAAGCGGGTGAACGAATAGTTTCGAGCGGCGCCGATGGCGCGTTCGTGCTTGCGGACGTGGGTCCGGGAATCTACGTGATCGAAGCGGAGCGGAACGGATTCGTGTTCAGGGATTACGGGCATGAGCGGCTCACGGTTAGAGCCGGCCAAGATACTTCCGAGATCGAACTCAAGCTGGCGCCGGCTGCGGTGATTTCGGGCGTGGTGCTGGATCAGGATGAGGAGCCGGTGCAGGGACTGTCGGTGATGGCCCTGCGATTGAAATATATGCGTGGTGGAATACCCCAGCTGTCGTGGGGACGGTCGGCTATCACGGATGATCAGGGCAGGTTCCGGCTATATGCGGTGCCCGAGGGTCTCTATTGTATTCGGACGGGCGGGCGGCTGGAGCGTTCCATGACGTCGGTTCCTTTGAAGAGGGGGCCTCTGCGGAGTTTGCAATACGCGGACGCGTGGTATCCGGAAAACGCGTTCGACGAATACAGCGAACCGTTGCGCGTGGAAGCTGGTGCGGATATACGGGGCATTCGGATTTTGGTAAAGACGGAGCCGACCTTTAGCATTACGGGCAGGGTGGAAGGAGACGTAAGTGGCCCGAGGCCAACTGAGATTCGGTGCGCCAAGCGGCTTCCGTTCACGCTGACGTTCGGCGGGCCTGACACGGAGATCCAGGCGGACGGTTCGTTCAAAATTGAGAATCTCGCCGCCGGCGAGTATGTTCTGGCGGCGCAGGCCGTGGACGAAGGGCGGTTGGATTATCAGGGCTTCGCCAAGGTGCGGGTTATCGATGGCAACGTTCGGGTGAACATTCCGCTTGGTCATGCGGCGGAAGTGAGCGGGACGGTGACGGAAGAAGGAACGGAGGCGCTGCCTCCCGGGCTGCGGGTGATGCTCGAGTTGGAGGGCGGAGCAATTTATCTTTCCGATCTGGATGAGAACGGAGGATTCGACATCCGCGACGTACCGCCGGGCGAGCATCATTTTGGATTGTATGGGCGGCGCGGTGAAGACGAACGGTTCTTTCTGAAGCGGGTGCGATGTTCGGGCGCGGATTACACCACCCAGACGCTCAAGCTAGACCCCGGAGTTCCGGTGGGGGATTGCAGAATCCAGATCAGCAAGGAAATGGGTGTGGTGCGCGGTGATGTAATGGACGGGGAGAAGCCTAAGCCGGGGATGGCGGTGGTTCTAATTCCGGAGTCGCGTGAGCTGCGGCGAATCCGGCGCTATACCTTGCGCGTGTGGACACACGCCGGTGGGAAGTTCGAGATCCCCAACGCGATCCCCGGCCGTTACCTGCTGTTCGCGCTTCCACCGAACGAGGATGGACGGGAGTTCGCGCTCAACTTTGCGGATCGCAATCAGGGGGATGCGCAGAGTGTCGAGATCAAGGCCGGGGAGACGCAGGTAGTCAGTTTGAAATCGCTGGTAGCCCGATAATTCCCTACGGGGACTTGGTGACGAATGGGAGATGGCGGATTTCATTGACGCAATTCTTGTCAATACCCGAGGCAGATCCCTGATTGATGAATTGGACGATTATTTTGTCTATACAGGGTGATGCCGTTAGATGCGTGCCGTGCGGTATTACCACAATGCGGCTGCGCGACAGGCCTTCGGCGGCGTGCGCGGCCAGGGAGGGCGGCGTGGCGGGGTCTTCCGCGCCGGTGATTAGAAGTGCCGGGACATCGGAACGAACCGGTTCCAGGAACTCTTTTCCGACGTTCGCGTGAGGCCACACGCTGCAATTTCTCTGATAGAGCCGCACATCGAAATCTCCCAGATACGTGCCCGCTGTTTCGCGTTCGATGTCAGCCTCGCTGATAAAGGGGATGGATTCCGAGCAACCCACCGAGTACGCCATGCCTCGAGCGATAGATTGATTCACCGCGCGCCGCATTAAGATCGCCACAGTGGCGAAAGGATTCAGGTTGTTCTCAAACGCTTTGTGGATAATGCTGGGGAGCTGTCTCACGATGGCGGGCTGGTATAACAGGGGCCGCAAGGCGGAGACGAAGGCTCCCCGCGAGAGCGTAACGGTTTGTCCCTTGTTCGGCCCGCTATCGAGCTGGAAGGTGGCGGGCTGAGCGTCCAGGCGCTTCACCACGGCCTCGAATTCGGCCTTCAGGTTGGGAAAAGCCTGATGACAATCCGGATCGGCGGCGCAGTCGTCAAAGAGGTGACCGAGCGATGCCTGGATGGTCTTGGCGAACGGAAGCGGCAACTTGTAATCGGGCGGGGCCACGCCCTCCAGAACCATCGCGCGGACATGTTGGCCGTGACGCCGCGCGTAGACCAAAGCCGCGAGCGTTCCATAGGATCCGCCCAGCAGGTCGATCTTGTCGTAGCCGAGAGCTTCGCGAACGTCGTCTACGTCATCCGCCGAATACGACGTCGTGTATTGGGCGAGATCGGCTGTGGTCTCCAGTTCTTTCCGGCATGCGGGCAGATCCTTGACGGTGGATGCACCGCTGCCATTGAGGAACATTTGGGCATCGGCATCATCCACCGGGCAGGGCAGCGGGTTGGATTTTCCGGTGCCGCGTTGATCGATGAACACCAGGTCGTGTGTTTGGCGCAAGGAAACCATCGCGGTTACCAGCGGAAACGTTTCCGCAGCGCTCTGGCCCGGGCCGCCCGCAAATCCAAACACTGGATCGGGAGCGGGTTTTTCCGCGAATGCAGGCAGGATCAATATGTGCAAGGGGATTTTTCGGCCAAGCTGAGTGGCACGGTTCTCGTACACTTCGAATGTTCCACACAGGCCCTGGCCGTCGTTAGACCCGCAGGGGTTAAGAGACACGCGGCCGCGCACAACCGGCTGCAATGCCTTCACGGGCGGGGCATCGGAACGGCGCAGCGTCAAAGGCACCATGGCTCCGCCCTGCTGCCAAGCACCGGTCAACTGGGTGCCATCCGAATTGAGTTCGGCGGAATAGCTGGCGCCAGCTTTCTTCAGTTCGAATTGAAACGAGTTTTTGCCGTCGAACGAGAGCTGATCGATATCCAGCTTGGCGTGGCCTTGGTCGACGCTCTCGAAAGTGCCATGCAATGAATTGTCCGGGGCGCGATCCACGCGTACGATCACGCGCAATTTCCCAACGATGGTGCCGTCCCATTCGCCCGCGATCCGAGCCGGTTGAGACCACAGCGCCGAGCTGAGCAGGCACACCACGAGCAGACATCTTGGAGGCATTTGTTTACCCTTTCTTTTTTTCGTTCGATAGTTTAGCAGCCCTTGTCAAAAGTCCCGTACGCTGAGTTCGCGGGCGAAAGCGCCTGCGCCACGTCTAGCGGGCCAGCCAAACGCAGAGGCCGGCGAATCCTGCAAAATACACGCCTGCGATTCGCACTGGCACGGCGGCGAGATTTAGAGCATAGCCATTTGCGGTTCGTAACAGCAGCATTGGGAGCGATGGCCAGAATCCAAGCAGCCCGCGGGCATTCCGGGCGGCGGGCAACAGCGGGAATTTAGCGGGTTTGGTGCAGCGCGCCACTTCCAAATGCTTCAGCCTGCTGCGCCATTCGTAGATAAAGAACGCGATAAAAAGTATGCCGAATGCGATTGCGGCTGCCAGCCGGGCCGAACCACCCGTGATGACGCACAGCAGCAGGAGGGGGTACAGCGCAAACATAACTCGCGAGAGGTCGCACATTCGGATGGCTAAGCGGCGCAGACTGTCGCGCCAGGCGAGATATTGCTCCACATTATCCGCCGGCGCGACGCTACTGGCGCGAATAATGCCGAGCTTGACTAACAGCAGGCCCACCTGAATATAAATGTTGACGACCAGAACTCCGATGAACTTTCGCGGCTCCAAAGGATCGGGAGTGGGCATGAAAATCATCCATACAGCGGCTGCGCCAAAGAGCAGGGCAATGGCCGCCTCTACCCACCAGTCGGTAAAATTCCAAAGAGTGCGTGGTTCGAGCGAAAGCGCCACTTTCGTAGCCGGCTGGATAGCGTCCGGTGGTTCGAAAGCCCGGGCGCGATTCTCGGTGACCACGCGGGCCGCGTAGTAGTTGAACCGGGTGAACAACGCAATCGCAAGGATCAGCGCGGCAAGGCTGAGGCCGTTCAGCCGGCTGGCTGCCCAGAGAGCCAATAAGATGCCGCCTTCGATAGCCCAGGGGATGCCCAGGCGCCAGCGGTAATTGCGCAACAAGGCCGCGCCCGGGCCTTTCCAGAAATCCGGCGGGACAGCCGCGTCGAAAAACCAATCTTTTCCGCGGAGCAGAGGAGCGCTCCAGCGCTCTTTGATTCTGGAAAGACGAGCTATGATGACTACGATATAGAACGCGAGATTGATCCACGGTTTGTTCATGATTGGTCCCGTCACTATTTGGTTCCCTTCAGCAGGCTCCGCAACTCGTCGCTGACCAGGTCGAGAATCTGTCCGCGCGGCATTCCCGCCAGCACCAGTTCGGTTAGGGCGGTGCGGAGTGGGCGGCGTAATTCGTCCTGGCTGTGCTTGGCGCCCTGTTGATTTTTATGGCGCGAGGCCACGGTGGCGCCCAAGCCGCGTTTCACGATGATCAGCCCTTCACTTTGCAGGTCCCGGTAAGCCGCGGCAATTGTATTAAGGTTGACGCCCAGGTCCGCGGCCACCTGACGCACAGCCGGCAGCGATTGTCCCTCGCGAAGCTGGCCGCCGGCGATGAGGGCTTTGATGCCGTCGGCGATTTGGCGATAGATGGCGCGGCGGTCGTTGATGTCGATGCTCAAAAACACTGTATGGTGTATATATACTCTAGACGCAGGGGTCGTGTCAAGAGGGGCGATCGAAGATTTGGCCGCGAATGAACGCGAATGAACGCGGATAAGAACCTATCCCAGATCTAATATTGAAACTTCTGGGCGGCAAAAAGCGCGGACGTGTTTGGGTGAGCCTAGGCCGCGGGTGATGAAGAGTTGGCGGCCTTCCCATGGGTAGAGTCCGGCTAGGAAGCGTTTGTCGACGACGGGCGCCCAGAGTGGTGTGAGGCCTGGGATGCGTGCCTGGCCGCCGTGCGTGTGGCCGCTCAGCATCAGGTTCCAGGGGTGGTGCTCGAGCCGTTGTTTACCATCGGGATTGTGGCAGAGCACAACTGTCGGGGCGGAGGGTATGACTTTGGCGAAGGCGCGTTCCGGGTCCAGCTCGCCGCTCCATAAGTCTGCTATGCCCACCAGCGTTAGATCTCGCTCCACAGCGGAATCGTTGTGCAGCACTCGCACGCCGGTGGAGGCCAACAATTCGCGCATCGGATCGGTGGAACGGCAGCCTTTGCTGCGTGCGATCCAGGCACCGCCGTCGTGATTTCCGAGGACTGCGTAGGTGGGCGCTGAATCCGCGGCCAAGCGCATTAAGCGCAGCAAGCCGGTACGATCGAAACCGTGGGTGTAACTGACGTAGTCGCCAGTGAGGCAGATCACATCGGGCCGCGCGGCGAGGCCGGCGCGAAATCCTGGCTCCAGGTCGCTCGCGCCCATGCCGTCCGAAATATGGATATCCGAGATGTGCAGAATGCGCGCGGGGCGGATTCCCGGCATTTGGATGCGGGTGTGGGTAACTTCAACCCAGCTTGGCTCGACGAATCGGAACCAGGCGGCCGCGAGGGGTGCCGCGGTGAGGGCTGCGAACAAGGATCGGCGAGTCACTATTACAGTATAGTACTTTTTGCTAAAGAGTAGTTTACGGCAAGATGGAGCTCGGGGCTGGGGGCTAGGGACTCGGGGCTGGGTTTCGGAGTGCTTCTTCCAGGAGCAACACTACTTCGCGCTGATGGCCCTGGTTGCCTGCGGGTGGATTCGACGCACCGTGGAGGGCCCAGCCGAGAGGCGTTGATTGATATTTTTCGTCTTTGAGGTTCAGATCTGAGCCTTCGATTAGTCTTGCGGCTAGCCGATCCTCGCCGAGCAAGGCTGCCCAGTGGAGCGCGGTCTCTCCGAACAGGCCACGAAGTTTGGGATTGGCTCCGGCATCCAATAGCTTTAATCCGACGTCTTCTGCTGCCAGGCTGGCGGCTCCGATCAGCGGTGTATCGCCCTTGCCATTCTTTTGAAAATCGAGATTTGCTCCGGCTTGGACCAATGCGTCGATGAGCGGAAGCTCCCGGCCTTTTTGAAGCTTGCGTTCGAATAACATGTCGCATACAAAGTGCAGCGGATGGGTCTGAATGGAATCGTTAGCTCCCCAGCGGATGAGCGCATTGGCTCGCGATGAATCCTCTGCCAGGAGGCGGCGCAAGGCGTCGGCGTCGCCGTTCAGGATGGCGGTTTTCACATTCATCTTTTAAAGCTACCAGCCGGGTGGCACGCCCTTGCCTGGGGCGGGCGGAGGGAGGTCGGGGTCCCAGCCTGGATCGGGAGCGGCGGGCGCGGGCTGGTCCGGCCCTAAATTGAACGCGGAGATTTTGGCGCGCACGAAATTTTCAGGAGGCACCGGCGAACTGGCCAGGCGGCGCAGCATGGCAAGTTGACCGACGTGAGTCATGACGTCGGCTAGCGGGCCTTGCAGTAATTGCTCAGCCGAGATTTCCCGCAGAGGGTTTTCCTGGAGAGTAAGTCCGAGGTCTTCCAGCACTTCGTGAAAACGGCGGATTTCTTGATCGAAGGTGGCCAGCTTTTCGGGTTGCCAAACGCCGCCCAGAAAATGCGTGCGAGCGTAGCCGATCAAGCCGGTCATGTGCCAGAGGAGTTCGTGCGGCGTGCGAACGTTTGAGCCGGCGCGAAAATCCGCGAAGGCATCCGGGCCGCCGCGCAGGGCTTTCTGAGTTCGATACGCGATGGCTGCAAGGAAATGTTTCAACAAAGCCCGTTCGGCATGCAGATTGGCATCACCTTTATCAGCCATGGCGCCATGGTAGCGCGCGTGCGCTACGATTTCTACTGGATGGCGTTCATCACCATTTCCGGCGAACCCGCCACGCGGCATGAGGAGTTGGCCAGAATCGCGTCTCAACGGTTGCGCTGCGAGTTGGTGACTGAAGCTCGTCTGGCGGACATTATCGTCGCCGAATTCGGGGCTGCTGAAGGCATTTCCAATAAGGCTTGGCCGCATCTGGCTCTTTCGATTCTCGCCAAGCTAGGGACCGAGCATCATCTGGTGGTTTCGAGCATTGGCTCCGAGCTGCTATTCCGCAACCTGCCCGGGATTCTGCGCGTTCACGTGACGGAGTCTGAATCACGGCGTCTGGGAAATCTGATGCTGGATCGGCGGCTGGAGCGCGAGGTAGCCAAGGACCTGCTATGGGACATGGAAACGGAACAGTCCGCCGTGCGCAAACACCGTTTCGGGCGGGCCGGTGTTCGCTTCGAAAGCTACGATCTGGTGATGAACGGGGAAGCGCTGGCAATCGACCAGATGGCGGACGTGCTGGAAGCGGCGGTGAAATCGAAAGGCATGTTGGAAGCTGGTCTGTTTTCCTTGGCGGCGGAAGCGCAGTTGCAGTTCCAAGTGCGGCTGAAGCTGGCGCGATTCGGGATTGTGCCGCCCGATCGGGTCCGCCTGGTGCATAAGGAGTTTGGGCATCCGAGCGAACAGGTTTTTGCGAACCTGCTGGACTTTTACCGGATCGCTTGGGAGTATGAGCCGCGTAGTTTCGCGCTGCAGTGGGACAAAGACGGCAAGGTGCTGGAAGCTTTCACGCCAGATTTTTATCTGCCGGAGTTCGATCTTTACGTGGAGCTGACCACCATGAAGCAGGCCAACGTGACTAAGAAAAACCGGAAGATACGGCTGCTGCGGGCGATCTATCCGCATGTGAACATCCAGGTGTTCTACCAGAAAGACGTGCGGGATCTGGTGATCAAATATGGATTGCCGGAACGGCTGGCACAATGAGTGAGCCAGCTATTGAACGGGTTCTGTTCACGGAGGAGCAGATTGATCAGAGAGTGCGTCAAGTGGCGGCCGAGATATCGACGAGGTATTCGGGCCGCGAGTTGAAGCTGATTGGAGTGCTCAAGGGGTCGGTGTTTTTCTTGACTGCGCTGGCGCGGGAGCTTACCGTGCCTACGCGGTTGGATTTTCTGGCGATATCGAGCTTCGCCAATCAGCGCGGCGGACCGGGGATGGTGCGGATTGCGAAAGATCTGGACGATAGCATTGAGGGCGACGATGTGATTTTGGTGGAGGACATCGTGGATACAGGGTTCACGACGCGTTATCTGTTACAGCATTTGGCGGGACGCGGCCCGAATTCACTGGCGCTGTGCACGCTGTTGGATCGAACGCCGCGTAGGATTGTGCAGGTGCCGGTGGATTACCGATGTTTTGAGATTCCGGATCGGTTTGTGGTTGGGTTCGGGTTGGATCATAAACAGTTGTATCGGAATTTGAAATATATAGCGGTGTTGAATTTGGATGCTAGTGGCAGTGAAAAAGGGGGACACTAGCACCTGTCCACTGGTGAACCAAATCTCTGCGCTTGGAGGAGACTGCTTCGGGGACAGGTGCTGGTGTCCCCCTTTTTTCGTGAGGGAGTCGGTGCTTTATTCTTCGCGGAGAATTTCTAGGGGCTTTTGGCCTAGGATGCGGAAGCTGGCCATCCAGCCGGCGGCATTGGCGATTAGCGCGGTTGCAACTACGGCTAGAAGGCTGGGCAGGATGGGGAACGAAATTTCGGAATCCAGTAGGCGCTTGAGCAGCAGGTTCGCAAAGCCGTTGGCCAGCAGGGCGCCCATGGTTCCGGCTACGGCGCCTAGAATTAGAAACTCCACCGAGAAGATGCGGCTGACGCGCCAACGCGTGGCTCCCAGCGTTTTGAGAATTACTACTTCGCGCATGCGGCGGAAACGCGTGCCGGCTACGCTAGAGGCCAGGATGATGGCTCCGGCCAGAATCGCAAACATGGATATGAAGCGGATCACCAGCGCGATTTGATCCACCACGGCTTGGAACGTTTGCAGCACATCGGCCATGTTCACCACCGTGATGGTTGGATAGCGATCGTAGAGGGCTTGCTGCAGGGCAGGAACCGCGGGCGGCTGGACGCGCAGGGCGCCGTAGTAGATCACCGGGAACCCGTCGAGAGCGCCGCTGCTGAAGATGAATTCGACGCGGCTGGCCAGATGAATTTCGTCGATGCGGTGGATGCAGGCCACGCGGGCGGATAAATCGCGCCCGGAGATGGTCCAGCGCGTCATGGAACCGGGCTGCACGCCGAGTAATTTCGCGGCTTCCTCAGATATGCAGATTTCGGGAGCGGCGGGTGGTTTGTTCCACCATTTACCGCGCAGTACTTCGGCGTTACCGGACATTGCGGCGGCTGAAGTAACCGAGCGCGCATAACGGAAGCGCCGGGCCCAACCTTTCAGAACTTTTTTCTGGATGTCCACACCATCCACTTCGATCAGTTTGGCGGCGACGGTTCCGATCAGCTCGGCTGAGCCTTCGATGCCGCGCTGCTGTTTTAGCAGTGCGAGAACCGGGTCGCGATCCTTGGGCGAAATATCGATCAGGAAGACGTTGGGCATACCGGGTGGTGCGGTACGGTTCATCTGCGTAATCACGCCGCGTTGTACCAGATAAACCGTGAGAGTAAACATCACTCCGATTCCGAGCGCGACCAAAACGGTCTGGGCATGATTGCCGGGACGATACAGATTGGCGATGCCGTGGCGGATGGAGGTGGGGAGCTGGCTGCGGCTCGCGACCTTCAGTCCCCGCAACATGAGCCAGGCGATTCCTGACAGCACTGCGAGACTGACCACCAACGCGCCAGCGAAGTAGGCACCAGTTTTCCAGATGTCCTGTGGAGATCCAGTGGCGAACGACATCGCGATTCCGCCGATGCCAATCACGATGACGGCGCCGGCTGCAATGGAAGCACGTGCTTCTACCAGTCGCGTGCGCCAGTCCCTCTTGGTTTCCGACATTTCGCGTCGCAGAATCAGGTTCGGACGGATGCGCCGGATGCCTAATAACGGTGGCAATGTGAAGAGCAGCGTGGCCATGATCGCAATGCCGATACCTTGAGCGGCGGTGAGGAGGTCCCAGCGCGCAGAAGGCTCCAGTTGGAAGTAGCGGGCGAGGAATCCGGGGAAGATTCGTTGGATTGCGATTCCGAAGGCTGCGCCTAACAGGCCACCGGCCAAGCCCAGGGCGATGGTCTGGATCAGATAGATCCGCATCAAATGAATGGAGCGCGCTCCCAGGCATTTCATGATGGCGATGGAATCCATGCGCTGCTGGATGTGAGCCTGCATGGCAGTTGCGACGCCGATGGCGCCGACGATCAGGGTGATCAAGCTCACCAGGCTTAAGAATGTGGTGGCGCGGCTGAGGCCTTGGGTGATGATGGGGTGGGTCTCGCGGAAGTCGGCAATCAGGGCTTCGGGGAAAGCTTTTTTCAGGCGGTCGCGAACTGTGGCGATATCAGGTGAGCCGGGCGTGAGGCGAAACAGAAAGCGTTCGGCGGCGCGGCTACCAGGCATCATGAGACCTGTATGGTCGAGACCAGCGCGAGTCATCATCACGCGCGGCCCGACGTTGAGGCTGCCCAGCATGCGATCTGGTTCGTATGTTACCTGGCCGATGATGCGGAAGGGCTGGCCACCGAGTTGGATGGTATCGCCGATTTTCATGTGCAGGCGCAACAGAACGTCGTCGGAAACGGCCACTGTGTTGGAGGTGAGGGCGGTTTTGAGAGGCGCTGGCGGCGAGATGCGGATCTCGCCATAGAACGGATAGACGGTAGGGTCCACTGCTTTGATGGAGACCAGCATGGGCGCTCCACCGGCTTGGGTCCCGGACGCCATAGTGAGCGTTTCTGTAATCCAGGTGCGCTGGACGCCAGCATTCGACAGTGCGTCCATGGCGGCGGTTTGTTGAGGATTCGGCAGTTCGAAAACGCGCAGCGAGAGATCGGCTGCCATCAACGTGCGCGCCTGGCTCAGAAGCATTTCGTGGAAGGCGCGGCTGAATCCTCGGACGCCGGTGAGCGATCCGACACCGACGGCGACGGCGAGAATCACGAACAGAAACTTGAATGATGACGAGCGCGCTTCCCGCCAGGCGATTTTAAGAGCGGTGGACCAGCGGAAGTTCATGGATTTGGAACTACCAACCCGTCGCGGAGGGTGATAAGGCGGCTGGCGCGGCTGGAGAGAAGAGGGTCGTGCGTGACCAGCACCAGGGTGGTTCCTTCGCGCTTGTTCAGCGAAATCAGGAGCTCGAGTACGTGTTGGCCATTCTGGCTGTCGAGATTGCCGGTGGGTTCGTCGGCCAGCAAAATTGGCGGCCGCACCATGAAGGCGCGAGCCAGGGCCACGCGCTGCTGTTCTCCTCCGGAGAGTTGGACGGGATAATGCTCGCGGCGATCGCCGAGGCCGACGCTTTCCAGCAACTCGCGCGCTCGGGTGCGGCCCGATGGTCCGTTACCGCCGGACAGTTCAAAAGGCAGCAAAACATTTTCTTCGGCCGTTAAGGTGGGCAGCAGGTGATAGGACTGGAAAACAAAACCGATTTTTCGTCCGCGCAGCAGCGCCATGCGATCCTCGTCGAGACCGGTGATGTCCTCGCCATCCAGAATGATGTGGCCAGATGTGGGTGTGTCCAGGCCGGCCAGCAGGCCTAGCAGGGTGCTCTTGCCGCTACCCGAGGGTCCCATGATGGCAACGAATTCGCCATGCTGGACGTCAAAATCAATACCACGCAAAATGTCGACGCGATGCGTGGCGGTTTGAATAGTTTTGGTGAGAGCCGACACCCGGATGGCCGGCATACCGATGGAACCTTCCTGCAATTCTTTATTATGGCATTGGGTGAGGATCATCTTAATTGTATGTGCAGCGGCCCTGATTGCTATGACGCAATCGGGTTGTGGAAGTTCCAAGAGTGACGCTCCGGCGGCGAAAGTTGAGGAAGCTCCTGCAAAAGCTGCGCCTGCAGTGGACAGCCGGCCGGCCATTGTGGCCTTCGGCGACAGCCTGACCGCCGGGTTTGGCGCTGAGCCGGGCAATAGTTATCCGGATTTCCTGCAGAAGGAATTGGATCATGCTGGATTGGCTTGGCGCGTGGTGAATTTTGGAGTCAGCGGCGATACCACTACGGATGGCGCGAATCGGGTCAGCGAAGTGCTGGCGGCGAAACCGCGCGTGGTGATCCTGGAATTTGGCGGCAATGACGGGCTGCGCGGGCTGCCGATCGAGACAACGAAGGCGAATCTGGAGCAGATGATTGTGGAGCTACAGAAATCCGGCGCGTCTGTGATTTTGGCTGGGATGACGCTGCCGCCCAATTACGGGCCGGATTACATTCGCGGATTCGAACGCGTCTATCAGGATCTGGCGGTGAAATACAAGCTGGTGCGTATCCCGTTTTTGTTGGAAGGAGTTGCTACAAATCGGAGTCTGATGCAGCGGGATGGGATACATCCCACGGGGCCGGGGAATGCGAAAGTGGCGGCGACGGTGATGAGGTATGTGGGGCCGGCGGTGGCGAGGAAGTGAGGCTAACGGCACCGTCTCCCTTACGGTCGCGGTTCGGTTACAAACGATCGTTGCTGAGCCGCGGGCGTGAGCGACCGGTGCGTTTGCGGAGTTCTGCCGTGGAGGCGCGGTGGCACTTTAGGCAGAGCGTGCGGAGGTTGGTTAAGTCGCATTCGCCGCCGCCTTCTACTACCGGCAGGATGTGGTCGGCATCCCAGAGGCTCTTGCGCGATCGGGCGGTGATGCCCCACTCGTTGCACGCTTTCAGACGCGCCGTGCCGCGGAGGCGCTTGAGATGCAGCCAGGTAGCCAGGCAATCGATACCGCATCCTGCGCAGATTCCGCGATCGCGTTCGAGGACTTTTTCGCGCAGGTAGCCGGGATCGGATCTGAGGCGCCACTCTTCCACGCACCAATCCGAGCAGAACGTGAGACGGCCCTTAGGGACTTCAAGATTGCACCAGCGGCATAGGCTGCGGCCATGGGGACCTTTGGGAAGGCTATCGCGATCGGCCCATCCACCGGGCATGCTGCGAGAGGTGCTCATTCCGCCTCCGCTAGCGGGACGATGGCGGATTCTTTGGCCGTAGCGAGCACAATCGTAGTTCGCGTGCGAACACCCGGAATGGTTTTGAGCGATTCCACCAGCAGGCGATCCAGATCGCGCGTGCCGCGGCAGCGTACCTTGAGCAGATAATCGTCGTCCCCGGCGACGTGGTGACACTCGGAAACTTCGGGAAGCGCGGCGATCCGTTTGAGAAAGGCCGCGCGTTGGCCGGGTCGGTCGAGCGTAACGGCGACGAACGCGGCGAGTGGATAGCCGGCGGCTTCCGCGTCCACTAGAGCGGCATAGCCGCGGATGACGCCGCGTTCTTCCAGGCGATGCACGCGGTCGGCAGCGGCGGGCGCTGAGAGTCCGAGGTGTTGCGCCAAATCGGCCCAGGTGGCACGGCCGTTCTGCATAAGGGCGCGGACGGCCTTCAAATCCAACGTTTCGAGCATCGATTGACTAATGATACTTGGATTGCTAAGATCTGTCAATGCGTAGCATTCGATTCAAAGGCTAGGTTGCCATATGACTTATGATTTACTGGAAAACGAGCAGGCCTTCGCTGAGTTCCTGAATCAGTTCGAGCGGGGCACGCTGCCGAAGGCGATCTGGACCCACGCTGCTCACCTGGCAATCGGGACTTGGTACCTAGTGACGATCCCTGAAGAAAAAGCAGCAATCGACCGGGTGCGAACGGGCATCCAGCATTACAATGTATGTGTCGGGACGGCCAACACCGGAGACAGCGGCTACCACGAAACGCTGACTTTATTTTGGCTCAACACGATTCAAAGGTTTTTGGCAGATACCGGCGGCATGAGCGGCACGTTGGATAAGGTTCGGAGCGTGGTGGCGGAGTTCAGCGGCCAAAGAGATTTGTTCAGGCAGTATTACAGCTTCGACGTGGTGGCTTCGCGGGAGGCACGCGCCCGGTGGATGCCTCCGGATAGAATTGTTTCGAGGTCTGGGAACAAGAGTACACTGAGAGACATCTAACGTTATGAGAAGTTGCGAGCTTGGCAAGGATTCGGGTATACTCCGCAATTGCATCCACTACATGTTCAGGGATGACTGCCATGGCCGCAATGAAGGCTCGGTTGGCCGGACTCAAAGCTAATAATGGAATTGGGAGGCGGGGAGTGTCGTCAAAAACATCTAGATTATCCTTTGCTGTAGCTGTCGTAATGACAGGCGTGCTGGGTCTTGGACCGGTGCGGATGATGGCGCAAGCGCAAGCGCCCACCACAGCGGCGCCTCAGAAGAACTGGAAGGACCGGGCGGAGTACGATCTGTTCGACGCCATAACAAAAGATACGAATGCGAAGACCAAGTTGGAGAAACTGCAGCAGTGGGAGAAGCAGTATCCAACTACCGATTATGGCGATGAGCGGCAGACGTTGTTCCTTACCACTTACGTAGCGTTGCAGCAGCCCCAACAGGCGGTCGGCATCGCCAAGCAGATTTTGGCAAAGGATCCGAAGAATTTCAGCGCGCTGTATTACACCATGTTCTACACGCGGGCGCTGGCCGGTAGCACTCCCACGCCGGAGGTACTGGATCAAGGGGATAAGGCGGCTAAGGCGATTCTTGAGAACATCAATACTCCGCCGCCGAATGTAACGGAAGACCAGTGGAAGACCGCGCGGACAGACGTTGAGAACCTGGCGCACACCACGCTGGGGTGGATAGAAATGCAGCGCAGGAACTGGGAGGCGTCTGAGGCAGAATTCCAGAAGAGCCTGCAAATCAATGCCAACAGCGGCGAAGTGGACTATTTAATGGGTACGGACATCGCGTCGGAGAAGAAGGTGGAAAAGATGCCGCAGGCGCTGTGCTTTTTTGCCCGTGCAGCGACATACGATGGGCCAGGCGCTTTGAATCCGGATGGGCGCAAACAGGTGCTGGCGTACGTGCAGAAGGCGTACAAGACGTATCACGGGGGCGAGGATGGTTTCGACACTTTAATCGCTGCAGCCAAGGCTTCGCCCACCTGTCCCGCGGATGCGGTGCATATCGAAGACGCCGCAACCATTGCGGACAAGAAGGCTAAAGACCAGGCTGCAGCCGACGCGGCCAATCCACAATTGACGATGTGGAAGAATCTCAAGACGGCCCTCACCGGAGCAGATGGGGCCAGCTACTTCGAATCCAGTATGAAGGGCGCGCTCCTGCCGACCTTGAAAGGGAAAGTGGTATCCATGACTCCGGCATTGAAACCGAAAACTGTGGTGATGGCGCTTGAGGATGGAACTACGCCGGATGCCACGTTGAAGTTCGAGGCAGCGCTTCCAGGCAAGGTGGACGTGGGGACGGAACTGACTTTCGAAGGGGTTCCGGAAAGTTATACCACCAGTCCCTTCATGGTGGTGTTCGCCGTGGAGAAGGATAAGCTGCATGGCTGGACCGGGAAGAACGCTCCGGCTCCGGTGCATCACCGGGCGAGGCCGTCCGGAGCCAATTGAGAATTACAAAATCTTCATGCGACACGCTCCCAGAAGTTAGCCGGGAGCGTTCGTTTTTTTGACAACTGCGGGTATACTTGACAGAGACGAGCAAGGGGAGGCGTCGAGTGTTGTTTCAATCTTATAAATTAACGTTGGCTGCCGGGATGCTGGGCCTATTGACTCTGGCGCCGGTGCAAATGATTGCGCAGTCGGGCACACCCGCGGCACCGGCTACGCAGAAGAACTGGAAGGACCGGGCGGAGTATGATCTGTTCGACGCCATTACTAAGGATGCCAACGCGAAAACGCGGTTGGACAAGCTGCAGCAATGGGAGAAGCAGTATCCGCAGACAGATTATAAACAGGAGCGGCATCAGTTCTTCCTAACTACTTACGTGGCGCTGAACCAGCCCAAAGAGGCGGTCGGCGTTGCCAAGCAGATGCTGGCGGATGATCCGAAGGACTTCAACGCGCTCTACTACACGATGTTCCTGACGCGCACCCTGTATGGAGCCGATCACCAGACCTCGGCGCTGGACGATGGCGAACAAGCCGGCAAAGCGCTGGTGGCTAACATCGACACTGCTCCACCCGGAGTGGCTGCGGACCAGTGGGCGAAGTTGCGGCCCGACATCGAGCAGCTCTCGCATCTGACTCTTGGTTTCATTGCGGTTCAACGGAAGAATTTTGATGGTGCCGAAGCCGAATTGAGGAAAACGCTCGAGCTTAATCCAAACTACAGCGAGGCCGATTACATGCTTGGTTTCGCTCTAGCGAGCAAGAAGAACAACTCGGCTGCACTGTTCTACTACGCGCGCGCGGCGGCGTATGACGGTCCGGGAGGGCTGGGCGCTCCGCAGCGCCAGGCGGTCCAGGGCGAAGTGCAAAACATGTTCAAAATCTATCACGGAAACACCCAGGGCTTTACCGATCTACTGGCGGCCGCGAAGGCTGCGCCGAATCCGCCCGAGGGTTTCCACATCAAGAGCAAGGCTGAAATCGCCAAGGAGGGCGCCGAAGCTGAGGTTGCCGGCGAAGCTAAGTTCGCCAGTGAGCATCCGGATCTGGCGCTGTGGAAAAGCATCAAGGAAGCACTAACGGGTCCCACGGGGGCGGATTACTTCGAGAAGGGTATGAAAGACGCAAAGGTAAATACCCTGAAGGGTAAGGTTGTAAAACTGGAACCAGCGATCAAGCCGAAAACGATCCTGTTGGCAATGGAGGATGGCGGCACGGGTGATGCAACCGCCGCGGACGTAACGTTGAAATTAGAAGTAGCTCTTCCGGGTAAAGTTGAGCCGGGCACCGAGTTGACTTTCGAAGGAGTACCGCAGAGCTACACCGCGAGTCCTCTGATGGTGGTGTTCAACGTCGAGAAGGACGATCTGCACGGCTGGCCGAAACAAAGCGCGCCACCGGCGCCGCACAGACCTAAAGCGAAGACGTCCGCGAGCAAGTAGCTAGCGTGCTGGACTTCCGCGCTTCGGCCTGCGTGAGTACAAAACTAGTGGCGACACGCTCCCAGAAGTCCAAGGGAGCGTCCGCTTTTTCTACCGCCGCATAATAAGCCAGGAAGCGTTGAACCCGCGGGGAGGCAGTGGCTTGGAACATGCCGATCAGCATGGCCGCCGTGAGCAGCACCCCCGAACTTAATTTGGCTCCGCGTCTCATTACATCCATATAGACGATGGGGGTTGAAAATGGTTGGGTGGAAATTTTGGCCGCGAATTAACGCGAATGGACGCAAATGTTTACATCTTGTAACGGCCGAGGTCTTCGTCGTTCAGGCTCTCCAGCCAGCGGCGCAGCTCTTCGTTGTTAATTTTGTCGGTGGCGGCGTTGGATGACTTGGAATTCTTTAGCACCGCTTCCTCGACATAGATGGGACAATCCAGGCGAAGTGCGAGGGCTAGCGCGTCACTGGGCCGGGAATCCACGCTGATCAAGTCACCGTCTTTATCCAAGCAGATTACTGCGTAGAAGGTGTCGTCCCTTAGTTCGCTGACGACAACTTTACGAATACCGGTCCCCAGGCCCAGCAGTAGGGTCTTGATGAGGTCGTGCGTCATGGGCCGCGGTGTCGAAACTTTTTCGATCTCGAGGGCGATAGCATTAGCCTCGTAGATTCCGACCCAGATCGGCAAGATGGCGTTGCCATTGATGTCCTTCAGCACAACGATGGGCATATTGGTAACGGGATCCATCATCAATCCTCGGATTTTCATTTCGACTTCCATACGGTCCCCCTTTGCGACTAGACTCAATTCACTCGCTCGCCGGCCAACGAGTTTGGACCTGCACGCGTGACCCGGACGTTTGAAAACTTTCCCGTAAGAGTGGCTCCATCGCGTGGGCCGGGAAACTCCGGATGAACGAAGTTGAGCGGCCGATTTTGAGTGGTTCTACCAATCCATTGACCCGTGGCCTGATTATAGCCTTCCACGAAGGCCTCCTCAACGGTCCCGACCAGCGCGGAGTTCCGGCGGATCTGAATGGCGCGCTGCATTTCCTGAAGGATGGTGAGACGCCGGGTCTTTTCCTCCTCCGGGATTTGATCCTCCAGCGCGAGCGCGGGCGTGTTGGGCCGGCGCGAATATTTGAAATTGAACAACGAATCGTATTGTACTTCTTCGAGCAGCGAAAGTGTCTGGTGGAACTCCTGCTCGGTTTCTCCCGGAAATCCGACGATGATGTCGGTGGTGATGGCGATGTTGCGGCGCGCGTTCTTCATCCACTCAATGCG